>SXPJ01000065.1 GCA_005776395.1 Bdellovibrionales bacterium | reverse complement strand
GGGGTCTCTTGTTGAAATGGAAAGGGGCTGCCAAATTTTTCAAAAAAATCAAAGAAGGGATCTCGGGGCATTCCTTCCTCTTCATTTGGAGGAGGAATACCTCTACGTCCTCTAGGGTCCAATTTCATTTTATTTTTCTTAGGAGCACTTTTGGTCGCTTTAATATTAACCACGGAGGGGCCCACTTTTTTAGCTACAGCCCTAAAGCTTTCTGAGGTTTTTCTTAGTTGGGAAGTTCCAGCCTCTCCGTTTGAAACCGCGGGCTTAGTATCTGCTGCTGCCGGATTATCTAATACGGTTGCTGAAGTAGTTTTAGAAAATTTTTGATAAACAAATTGTCCCCCTGCATAGAGCGCAACACTTGAAATGGCTGCGGTTAGGGCAATCCCTAAGTAGACAAAATAAACTTTAAATTTGGGTTTGGTAGAGTTGTCTGACATTTTAGCTCCTTAAAAAACTTTATCTGCGCGCAACTTTGGTAGAGGCTAAGGTATCTTTTTGAAACTCAATTTCTCCCTGAGTGTTTCCCACAGCAAGTAATGAGTCTCCAGTTTTAAAATCCCCAGCCAATATCTTCTCAGATAACGGATTGAGGATGAGTTCTGTGATAAGCCTCTTAAGAGGGCGGGCCCCATAAATGGGATCATACCCCCGCTCAGCCAGAATTTCTTTGGCCGATTGGTCAACAAACATACTGAGGTTTTTTGCTTCGAGCAACTGTTTTACCGAGCTAAGTTGAATGTCGACAATATGCGTTATCTCTCGTTTTGTAAGAGGATGAAACAGTATAATGTCATCCAAACGATTTAAAAACTCTGGCCGAAAATGGCCTCTGACCTCCTGCATAACTTTATCCCTTGTTTTCTGGGAAATTTCATCCTCAGTTTGTAGATATAGGGTTCCTAAGTTTGAAGTAAGAATAATAATCGTATTTTTGAAGTTCACTTGAGTTCCCTGGCTCGAAGTGAGAATTCCATCATCTAGAACTTGAAGAAGAATATTAAAAACATCAGGGTGTGCTTTTTCTACCTCATCAAATAATACGACCGAGTAGGGGCGACGTCTCACCGCTTCAGTTAAAACTCCCCCCTCTTCGTATCCCACGTATCCAGGAGGGGCTCCTACAAGCCGAGATACTGAGTGCTTTTCCATAAACTCACTCATGTCAATTCGAACCATATTGGCTTCATCATCAAATAAAAATTGGGCTAAAGCCTTGGCGGTCTCAGTTTTGCCCACTCCAGTAGGACCTAAAAACATAAAAGCTCCGATAGGCTTTTTGGGATCGTGAAGCCCAGCTTGACTTCGCTTAACAGCATTACAGACAGCTGTTGTGGCCTCATCTTGACCGACCACTCTTTTTCTGAGCTCCTCATCCATTCTAAGAATTTTTTGTTTCTCCGATTCCAGCATTTTTGAAACTGGAATTCCGGTCCACTTGGCTACAACCTCGGCTATATCCTCTTCGGTGACCTCCTCTTTTAACATGCGTTTTTCGCAAGATTGTTCTGAGAGGGTTGTATTGGAAACTTGTAGTTTTTTCTCTAACTCATTGAGAGTTCCATATTTGAGTTCAGCGGCTTTACCTAAGTTTCCCTCTCGTTCGGCTCGTTCAATAAGGATTTTTGTTTTTTCGATCTCCTCTTTAATTTTAGAGGATTTTAAGATGAGATCTTTTTCTCTCTTCCACTGGACCTTCAAGGTGTCGCATTTGGACTGTAACCCTTGCATCTGAGTTTCAATGTCAGCTTTTCTTTTTAGAGCTGAGGGGTCAGAATCTTTTTTGAGGGCCTCTTTTTCAACGCCTAACTGGATCAAGGCTCTTTCCAGTTCATCGATTTCGGTGGGAAGGCTATCGATCTCAATTTTTAGTTTTGATGCGGCTTCATCGATCAGATCTATGGCTTTGTCGGGCAGCTGGCGATTTGTAATATAACGATGGCTTAATTTGGCGGCAGCCACTAAAGCAGAATCCTGAATACGAATTTTATGGTGAACCTCATATTTTTCTTTAAGACCTCTTAAAATAGAGATCGTGTTATCGATAGAAGGTTCCCCCACATATACCTGTTGGAATCTGCGTTCCAAGGCCGAGTCTTTCTCAATGTGCATTCTATACTCATCGAGAGTTGTGGCCCCGATACATCGAAGTTCTCCGCGAGCCAGTTGAGGTTTTAACATGTTAGAGGCATCAAGACTTCCCTCCGCTTTTCCAGCCCCAACTACAGTATGAAGCTCATCGATAAATAAAATAACTCGACCTTGAGCCTCTGTGATCTCTTTCAGTACAGCTTTGAGTCGATCCTCAAATTCACCTCGGAATTTGGCCCCTGCCACTAGAGCTCCTAAATCTAGAGATAATAGTTGTTTATCTTTTAGACTGTCAGGAACGTCTTTAGCGATGATTCTCTGAGCTAGCCCCTCGACAATAGCTGTTTTTCCTACGCCGGGTTCTCCGATCAAAACCGGGTTGTTTTTGGTCCTTCTTGAGAGAACTTGTATGACCCGTCTAATTTCACTATCTCTTCCAATAACAGGATCTAATCGCCCATTGATAGCAGATTTGGTTAAATCACGAGTGTATTTCTCGAGAGCATTATATTTTTCTTCGGGATTTTGATCCGTCACTCGCTGTGAACCTCTCACCTTGGATAGAGCCTCTAAAAAATTATTTCGAGTTAAATTCCACGATTTAAAAAGATTGGAAGCGGCTCCATCCTTCAAGGAAAACAGGGCTAAGAAAAGGTGCTCTGTACTAATAAAGTCATCTTTAAGAGCTTTAGATTCCTCCTCTGATTGAACAAATAATTTTTGAAGTAAAGCAGAGGTGTAGGTTTGAACATTCCCATGAACCTGGGCTTTGTGATTAAGCTCTTTCTCTATATCAGAGATAGCTTTTTTCGATAATCCGGGCGAAACTTTTTCAAGACATTGGGTGACAAGACTGTCATCCTGTTTCAATAATGTATAGAGCAGGTGTTCGAGTTCGACACTTTGGTGATTATTTTTAATGGCTAGGCTTTGAGCATCTACGACCGATTCTTGAGCTTTAACGGTGAACTGATTTAAGTTCATTGACGCCCCCTTCATAGGCAGAAACATTCTGTAATAAGTATGGGGGCTCATCTAAGAAAGTCAAAGGTAACCCGAAGATTCTCTGTGATAAAATGGCTTGAAATATGAATAACTTAAACATTTTTCAGAAAATCAGAGAATATCCTTTTTGGGGGTACATTAAACGATACTCTCGGCGTTATTTGCTGGGGCTTTTAACTCTAGGGGCAGTGGATTTAATTAACGTATCGTTGCCCCTGCTAGTGAAAGTTGCGATTGATGCAGTTGCCCCTAAAGATGTGAGACAACTAGTTTGGGCCTCTGTAGGTTATCTATTTTTAATGGTTCTACAGTCCTACGGCCGTTATTTGTGGCGAATCTATCTCATGGGGACTTCCCATCTAGTGGCCTCAGAACTTCGAACAAAGCTCTACGGGCATCTTCAAAAATTGCCTATAGAATACCATCAGCGGGTTACCTCCGGGGATCTTATGTCTAGGGCTACCAATGATATAGAATCGGTGCGAATGGCTTTGGGGCCAGGCATCTTAGTAACTGCAGACGCAATTTTAATGCTGATTTTAATTATTCCTCCGATGCTCTTTTTGTCAGTCAAACTTTCTCTTTTAGCTTTTGCTTTTTATCCCTTAGTTCCATGGATTACCAAAAAGATTGGATCTCAAATTGATAAACTGTTTGAAGAGCTTCAAAAAAAAATGTCGGGTCTTAGTAGTTTTGCCCAAGAGAGTTTCATTGGAGTTAGATTAATTCGGTCCATGGTTTTGGAAAACGAGACCCTTCAACGGTTTCGAAGTTTAAGCGAGGGATATCAGGTCTATGGATTCAAACTTGCCAAGTGGGAAGCTTTCTTTTCCCCCTCTCTTGGGCTTTTAACCAATTTAGGAACTTTTTTGATCCTTTTGTTGGGAGGGTTTGATGTTTTAAGTGGTGCTATTACGGTGGGTACATTTGTGGCTTTTCAACGATTTGTGGTTCAGTTGTCCTGGCCTATGGAGGCGATCGGATGGGCTGTTACAATGCATCGCGAGGGCTTTGCAGCTCAGAGGAGAATTGATGAGGTGTTAAATTATCCAGAGGTCGCAAGTGTACTTTGTGCCCCCTCGGAAAATCCTTCGGGTTCCGAAAAGGTATTAGAAATTAAAAAATTGGATTTTCACTATTCTGATTGGACGAAAAAACATTCATTTGCGATAGGTATTGAAAATTTCCGAGTTAACAGGGGACAGAAAATAGGCTTGGTAGGCCGAGTAGGTTCTGGAAAGAGTACATTTTTAAATCTATGGCTTAGGCTCTACGAGCCCCAGCCAGGCTCTTTATTTTTTGAAGGTAGAGATATTACAAGCATTCCGCTTGACCAGTTAAGAAAAAAAATAGCTATGGTTGAGCAAAGCATTTTTCTTTTTAGTGAAAGTATTAGTGTAAATATGGGGTTGGGGCTGAAAGAGTTTTCTCTGGAACAAATCAAGAAATTTGCAGAGGTGGCTCAAATTTCAACTGAAATTTCACAGTTTCCGCAAGCATATAACACGGTTTTAGGAGAACGAGGAATTAACCTTTCTGGGGGACAAAAACAGAGACTGGCATTGGTTCGGGCCTTTTTGCGAGAGCCTGAAGTCTTATTGCTTGATGATTGCTTTTCTGCGGTTGATGTTGAGATTGAAAATAGAATTATAGATTCTTTTTTTGAGAATTTTGAACAGCTCACGGTTCTATTTTCATCTCATCGTTTATCAGTCATGCCTCGGATGGATGAAGTTTGGGTTTTTGACGAAGGAAGCATTGTTGAAAGAGGGAATCACACCCATCTCCTTCAAGTGAGTCCGCTTTATCGGCAATTATGGAGCCAAAGCGAGAGAGAATTGGATCGGGAGCGATTGGGATTGATAGATCCGGAGGTTCCTTTGTGAAGAAAGTGAGTGTTCAAAAAAGAGGCCTCAAGGAGGTTGTTGAGATCTTATCCCCTGTGCTGAAGCCTAGGCAGTGGGAATTTGCGCTCGGTATTTGTTTGGTGTTGGGCTCTACTCTTTGCGAAATTTTAACTCCAGTACTGTTGGGTAAAGGGGTGGATTTAGCCATCTCTTCAGAGGGCAACCGCCAAGGGCTTATTAAGGTTGGATTTGGATTTTTAATTGTAGTTGTTCTTAGGGCTATTACAGAGACGATCCAGGGGCTTGTTATTCAAAGAACGGGTCAGAAAGTTATTCATGATTTACGTTTGATGGTTTTTGAGAAAATTCACGCCTTGCCTATTTTCTATTTTGATTCTCATCCTACTGGACGAATCTTAACTCGGGTTATTAACGACATTAAGTCTTTGAGTGAACTGTTTACGGCCTCTATTTCTGTTTTGATTTTAGATGTCATGATTATTTTAGGCAGTATAGTTTCAATGCTTTGGATGGATTGGGCTTTAGCCTTAGTTGTTCTTGTAACTTTTCCGATTGTTTTTTGGACTATTTGGAGATTCGGCAGCAAATTAAGTAAGGGTTACAAAGTGGTCAGAGCTCGATTGGCTGAAGTAAATTCATTTCTAGGTGAAAACATAGGGGTTATCAGCACAATTCAGCGTTTAGGAGCTGAAGAACCGAGGTTAAATAAATTCCATGGCATTGTTGAACGTCATATGGATGCGCAATTAAACTCCCTTAAGATATACGCCTCTGTTCAACCCTACGCTAATATTCTAAACGGAATCGCCATGGCTAGTCTTATGGGAGTGGGGGGATACTGGGCTATTGAGGGCAGAATTACTCTCGGAGTTTTAGTAACTTTTTTTGCTTATATTAGGAATTTATTTCAACCGATTCGGGATTTAGTGGAAAAGTACAATACCTTTTTGTCTGCGATGGTAGCGGCTGAACGTGTGGTTTCTCTTCTTGAAGAACCTAACGAGTCTCAAACTGATAAAGGGGAAGAGTCAATACAAGAGCTGTTAGTGGATACCTCAATTAGATTCAATGGTATTTCATTTCATTATTCAGGACGAGATTCATTGGCTTTAGATTCCGTTAGCTTTTCTGTTGAAACGGGTAAATCTCTTGCGATCGTAGGGGCTACAGGCAGTGGAAAATCAACGATCATTCGGTTGTTGATGAGATTTTACCAGCCCCAGAGTGGAGAGATTCTATTTGGTGGAAGAAATTTAAATGATTGGAATCGATTAGATCTTCGACGACAGATTGGAGTGATTCAGCAAGAGGTCTATCTATTTAGCGGCACCATCAGAGATAATTTAACGTTGGGTAAAAAAGGTTGGGATGACTCTTATCTGGAAGAGCAGTGCAAAAAGACAAGATTCTGGGAGCTAATTAAAAATCGTGGTGCTTTGGAGATGATCTTAGCTGAAGCGGGAAGCAATTTATCGTTGGGGGAGAGGCAGTTACTCGCTTTTACTCGTACCTGGGTGTTTAATCCACGGGTTCTGATTTTGGATGAAGCGACTGCAAGTGTGGATCCGATTTCGGAAAGATACCTGTTGTCTGCCATTCGAGAAGGCTTGAAAGGTAGAACCTCTATTGTGATCGCTCATCGCCTCTCCACCCTACAGTCTTGTGATTCAATTCTTGTTATGGAACAGGGGAGACTCGTTGAGTGGGGGAGTTATCATAGTTTAATTAAAAAACGTGGATTGTTTTATAAGTTTCATCAGATCTATACTCATCAAGGTGAAAACAGCCCCTTATCTCTGCGTTAAGGATTTGATCAAAAGCCGTACTTATAGCACTAATTCTTGACCGAAGCCTTACCCGCCCCTAACAAACTTCAAACAGTTCTAGGTTACGCTTTATCCATGATGTTAGCCGATTTTCATGTTCATTCTAATTTCAGTGATGGAAAACTGACAATTCCAGAACTCATCGATCTTTACGGACAGCGGGGGTTTGGCTCTATTGCGATTACTGATCATGTGGGGGAAAGTCACACTCTAATTGGGAAAGCTGCAAGCCATCTAGGTTTATGCCTTACTACCGCTATTTTTCCGCTCTATTTAGAAATTTTAAAAAGTGAGGCAGAACGAGCTTGGAAGATGTATCGGATGGTTGTGATTCCAGGTGTCGAACTCTCAAAGAACTCTATTTCGAATCATCGCTCAGCTCATATTTTAGCTCTGGGAATTAATAAATATATTAGTGCGGATGGGGATGTTGCTGAAATTGCGAAGACCATTCGAGATGAAGGGGCTGTTTCCATTGCAGCCCATCCAGTGGCTTCTGGAAAACTAGAGAAACAAACTTATCATCTGTGGAATCGACGAGAAGAGTTAAGCAATGTTTTTGACGCCTGGGAAGTGGCCAGTGGGGATCGACTTTTTCCCGAGGTATTAAATAGTTCATTACCTAAAATTGCGAATAGTGATCTTCATATTGGAAGGCAGATCACATCTTGGAAAACGGTCTTGGAATGTGAGCGACATCCTGAAGCGATACTAAAAGCAATAAAAAAACAGGAGGTTAAGTTTAGGTTTTACCGTGAACCTCACAATCGCGGTCAGTTGATTTAACTGGTTAGTGCTATAGAGGTCTCTTGGATCTCTGAAGGTGAATCGGCGAGTCAGCCGATAGTATCTCAACTGATCACAGCTGCTATTTAGATTTTTTCTTCTTTTTCTCAGTTAAGTATTCGTCGTAGGTCATTCTATAATCAACAAATCCATTCTCTGTGATCTCGACGACTCGATTAGCTAAACTTTGATTGAATTCGTGATCATGTGAAGAGAATAAAATGACACCCTGGAATCTCATTAAAGCACTGTTAAGAGAGGTAATGGATTCAAGATCCAAGTGATTAGTGGGGCCATCTAGGAGCAGAATATTAGCTCCTGTAAGAACGATCTTTCCAAATAGGCATCGAACCTTTTCTCCGCCTGAAAGGACACCTACTTTTTTTGTGGCATCCTCACCAGAGAAAAGGAATCGTCCTAAGAATCCGCGAACGAAAGTCTCAGCCTTTTCTTCCGAATACTGGCGAATCCAATCAATAAGGGTTGTGTTTTTGTCGTTAAAGTAAAGGGCATTATCTTTGGGGAAATAGGCCTGAGAGGTGGTAATTCCCCAGGCATAGTCACCTGTATCAGGTTTTAGTTCACCTGCGACAATTTTGTAAAAAGTTGAAACAGCAAGCTCATTCTCTCCTACGATACAAATACGATTACCCTTATCCACAGTTAAATGACCCTGCTTAAAGAAAAGAGCTCCATCGACTGTTTTGGATAAGTTATCGCATTTTAAGATCTGATCGCCCGGTTCCCGATTAGGTTTGAAGCCGAAAAAGGGGTATTTTCTCGAGGAGGGGCGGATATCATTTAGAGTAAGTTTGTCCAATAGTTTTCTGCGTGAAGTGGCTTGGCGAGATTTTGATTTGTTAGCGCTGAAACGAGTGATGAAGGCTTTTAAATCCTGAACCTTCTCTTCAAGCTTTTTGTTTTTATCTTCAAGCATTCGCTGAGCTAGTTGACTTGATTCGTACCAAAAATCGTAGTTTCCTGTGAATAAAGTAATCTTGCCAAAATCGATATCGGTCATGTGGGTGCAGACGGTGTTTAGAAAGTGGCGATCATGGGATACAACGATAACAGTTTTTTCAAAAGCCATGATGAAATCTTCAAGCCACTCGATAGCATCAATATCCAAATGGTTAGTAGGTTCATCTAGCAACAAAATATCTGGTTTTCCAAAAAGAACTTGAGCAAGAAGTACCTTAACCTTATCCCCATCGACAAGTTCTCGCATTTTTTTATTATGAAGGTCCGTGGAGATTCCTAATCCAGAAAGTAATATTGCAGCGTTGGATTCGGCTTCCCAACCTTCTAGATCAGTGAAACGAGTTTCAAGATCTGAAGCTTTATCGCCATCCTCTTCAGTAAAGTCCTCTTTTGCATAGATAGCTTCACGTTCTTTAATGACTTCCATGAGTTCATTGTGCCCCATCATCACGGTACGAAGAACCTCTTCCTCATCAAACATGAAGTGGTCTTGTTTCAGAGTCGCGATTCTTTCTCTCGGAGTGATAGAGATAGTTCCGTGGGTGGGGGCAATGACACCTGACAGGACTTTTAGGAAAGTGGATTTCCCGGCTCCATTGGCTCCGATAACCCCATAGCAGTTCCCGGGCACAAACTTTAAAGTAACATCTTCAAATAATTTTCTTCCACCAAAACTGAGGGAAAGATTCTCACAAGTAATCATAGGGGGGGATTTATAAACTAAATTGCCACCAGAAACCATTAAAATCTAGTGGGTTTAGGGATAACCTATGGAAAGATTAAGAGAAATTAAAAATGAGATCGGGGTTTAAGCTCTCTCGAATACTCCAAAGGGCATTAAACAAGAGTTGCTCTCCGAATGAGGCTTTTCTAGTACCGAAAGAAATGACTGCTTTATCGCTATAGAATGGGGGTCGTGACAGACTCTCAAATAGTGAGTGAGGACATCCATGGGGGAGCCTGTGGGAATAAGTTGAGGAGGGCCAAAGCGAAGGAATTCTGGAATTTCGAGTTTTAAGTTTTGTTTAGTAAGGGATCGAGTCATCGTATGTTGTTCAATTACCGCTTGTGACTCCTCAGGTAGAGAAACGCGGAGTACAGCTTCGGGAGCTGCATAGATCGTGAGTGCTTCTTTTTGCCCTTTTGTTTGATTTGAAATGAGTTTTAGAGCCTCGGTCTTTACAAAAAGAGCCTTAATCATTTCTTTGTCATCTCTAAAAAAATCGAAAACCGTAATGGGAATAATTTGATGACCTAAGTCCAGCCAATATTGGTTTTTGAAAGGGTCTTGCTTGTCTTCCATAGTTCTAAACATTGAGGGATGAACATTTTTAAAATAGACAACAAGTTTGTTATTTGTAATGGCTCCATTTTTGTCTCTATCAAGATCAATAAACTTAGCGTTAACTTTCAAAGATTCCAGGCTTAAAGGCGCAGAAGGAGCTAAATTAGGATTGTGATAAATTAAAAGCTGAGATGGAGTTGCGAGGCTGTAGGCTCCACTGGTTCGCTTAATTAGATGAGTTTTTCCATCAAATATTTTTAATGCCTTATCTAGTAATGTTTTAGAAATGGTTCTTTCATTACGTTCACCTTTGTTATCATAGTAGAGCAATTTGTAGGTCTGAGAATCTAGTTCTTCCCAGTGAAAATAATCTATTTGGTTTAAAATGACTTTTTTAAGATTTTCCATGCCCTCTTATCCTTTATGATTAAATAAGAGTGCAATGAAGATACCGAGAGTTTAGCCTTTGTTCTCAAGTCGAATACTCTTGAATAACGCAATCGAGTTAGCCATCTGTAGACCTTAAGTTGAGACTGTAAAAAAAATAGGCAGAAAAGATTGTAAGAGGATGAATATATAAAATAAAAGGAGCCTTAAAAAGGCTCCTTTTATTTTAATTTCTAAATTAATGAGATTAGATTGACTCGGAATTTTCAGAAGGGACTACAACTGCAGGTGCCGCTAATGCAGCCTGAAGAGTCACAAAATCCAATAGGCTTTTCTCATCAAAACCTTGATAAGCTTTGTTATCTCTGATGATGAGAGGTCGTTTAATCAAATTGGGATCTTTAAGCATTAAACGAATAGCTTCATTTTTAGTGGTTCTTCTTTTTCCGAGTTGGTTGTCTTTATAAGTCGTGCTTCGCTGATTCAAGCTTGCATAAATGTTTTCAGCTTTGATTACTTTTTCAAGAAGAGAGCGTGGGGGTGGCTCATGCACGATGTCCTTTACTTGGTAATGAACGCCCTTTTTATTTAAAAACGCGTTGGCCTTTTTACACTGTGTACAACTTTTTTTTGCGTAAAGGACAATTTCTCCCATAAGTACTCCTTCTTATAGCTACATCTATTCAAAAACCTGCGAGTGGACTGTATTAGCACAACCCTAAGACTGTCACAATAGGAAAGCTTCGCCAAGGGCCGCTTTTCCCCCAACCGCATCAAAATGGAAAAAGAGATTGAGATTTATTTTTATATCCTTTAAAGGTGGGGGCTAATAGCTACAGAAAAATGAAAAAAAACCATAAAATAAAGGCTTGTTCGGTGCCAAAAATAAAAGATCGAGGCGTCAAAACAAAGTCTCAGGCCTTAAAAGATAAAACAATCGCCGTGGCTATTTGTGGTGGAATCGCCAGTGTCGAAAGCGTTAAGATTATTAGAGAGTTAAGGCGACACGAGGCCAATATTACAGCCTTCTATACTCCCGATGTGCTTAAATTCATGACTGAGTTGCCGGTTGAATGGGCAAGCGGAAAACCGGTGATAACGGAAGTTCAAGCTCAAGTTGAACATTTAGAAAATTACGATTTAGTAGTAGTTGTGCCCGCAACACTAAATACCATTTCAAAAAGTGCTTTGGGTTTAGCAGATAATGGGGTCACACTTTTAATTTCGAGCCAGATAGGAAAAAGGGGGGCGTTGTTATTTATTCCTACTATGAACTTGTCTTTAAAAGAGCATCCTCTTTTTACGAAATATCAATTGGTGCTTGAGTCGTGGGGCTGTGAGTTTTTAATATCTAATGAGGAAGAGGATCGTTTAAAAGTTCCATCTCCACAAGCGATAGCTTTCAAGGTAATAGAGATGTGTAAGGTGGGTACTAGTGAATAAAATTATTGAAATTTCTAGAATCAGTGTCTTGGGTGAAGGGGTGGGTGTCGATTCTGATGGCAATATTTATTTTGTTCCCAGAGCTCTTCCTGGAGATAAGGTTAAAGTTTTAGTTCGTTCTCAGGATAAAAAATATTTTGAGTGTGATCTGGTGGAAGTTATTACCCCTTCTTTAGAACGAGTCGAACCCCCTTGTGCCTATTTTCAACAATGTGGTGGATGTGATTGGCTTCATTGGAATTACGCTGATCAACTTAAAGGAAAACAGAAAGTTATAGAACACGCGATGGAGAGGGGAACTCTAACTCCCCAAAAAATATTGCCGATAATAGGAGCTGAGCAGTCACTTAACTATAGAAATAGAATTCAGTTAAGAATGGGTAGTGGAAGTTTGGGTTTTTTTAAAAAGAAGAGTCACGATTTAGTGGACATTGAAGAGTGTAAGATTGCTAAACCCATGCTTAATGAAGCTATTAAGAAACTTAGAGCCTCCGGAATTTCAAAACAGGAACAGACTCAAAAAATAGAACTTTATATTGCTGAGAGTGGAGAAGTAAAACAGGTAACAAATGCAGCTCATGGAATCGAGGGCTTTAAACAGATCAATGAAGAACAGAATTCCAGGTTGCAAAAATGCGTAGCAGACTATGTAGGCAGATCCCAGTCTAAAAAGGTTTTAGAATTATTTTGTGGAGATGGGAATCTTACCTTTGCCTATCAGAATTTAGTGAAAAATATCATTGCCATCGATTCTAATGAGTCAGTTATTTCACAGGCTAAATGGAAAAGAGAGAAGCTTGGATTGAGTTCTGAAAAATCCTCAACTGCTTTTATTTGTGATGTGGTAGGCCATTCGACTGCTAGAAAATTACCATCTGAGTTTAAGGGCCACTATGATACACTTATAGTGGATCCCCCGCGGAGCGGTCTATCGGGGGCCTTGACCCATTTATTACATAAACAACTTAAAAGTATTATCTACATCTCATGCTCAGTTCAAAGCTTCTCTCAAGATGTGCAGTGCTTAAAAGACCAATTTCATTTCGAAGAGCTTCAGCCTATCGATATGTTTCCTCATACTCGACACATCGAATTCGTAGCCAAGTTCTCTCGAATTTAATTCTAATTTTTGTTCTTGTTTTAAATTGTAGTCCTATCTTGGCGGAAGAGTTTTTCGGAGGCAGTGCTGCTGAGTTAGCGACTGAAACCAATTTATTACGTGGCCCTCAAGAGGATGCGGAAATTATCGGAAGGCTTCCTAAGGGAACCCTTTTGAGTATGTTAGGTGAAGTCAGTGGGAATTGGGTGAAGATTGAGGTCGAACTGGTAAATGGGATCGAGCAAGGTTGGATTGATGAGAGAGCTATAAAAAGTAATGTGATTGAAGATAATAAAGAGGATAACGAGAGTAAAAAAAGCAAAAAAGTTAGTTCAAAAAAAGAGAAGAGTTTAAATAAAAAAAGACGAATTCCCGAAGATGAAATGGCCGTTTTAAAAAGGGAGTCAAGTTTTGTTTATGGGATCTACGGTGGAGGTAACTACGGGATCTTATCCTCTAGTTATGAGGAGGCTTTATTTCAAGGGATGGGTCTTCAGGGGGGGGGATTCATAAATTTCTTTTTGAATCGAGAGTTGACGCTGGGTTTAGAGGTTGGAGGTACTCAACTTTCAGGAAGCCAAAATACAGTTGAGGCTAACTTAGTTAAATCGGGTACTGCACGTTTAGTTGATATTGCTGGAGTGTTTGAGTATCTCTATAGGGACTTTAGATTTTTTGGAGCTCTTCAGTACTCCCTAGGTGTCGGCATTGCAGATTTTCCAATTGACGAACCTCCCTCTGCTTCCGATTTCAGCGGGGTGTGGTTAAAGGTCGGAGCGGGATATGCTATTGAGATAAGCCAAATGGTTAATTTGGTTCTTAAAGGCTTCTATGGTTTTTCCTTTAATCGTACCTATATTGGATTTCATGACTTTGGACTTTCTGCTTACCTTGAATTCCGAGGTTAACTTGTCATTTATTTGTACACCTTAGCTACTGATCTAATTGTATTCACTTAGCCTTCAATTTAGTGTGAGCTTTTGCGACATTGAAAGTATTTAAAATTAATAGGTTATTTTTTTAAGAGCGATGGGGTGTTGGAATTGTGACATCTGTGATTCTAATTTCAGGCCTTATTGAGCTTGATATTCAGTGGCATATCCCCTGCATTATCTAAATAGCAAGAGAGATAAACCCGATATAAAAGAAATGGCAGGGATAAACAACTAGAAAACAACTTAGAATTAGCATCTTGATAATCAAATACAGACGCAACTTAGAATTCAACATTAGTTAAACAGCTAGATTAACAAAAAAACATACCCTACAGCCAAATTTAAGGGGTTTCTTCTTAAAAAGAAGAAACCCTTTCTCTTTTTTTGCTCTTTATTATGGGAGGCTATTTTTCACTGTTTAATGAGGAATAGGTCTTTGCGATATTCGGTTTTTCTGCTTCATCCCTTGTCGGAATGATAATCGTGATTAATATATAAGTAAGTGTAAAAAGTGTATTAATTGTTTGCATGTCCTTAGAGTAAAAAAAAGTTTTTTAAGAAGCAATAAAGTTGTGCAGAGTTTAGAAGACGAGTGTGAGGCTAGATATGGATAAAGATCTTTATGAGGTTTTAGGAGTGAAAAAGACTGCTAATGAGTCTGAAATTCGAAAAGCTTTTTTGAGGTTCGCTAAAAAATACCATCCAGATGTGAATCCGAATGACAAAGTTGCGGAGCAAAAATTTAAAGAGGTTAATTTAGCTTATGAGGTTTTAAAGGATTCTAAGAAGCGTCAGCAATATGATCAAATGAGAGCCCTGGGGGCCAATCCATTTGCTCAGAGAGCACGAGGAGCTGGGGGAGCGGGTTGGGGCGGGGGGCCTGGAATGGGGCCACAGGACTTTACCGATTTGGGGCTAGGGGACCTTTTTGAAGAGATTTTCAACTCTGGAGGGTTGGGAGGAGGACGTACCAATCGACGTAGAGGGGGGGCAGGGCCTTTTGGAAGAGGATTTCCTCAGAGAGGTCAGGATCGTGAGGCTAAATTGTTAATTTCCCTTATTGAGGCTGCTCAAGGGGGAGAGAAGCTCATTGAAGTAGAAGATGGGAAAAAGTTGGCTGTAAAAATTCCTGAAGGGGTCGACTCCGGAACTAAAATTAAGCTATTAGGACAGGGAGAAAAAGGGACCCTGGGGGGGGGCAATGGAGATCTTATTTTAAATATAGAAATTTTATCTCATCCCTTTTTCATTCGGGAGAAAAACGACATTATTCTCAAATTGCCAGTGACATTTTCGGAAGTGGTTTTGGGAACTGAGGTTGAAGTTCCGACTCTAACTGGGAATGTTCATTTGAAAATTCCGCGAGGGGTCTCAAGTGGGCAGAGATTGAAGTTGTCGAATAAAGGGATTCGTTCAACAAAGAACGGTCAAAAAGGGGACCAATTTGTTGAAATTCAAATTAAGATTCCAAAAGAGATGCCTCAATCCTATTTGGAAGCTGCGGAGAAGATTAAGTCGGAGCCTTTTAATCCGAGAGTTAATATTTTTTAAGTTTTAAGGGTTTGAATTAAGGGTGACGTTACGCGGCGAAAGGTTTTATCTATAAAGTTTCTTCATTTAAAGTTTGTAGCGCATAAAGATAGGTTTTGTTAAAATTAAAACTCCTATTAACATTTGTGTGGCAACTAAGGAGCGATCTCATGAAACGTTTTTTAAAATTGATGGTTTTGACATGTCTTTTGGCTAGCGTAGTTTCAATGACAGGATGTGCCTATGGTATGGCTACCTCAGTGGGCAAAGACTATGTAGTCGTATTACGTCAGGATGGCTTTCTATTTGGGGCTTTAAGAAAAGCCTATGTTTGTAAAGCCACAACCAGTGGTTTGACTGGATGCCGAAATGATGAAAGTCCATAAATTTTTCTTTTTTACTCGTTTTAGAAAAGAGATGGAAAAGATGCCTGCATTTAAAGTTTGTAGCGCATAAAGATAGGTTATGTTAAAATTAAAACTCCTATTAACATTCTTGGGGCAACTAAGGAGCTAGCTCATGAAACATTTTCTTAAATTGATTGTTTTGACAGGTCTTTTGGCTAGCGTAGTTTCAATGACTGGATGTACCTATGGTATGGCTACCTCAGTGGGTAAAGACTATGTAGTCGTCTTACGTAATGATCACTTTCTATATGGTGCTTTAAGAAAAGCCTATGTTTGTAAAGCCACAACCAGTGGTTTGACCGGTTGCCGAGATAATGAAAACCCATAAAATTTTCTTTTCCCCTCGTTATCGTGTAAAACACAGAAATAACGAGGGGATTTTTTTATGAAGAATAATTATAAAATTCTGTTTTTAGGATTTCTATTAACCTTGTCACTTCAAGCTGCTCTTACTAACCCTGTTAGTCAGGGCACTTTAATGCCTTCAAAAAATTCATGGGATCTTGATCTGGATTTGGGCATTTCACTTAAAAGAGAAGATTCTCTGGTTTTTTCTCGAATGAGAATTGGTAATTTATGGATGCAGGATACGACTGTTATGTCCTTAGGTATTGATCTTGGAAAGTTTTCCGATTTTGGTTTTGGTGGCGGAATTGAGGGGGAGTGGCTCAATATTTCTTCTGGATTGTGGGTGCAGGGAAAAGTTTTATCCACACAAAATGAGATCTTGCTCACAGGTATTGGTCTAGGGTGGAGTCTTGTAGGTATAGAGGGATTAATGGCCCCTTTTAATTCAAATAAAGCTGCAGTTTTAGCTAAAGTTCGTTTTCCTTTGGGTCTTTTGACTCAATAACTGAAAAAAAATATCGAGCACTTTGGAAGCACAGACTTACTTATCTACGAAGGCTATTCTGTCTCTTTTGGGAGATTTGCGATCGAGGGAGAGAATAAGGAGTTTTTATTTAGGTTCACTATTTCTGGTAGTAAACTGGTCACGAGTTTGTTTAAAAAGCCTTGATGCTTTTTAAAGTAATTTTCATAAAGGACGGCTAAAGCTTCACCCTCTTCATATAAGATGGCTTTTCCATCTTTGTGTTCAAAAGCTAAAAAGCGAGGAACTATTTCATGTGAGTAGGCTTTAGTATGAGGAAATAATTCTTTAAAGACCTTTGAGTCAAAAATGTTTTCCTGGGGATCTTCAATAACTACGGAATGAAGAGTTAGGTTAGGATTTGAGAATTTTTTAAAATAGGTTTCGAAAATTGCTCTGTACTCTTGAGAACTAGCACACCAGCTAGGGGAGAAAATAAAAAAGTTGAAGTTTTTTTTGTCACTTTCTTCCATGAAAGATTTCAAGAAGAATAATTGAGTGACATTAGCCTGCACTTCAGGGGATTTTTCCTGTAAGCTTTGTTGAAGAATTAATTTGTTGGCAAAACTTAAATTATCGATAGCGCTTCGGTTGATTCCGATTTTATGGCTGATTAGGTGTTGTGAAATTTTTACTTTTTTCCCAGTTTCTACAGGGGTTGATAAGAATAAGGACTTCTTTTTCCATGTTTCTCGGACCGCCTGCCACTCTTTTTCAATCTTTTTTATATCCTCTGGATTTACTACCTTAGATAAGGCTCCTAAATTATCTGAAACGACAGGAAAAACATCGTCTACTTGAGCTCCAATTTTAAAGTGAATATTGAAAGGCAAATAATAGAAAGAGTACATTTCTCTAAGTTTATTAAATTTAATCTCAGGGGTTGATTCAGCTTTTAAAGTCCATGGTAAAAGCAGAATAAAATTCACCAGAAGAAGTAGTTTTAGAGTTGTGTAGTTCATAAATTTAATCGGTCACACTTTGTATACTGCAACTGCCGTGCCCTTATTAAGGTGTTGAAAGTAATGATTTTTTACTTGTATTCAATCGTGAAAAACGATGCTTTTTTAAGCAGGTGTCAATGGCTTAGACAAAGGGTCGTCTCTTTCCCTTAAAAGTGGGTGAGAGTGAGATTTCGATAGTTTAGGTAACCGCATTTTTGGAGGATTTTAAGTTTGAAATAATCCATGTCTTTGTAGCCGTAAGCCTGCCATTTGAGTCCTTTGATAGCCCTGTTAAT
>SXPJ01000064.1 GCA_005776395.1 Bdellovibrionales bacterium | reverse complement strand
TTCGATAAAGTATGGGGATTTACTGTTTTGAGTTTAGGTGACGCTTTGTTTGCCAAAATATCCCAAGAATTTAAATGGCCTGTAAGGCAAACAAGACCAAAAAAACTCTCAAAAAACACAGTATAGAGGGCCAGGTATTAAAAATAGGGTTGGGCACTCTCAATTTTATAAGAGGGATAATAATGGGCCAAGATTTCTCTATAAGACTTCCCATTCTTAGCTAAAAACTGAGCGCCCCATTGGCACATTCCGACTCCATGGCCGGCACCCGTTCCTTGAAATTGGATTTCATCTTCATTAATTTTCAGGTCGAATCGTGTGCTTTTTACGTTGGCATAGCCTAGAAGATGACGAAGGACTTCAGAATTAATGGAGTGTTTTTCGTGGTCGGTTTCTATAGCAATTTCTTTAACTCTTCCAGTAGAGCTTTTATTGGCTATTGAAATCTTAAAGGGTTTTAGTTTTTCGAGAGGAATCTTTAATACTTTAAAAATTTCATGGGCTTTTACACTTGTTTTCCATAGATAAGGAAATTTCTGACAGTACTGGCAAGGAACGCTGGTGCGGTTGTACTTTTCTGAATTGTTCCAAACAAGTTTCGCCGATTCGGTAAATCCACCACAACGAGAGTGGTAGTAGGTTTTAATCGGCAAACTTCCCTTTGTAACAACTTGATCTCGAGTGGATTCCACTGCTATTTTTATTCTTACAGCCTCGCTTTGGGCCCCCAAATAAACCTGATCACCTGTTCCTTTTTCAAGATCATAGAGAGGATGTTTAGGATGTTTGATCATGTACATCGCGTAAGTACGGGCCGCAACGACTTGAGCTTTCAAGGCCTCCATCTCCCAGCTCGGGTTCATCTCCCCGGCAATCTGCCCGTAGAGGTAGCTCTCTAAAGGAATGATGTTAGTCATAAGTAATCCCTCTGGAGTAAGGGTTACTTTTAGAGCTCCGCGATAAAAACCGGAGGCATATTGAATGGGATCGGTATGTTGGGGGCCGCCCCTTAGATAAATAGCTGAGCTCTTAAAGAGATTTCCATTAATCGTAATGTTTTTTTTGCTTCGCGATATTTTAATGACCACCTGTCCTGTGAATTTTGTCCACAGTTCTTGATCCACCTCTTTGACATAAATTAAATTAAGAGCTGACTTGATTCTAAGTTCTTGCTGACCCTTGTCTAGAAGTACCCTAAGAGGTGTGTTAGAATAAGATCTTACGACCTCATTTCTTCCAGCGCTCGTGGTTAACCCTAATAACAAAGCACTGTAAAAGCACAAAAAGCTTAGTAGGAATAATTGCATTTTATTAACACCGAGGGTCTGGATTTATCTTTCGAAGAACTTAAGAAGGTTAATTAAGTGTAACATGAAAAAATTAAAAATCCTTGTTGCCGTGCATATTCTTTTTGGTTTTGGGGGCTTATCTTCCCCGGGTTTTGCTAAAGCAAAAACTGTTTTGCAAAAGAATATTCAAAAAAATATTGATGATGAGTTTTTTGTGAGCGCAATTGATAGCTCTAATTCAATCGAGGGGGACAAAGAGAAGCAAGATCTTACTCAGGGAGTAAATTTTCCTGGTTCTGTTTTTGACTCAGCTAAGAATTCGGGACAAACAGCTTCAGGAGTTTTAGCTAATCAAGGGGAGAGAAAAATTCGTGTTGTAGTGGATCCTGGACATGGCGGAAGGGATCTGGGTGCCAAAGGGCTACATGGGATTTTAGAGAAGGAAATTTGTTTGAAAGTCTCAAGATTTATTCGACGAGAAATCGAAAAATATTCAAAACTTCAAGGGGTCTCGATTGAAGTTAAGCTCAGCCGAGATGAAGATGAATTTATTTCTTTAAAAGAAAGAGCGAAGCTTGCAAATCTATGGGGAGCAGACCTATTTGTTAGTATCCACGCCAACTCCTCTCCTGTCTTGAGAGCTAAAGGCTTTGAGGTTTATTTTCTTAGCCCCGAAGCTACTGATGAAGAGGCAAGTAAATTAGCCAGACTTGAAAACCAGGCTCCGCCTACTCCTATTAGTGCTCAAGTGATTTCAATCTTGTCCGATGCCACTACTCAATATCACGTGGCTGAGAGCAGTCAGTTGGCGGAGGCGATGTATTCTTCGGTGTCCCAGAAAATTAGTTCAAATGCTCGCGGAGTGCGACAGGCCCCCTTCACTGTTTTACATGGGACCAATATGCCAGCAGTTTTGGTGGAAATTGGGTATGTAACCCATTATGAAGAGGCTAAAAATCTTACTAGGGAAGGCTATCTAAAAAGAATCGCCAGTGCTATAAGCTCAGGCATAATTGATTTTGCAACACGAAAAAGAAAGTAAAAACTTTATGACTCGAAATGATGGACGACAACCCAATCAATTAAGGCCCGTGAAGATAACACCAAATTTTTTATCTCACGCTACAGGCTCTTGTTTAATTGAAATGGGGGGAACTAAAGTTATTTGCAGTGCGATGGTTGAGGAAAGTGTTCCCGGTTTTTTAAAGGGATCCGGTAAGGGATGGCTCACTGCCGAGTATTCGATGTTGCCCGGAAGTAGCAGCCAAAGAGTTCATAGAGAAAGACAAAAGGTGGGTGGGAGAACCCATGAAATACAAAGACTCATTGGAAGATCTCTTAGAACCTGTATTGATCTGGGGCAGCTTGGAGACCGTTCTATTCTAGTCGACTGTGATGTGGTGGATGCCGACGGTGGCACTCGTACCGCATCGATTACTGGGGCCTATGTAGCGGTAATATTGGCGATTAAAAAAATTCAACTCAAGGCTCCTAGTTTAGTTCCGCTTGTAAAAATGGGTGTTGCAGCTGTTTCTGTGGGGATGGTTAAGGGAGTTCCTTATTTAGATTTAAATTACGAAGAAGATAAAGATGCTGAAGTGGATATGAATATCGTGAGAACTAGCTCCAATCGATTCATTGAAGTTCAAGGCACCGCTGAGGGGGTTCCCTTTGAAGATGAGGCGTTGCAAAGCCTGATTGATCTTGGGAAAAAAGGGATTCAGGAGCTTTTAGAGATACAAAAGAGGGTTTTGGAAATTTGACTTCTCTTTTAGTAGCCACCTCTAATCAAGGTAAGTTGAAAGAGTTTAGCGAGCTTTTGAAGCCTTTGTTTCAGTGTGATTCATTACCTGCCAATATCTTAGCCGTTGTCGAAGATGGAAGAACCTACCGAGAAAATGCATTAAAAAAAGCCCAAGGTTACTTCAATATGTTTTGTAGGCCAGTCCTTTCAGATGATTCTGGACTTGAGGTTGATGTTTTGAATGGAGCCCCAGGGGTGGATTCTGCTATTTATGGCGGGGACAATTTAAGTTGGTCCTCCCGGTGGGATTTCTTATATTCTGAATTGGGTGACAGTTTAAAGTCTAAGCCTTTAGCCCGATTTCGTTGTGTTCTTTGTTACTATGATGGGGTTAATGAGCCTCAGTTTTTTGAGGCTACGACAGAGGGTTGCATCTCTTCGGAACCCAAAGGGGGCCATGGGTTTGGCTATGATCCTATTTTTTACTCTACTGAGCTTGGGAAAACATTGGGGGAGGCATCCCCAGATGAAAAATCTAGAATTAGCCACCGCGCCAGAGCCGTTCAAAAGTTTTTAACCTTTATGCAGAAACAACCTTAATAACGTCTCTTGACCACTAACGCAGTCGAAGGTAACTTCCAAGGCTTCATAATCGGTGCCCAGGTCGCTCAGTCGGTAGAGCAGAGGATTGA
>SXPJ01000063.1 GCA_005776395.1 Bdellovibrionales bacterium | reverse complement strand
GTCCGCGAGGAAATCTACTCCAAAATTTGCGACAATCTTCAGGCTTTTAGTGAAGCGGCGTAGCCGCTGAACGTTTCAGATGCCGGCCGAAGGCCCTCCTTTATTGTCACTTTCAGGCTAATAAGATTGTAAAAAAGTTTTTCAGCTAGTTAACTTCTCAATTTCTTGAAGTGTTTTACTTGAAAATCTTATTAGGATTTTTTTGGGTGAAAAGTTAGTCATCTGTATACAAGATGTGCATGCGTAAAAGTATTCGGCAGCACAATTGCATTTCTAATTCAGAAACAATCCAAATAAAAATAGAAACTTTCCTATAAGGCACGTTTATGAAGAATGGCAGTAAACTCTAAAAAACTGGAGTTTGTTTTAGAATTAATTTTTCCAATTTGGGTTGCGCTATGAAAACCTGAGTTCTGAATAATTTGCAAAGCTTTTTCAGCTTGTGTTTCTGGAACCGAAAGAAGAAGTCCCCCAGATGTTTGAGGATCAAAAACAATCTTTTTCTTCCAGTCTGGCCACAAGTCTTTAGTCGTATTTGAACTATTCCAACTAATTTTATTTAGGGTGTAGTTAGCATTTGTGGTGTGGGCCCGGGTAAGAAAACCGGCCTGTAAGCACTCCTGGGCCCCCTCTAGAAAAGGGAGAGCATTTAAATTAATGGTAAAAGTACAGCCGCTCGCCTCTGCCATTTGGAGCGCATGACCTGCTAATCCAAATCCAGTGATGTCAGTAGCGCTGTGAACTTCAATCTCTCTTAGTGCATCTGTGACATTATTAAGGGTTGTCATACTGGCGATAGCATTTCGTATCCATGATTCTTGAGCCCCATCTTTTTTTAGCGCTGCGGTGATAGTTCCTGTTCCAAGAGCTTTAGTTAGAATCAGAACATCTCCGGATTTAGCCCCAGCATTGGTCCAAGCTCTCTTTTTTTCTACGAAACCGGAGACTGAGAACCCAAGTTTTAGGGTTTCATCATCGATTGTGTGGCCGCCTGCTAAAGCAACTTCCGCTTTCGATAAAATTGAAAGAGCTCCATCCATTAAAGGGCGAATTAAATTTAAACTTAGTTGGCTTCCAGGAAATGCGAGTATTGTCATGGCCGTGGCAGGTTTCCCCCCCATCGCATAAACATCGCTAATGGCATTGGCTGCGGCAATAGCTCCAAAGTCGAAGGGATCATCGACAATGGGGGTGAAAAAATCCAAGGTTTGAACTAAGTATCTGCCATCTTTAAGATCCCAAAGACAGGCATCATCCATGGTTTCGTGCCCCACAAAAAGTTCCGTAGGACGAAAAGATTTGAGTCCGGCCAATACCTCTTTTAATTCCCCTGCAGGCAATTTAGCGGCACAACCCCCTTTTTTTACGGTCTGAGTTAGACGAATATTATCTTGTGAATCCATTACATCCTCTTTGAAACTTGCTCTTTAAGCCATTGCTTAATTTCAATTTTATTTCCATGAAATACCACAGTTTGTTTCGAGGTTTCTAGCGAGCGAGCATAAGCTTTATCATAATATCTAGTAAGAAGGAGTTGAATCCATGGCGTTTGTCTTTCGAGATTTAAGGGATCTTTAAATCCATCGTTAAGCAGTTTTAATCCTTCGGCTGTTTCTTTGCCCCCTAGACGTCGTTCCAGGACCTTCAAGTTTTCTGATAGAGTGAGCCAAAGTTTTTCTTGAGAGCATTTGGCCTCCAAAGGGGCTCTTACATATTCTTCAAAAATAGCTGCGACTCTATCGACTAGTGGAGTTTCTAGAATAACTAGAGGGGCAAGTTTCATGTGAGCTCTAAAAATGGGGGGGATGAAAACCTTTCCGATAAGAGTGCTTTCATTTTCTAATATGATAGGTCCTTTAGCATGAAAAAGTTGAAGCCCCATATGGTTCTCAAAAGTTTGTTGTCGGGGCTGTTCTGATTTTTCTCCGAATTCAGAAATGATATTTCCAAAAGAGCTTCCTCGATGGTTAGCGAGCCCCTCTAAATCTATAATTTGTTCCTTGGGAAGCTTCCCCTCTTGCATCATCTCTTTTAGTAATATTGTTTTTCCTGAGCCGGTCATACCGCCGATAACCCACATCGATTTTGGAGTATTGATTATGCTTAATAGTTGCCGACGAATGGCTTTGTATCCACCCATTATCTGAACGATTTTAAGTTTGTTTTCCGCAATCTCTTCTAACCATCCCGAGGCAAAACGAGATCTTAGCCCCCCTCGCCAACAGGTCACTGCCACTGAGGAGGGGAAATGTTTTAGCCATTGCTTAATTCTTTGTTCACGTTGGCTTTCAATCAAAGAAAGTCCTAAAGCTATTGCGGCCTCCTGCCCCTTAAGTTTGTAGGTAAGTCCCACCTGGTGACGTTCTTCGTTATTTAAAATAGCTCCAGAAATAGAACCTGGAATGTGCCCCTCAAAAAACTCCCCCTCCGAACGAACATCTAATAGAGGCCATGATTCACGGGTGTTGAGCCACTCCTGTGCGGAAAGTTTGGGAACCTTGATTTTAGCGCTTAGTTTGTCCTTGAGGCTTTCCATGAGGCTTTACCTTTAGCTGTTTGAGATGGCTCTGTCTACTTTGGTTTTGTTAAGGATTAAGAGGTTAAAAGCTAGGGGATAGGCCCTAAAAAAGTTGACCGTTAACCCTAACCCTGAGAACTCTTAATCCATGTTAGAAATTATTGCTTGGACTATTTTGGTTCTGTTTTTACTCCTGGGGCTTATTGGGATTTTGTTGCCTGTTATGCCAGGGATTCTACTTATTCTTGCTGGAGTTGTTCTTCATAAGATCTTGCTTCCCGGGTATTTAAGTGGGTGGACGCTTGGAGTTGTGGGGCTGGGGGTGCTTGCTACTTTAGGTCTTGATCTATTGGGATCTCTTGCGGGGGCTAAATGGGGAGGGGCCAGTAAGCAGGGGATGGTAGGGTTAGGGGTGGGTAGCATTGTGGGGATCTTCTTTGCTCCAGCAGGTTTAATTCTAGGGCCTTTAATTGGAGTTTTTATAGGTGAAATTTTAGTCGCTAGTCGATCTGTTGCTGAAGGCGCTAAGGCTGGGGTAGGGGCGACTCTTGGAGTGGCTGTATCAACACTCTTGAAGTTTTTATTAGGATTGATTTTGGTAATGTGGGTAGTTTGCGATCTTATATTTTTTTAATATAACTTAGTTTTTCGACTTAAGTAATCTTCCTAAGGATTGAGCTGCTTGTGACACTCCTTTATGAAGAATAAGACTAGCCCCTCGGCTTTTTCCAGCATTGTAGTGAAGAGCTTCGTGAACCCTGGCTCCATGATGAATTTTTACGAGTCGTGGATAACGAGTCTTCACAAATCCTTCAAGCTCTTTATCTTGTTTAACAACTAAAGCCATTGCAATATCTGATCTTATCAGTTGATCTCGATGCTTATCTAGTTTGTCTCGAAAACCACTCACAACTCCCAAACAGAAAGATCTCCTAGCTCTGGGGTTTTTATTCCGCTCTTTTTTGTAACCATTCCAGAAAATCTCAGTTTGGTTTATTAGGAAGTGATAAACATATTCCGCCATTTGTACATTTTCTTTGGTTCCTAAAAGCTCTATGACTTTGTATTCAGTTGTTTTTTTTGCCTCATATAGAGAAGCATGAATCACTTCCACAAAAAAATGTTCACTTAAAATTGAACAGATCACATACTGATAACGTTCGAGTCTTTTCTTTTGTGTGAAAATAATTGTCGAAATATATTGAGCTCTCTTTTTGTTTTCAATAGGGTCAAAATTGTATTTTGTATAAATCTCTTGTACTTTTTGCATGGCTTGAAGAGCTTCATGTTCATTGGTCGAAGTGGCCAGGGCTAAAAGTTTTTCTACCCTATTGAGTAGTCGATTTTCCTCTTCTGTTTTGTGAACTTCGCCAAGGGGCTTTAAGGTTTTTAATTCCGATTCAGCCTTTCGCGCCCAATCTGCAACCCCTAGTTTCTCACAAGCCTCTTTGAATAGGGGGCCATGGCTTTCGTCGCTTCCAAAGATATCGGTCACATATTGGTGTGCTATCTCATGTTTTAAGATTTCTAAAACGAGATTCCATGAGTGCTTTTCAATTAAGAGATTAGAGAAAGTTAGGGTTCTAGTCTCTGGATCCCATTGGCCCCAACGATTACCTAAAGGACGGATCTCAATTACAGGTTTTTTAAGCTTAATCTTATAAGCATAAAGAATCTGCAAATAGTCTTCATAAAGTTGAAGTGTCCAGGCTTTGTGTAAATCCACAGTTTGAAGAGACTACCACAAAAAAAAACTAGCGACTTAAGTTTTCAGTAGTTCTCGGTAAGCCACAGCAGATGGTAAAAAACGAAGTCATTTAAGAACTTGGCTATGAAAGTGGGGCTACCAGCTCCAAGAAAAGTCGCTGTACACCCCATTTTCATAGCCAAGTTCTTGAATGAAGCATCATAAAATTAATACCTGGCCCTCTATACTGTGTTTTTTGAGAGTTTTTTTGGTTTAGTCTGCTCTACACAACATCTGAAATAGTAAGTATTTAATGAGCAGGCTGAGCGGGCTAAAACTTCGATAAAGTATGGGGATTTACTGTTTTG
>SXPJ01000062.1 GCA_005776395.1 Bdellovibrionales bacterium | reverse complement strand
GGAGGGCTTCAATAGTAAAGCAAAGCTTTTAAAAAAGATGGGTTACGGGTATAGAAATCAAAATAACTTTGGACTCAGATTACTAAATGCCTGTTTTCACTGAACGATGATCTACTTACCCACTACGAAAGGTTAAGAACCGAAATGTAAAGGAGGTGCCCGGAATATACCAAATGGAGCGGGACACGGGTCTCGAACCCGCAACCTCCACCTTGGCAAGGTGGCGCTCTAGCCAATTGAGCTAGTCCCGCATCTTTAAAAGATGCGCTCACCCTAAAGGTTTTTAGCCTTAATGGCAAGAGGCACCACTACTAATGATAAAAAGTTAACCTAACAACCGAACGAATACAGAGACTAAGTTATAATTACCTTATTATTTCTATAAGTTATATTTACTTTCTATGCCTGTATAATTTTTTTTAAAATTCGTCTAACAACTAGAGGTTTTCATTCCATGAACTGAGTATTTACTGCTCAAATCAAGCCCCCCCCTCTTTATTCTTACGGAATACTATGAGGATGAAATCAGATCTTAAGGATTTAAATCCTTTGGCCCCTTCATTGCTCTCTTTAGATAACGGGGGCAAACTCATGATTCCAATATGGGGTAAATTTTTCAGAGAAGCATTACTGTGCTCATTGGGTTTGGGACTATTATTCTCTCCCTTTGAACTTTTAGCTACTCAACATTCTTCAGGCAATACGCTCGATATACCGTTATTCAACAACTCAAATTCAAATAAAATTTCGCTAAATTTATTTAATGAAAACTTAGAACTTACCTTTAAATACTTAAAAGATTTGAACACACAAATCAGAAACATCCTAGACAAAATAAAAGATACAAAATCTTTTCAAAACAAAAAAGATCTCACAAATGAAAAAAAAAGATTACTTAACGAACATCAAGAGTTGCTTAACCAAATCAAAAATAGTCTAGCCAAAATAGATGCTCTTGGCCGAGACTCTATTGATTCTAAAGACCTGCCTAACCTTGATAAACTAAGGGCAGAACTCAAAGAAGATTTAGAGCAACACGAAGTTAAAACAGAACTCCAAAACAAAGTTTCCTCTATCATTCACAAGATAGAGGAAACTCAAATCAAGGAAAAGACCCTCTCCATCGAAGAACTTAAGGAACTACAAAAGGAAATCATTGAACTTCGAAAGGGCATTCTTAATCATGTTGAAAGCAATGAAAAAATTGGAGATACCTTAGTAGAGGCCTATAAAGAAGCTTTAGATACTTTAAGCTCACTAGAAAAAGATTTAAAAAATTCTCAATTTAATCAAACCAATAACAACTTTTTATCAGATAGCACTACACAGAATAGTCTAACGGATTCCGATATTGAAAACCATTTCCCTCAACAGAATACAAAAAACAACAATAAAGAATCATTTCACAAGCCCAACACAACTATTTCTTACCCCCCACCCTCTTCGCTTCCCAATATATATGAAGGCAATTCTTCATCACAAGAAAATGAATCCTTTCGTAAGGAAAATGATTTCCGGCTTCCAGAAAATTTAATTCAAACCCCATCTCAACAAAATAGCACAGAGGGAATCCCATCTACTTCCTCAGAACCAGAAATTTTAACAAACTCAAGTGCCCTCCCAAAAAAACCCTTCCCATTAACTAGATTTGAGAATTCGCCGATAAAAATTTCTAATTATCCAAAGTTACCTGACTCAATATTTAAACTCAAAAACAGCCCAAAGACTAACTTAAATAATAATGCTAATTCAGTTTCACCCTATTTAGAATTACAGACACCCAATATAGTGAACGAATCCTCTTTACCACCTCAAAACCCAACCACTAAACAAGAGGGGCCAACTAATTCTGAACCCGCTTATAGATCTCAGAATCTCAGCCTTAAGAGATCTCCAGTTGCTTATAATACCAACTCTAACAACTCAGCCACAACTCCCACAAACTCACCCCTTAAAGCCGAAATAGCTCCCAGCACCGTCAATATAAACCAAATGAGCGACTCTAATTCGAATTCAAATACAATCAATTATACTTTTAACAATGATGGAACCTTCTCTCCAATTACAAGCCTATCAAATGATAACAATCCCCAACGAGGCTTAGTTTCATTATCCTCCTCTCCTTCAGAAACCTCCGAGCTTAAAATTGCAGATTCCGAAGGGGTTAGACCTGGTTTTGAAACCTTAGCGCTCCCCCCATTAGAAATAATAATCAATCAAGTTTTAGAAGAGCAAGTAAATCAATCTACAAAACCTTCTGATGTCAGTGAACTTTTAGCTCCTAGAATTAAACAGCCTTCTCCTAATAAATCCAAAGGAATTAAAAAAACCCTAACTATTCCCCCCCCTCAAAAAGGACCCGATAACAATCAAAATAATCTTATTGGAAAAATGTTAGCTTGGTTGAGAATTAAATAATTGAAAAGTTATGCACGAATAACACTTACAGCAAAAACAGTTAATCAAAAGCAGATCTTTGTCCTTTAAATAAAAATCAAAAACCTTCGAGGTTTAGATTTTAATTAGCAGGATTCAAGTAGAACGGATAGGCCGCAACTTCGGTCACAACTGGAGCTTCTGGTTTAGGAAATACCCAGCTCTTAATTCGACTTGCAATACAACCTTCTAAGCCCGTGTCTCCAATCGTACTCTCTTTAACTCCCACCGTGGAAACGATTCCATTCGGTTGAATACTGAACGACATAACCACTTTTCCTGAGAGCTTCGGATTTCGCTGAAGAGCTGAATCATAACAGGCTCTAATCTCTGCTCTATGCCTTTGAACGACAGCATTGATTAAATCTTTAGAGAGACCTGAAAGAACCTGAATATTTTCGGAAACAATACTAATAGCGTGTTCACCTTTCTGACCAAATCTTCCCGGCCCGGAAATTCCCTCTCCAATTCCATCGCCATGATAACCTCGACCGAGTCCTTTAGTAGAAGGGCCATCGATTCCAACAGTTTTTCCACCGCCTCCGGCATCCACACCCTTAAGCCCCATACCTCCCGCTCCGCCTGTTTCTTCAATGCTCTTCCCTCGAGCACCACGAACAGCTTTTCCAAAGTCATCAAAACCACCAGGCCCCTCTGGGCCTTCTCCCGCATTGATTAGATTGTTAAATTCTTTTTGGATCGCTCCATTAGAAATAGATTTCAACAACCCAACACTCTTAACCGATTTCTTCTCAGGAGCCTTTGCCTTTGCAGGATTTAGTGTTTTGCTTGTTTGAGCTGAAGGGGTTGTATTCTCTTTAGGTTTGGACTTAGGAAGAATGGTTTGTGCCTTCTCTTCTTTTCTTGGAAGATCCTTTCTTCCCGCTTCACCTTCGGGTCCAATCGCAGGACCGCCTTCCCCAGCTACCGACCCCCCTTGTTTAGACTCTTCACCTTTAGCAATAAGGCCCATCTTAGAGATATCCGGCCGCTTCTTAATCACAACTTTAGCAAACCGTTCAGGAATCTGTTCAATGGTAACTGGAATGGGCTTTGGAACAAATGACAATCCAATAAGTAGTGCCAAGAATAAAAGAACCGACCCAATGGTCGTTCTCATTAATAAAGCGTCTTGTTCAAAAATAGGTGGAGGCAATATTCTTGGAGCTGGCTTCACATAAAGAATAAAAAAGCTAACAGTGCCCACAGAAATTTTAGCAAAGTCATCTTGCTTCAAAGGCAACACATAATAATCGCCCTCTTTTCGCACAAACTTTTCACCCGTAAGATCTTTGATAGAATAAATTTTATCTCGAGCTCTAACGGTTCCCGTCATCTGTTCTGTAAACGCCAGTTGACTAGAACCATCTTCTTGAATACTTAGCAAAGGAAACTCATCGGGGATTCCTACACTAGGAATAATATAATCATTACGAGGGCTCTCTCCGATACTCAATACACACTCATCAGCATAGTTAGAAATATCAAGGATCTGATCACCCCACAACGCGGTCACTTCGAGCTCTCTCGCATGCTGAGGCAATTCAAAGGCCTTTTCTAACTCTTCGGGCAACATATCGTCATCCGATTTTCTCTCTCTTCGATCTTGAATACGACGCTCAAGACTCGTGATATCAAAAACTCGTCTATCACTCTTACGTCTTTCCTCCTGGCGACGTTCAACGGGCAAGGGTTGTCCGAGATCAGACTTTACTTTTAGTTCAACATCCACAACATCAGTTGCGGCCCCTGTTTCTTTTGGACGACTCTCTTTGCGCTGCTCGACTCTTCTATCTCCACCCCGACGATCTTCAAGCCTTTTTTCTTCTGGAAATGCATCCTTTTTTCTTCGGTCAGGTCCCCGTCTATCAGACTCAAACTTGCTTCTATCAATATCAACTAAAGTAACATCAGTATCTTTAACTTCGGTGTTTTCAAAACTCACTACTGAAGGTGCTGAAGCTTGGCCAGTTCCATTTTCTATTTTCACCTCAATAAATCCAAGACGAATCGTATCTCCAAATTTAATTTTAGATTCGATAACCTTTTTACCATTGATAAAGGTCCCGTGGCTCGAAGCTAAGTCGGTAAGTACAATACCCTCATTTTTAGTTTCAATTAGGGCATGGATCCTGGAGACTCTAGGATCATCGATCCGTAAATCGGCTGATAAAATTCTACCTAGCACGATTTTGTCTTTTACATACTCTCCGCTATGGATGACGCTTCCATCTTTCCCTAAAACGTCGAGCCGAATTCCTGAACCAGCTAAGTTTTGTTCTTTAGCTTCCATATTGCCTCTTATTTAATAAGCCTTGCTGAATCCAAAACCTCAGCATCGAAATTTTCCCTTAACCGAATAATACTTTTACCCTTCACATCTTTAATATTTGAGATATAAGACCCCGAAGGCTTATTGTATAAACCCTCAATGTTCGCGCCTTCAAAATCGTAGGTGGTTTTCTTTTTATATTTTACGGTTGTCCCGTCCGATTTCTTTTCAACAATAAAATCCCCCTCTTCTCGCTTTCCTGGAGCAGCACTCACAGACTCTTTCGGGGCCACACGAGAAACAGAATTTTTTAACTTAGCAAATGCATCCGCGGTATACACAAATGTAGAAATCAAAATTAGATGAATAATTGCTATTTTCATATTTAGACCCTCTAACCCATTTTCTAAAAAAACCTTGAGACTTAAATTAGAGAATGGCAATTGTCTTATCGCCATCCCTGAATCATTTCATGAGCTTTTGCTGTTTCTTTTCCACCGCGTTGAATGTAACGAAGCATCATCTCAGACGCCTCTTGACGCTTTCCTAAATTTCTGCCCAAAACCAACGCGTCGTTATAGAGCACAGTTAAACAATTGGAATGACTCTCTGAGAATTCAGAATATACTTTATGCGCCTCGTTAAACTTTCCCTGAGCTTCATAACACAATCCCAATCCCAGGGCAGCATCTTCAAAATTACTGTCTATTTCTAGAGCTCTTTTAAATAAAGGCAAAGCATCCAAGTAACTTTTACTCTGAATATAAAGAGATCCAAGGTTAACTCGTGGAGCTGCTATAGCAGGTTCAGTATTAATAGCCTTTTCAAAATACCCAATAGCCTTCCCACGTTCTTTATCCTGCAAACTTAACATTCCAAGGTTGTTATAGAGCAAAGACTTCCATACAAAATTAGGATCTTTTTCCAAAAGCGTAAAAAAATGGTTCGCTAACTCACGCCTTTTATTTCGCATATAGTGAACTCCAAGAAGAAATAATCCTCGCTTCTCCTCTGGATTCTTGGCAATAAAAGCCTTGATCTTGTTTTCTATCCCATTTTTTTTGCCACTCGCATCCAGCGAAGCCAAATAATCTAAATGCTTTTCTACGTTAGTAGGGTCCTCTTTATCCTCCTCAACCCCTTCCAGCTTTTCTGAAAGAATTTTTCGATAGGAATCAAATTCTTCTGAAGAATCACCATCGAACCAGGACAGATACTCATAGGTCTTTCCTTTGATCTCATTACTACGAGTCGCTGAACAACCCATCACAAACAAGAATCCGAACAATCCCATTAAACTCAGTTGACTCATTATTCAGAACTCCCTTCTTTGGGGCCTCGAATACTCCAATAAGAGGGCTGTGGCCAAATACCCCCTGGATCAAACTGTCCTTCAGGCTTTTTAGCCCTGTCTCTACATTTCTTGGCATATTCACTCACCACATGAAACTGAGCTGCCCTCTCAGCGCACACAGCTAATATTTCCTGAGCTTTCTGTTCCAATGGAGCAATCTGTTTTGCATCGATCTGCTTTAAGGCCGATTCGGCCTCTTGTCTCTCTTCAGGTTTGTAGCGACCAGGAATCTTGAGAGATCTGAACTGAATTACATAGTTTTCATAGGCGTTACTTTTTTCATAGAGAGCCGCCACCCCCCAATCAGGAACTCCTCTCTCGATTTCATCATCATAGCTTTTCGTTAATTTCAAGAGAGCCTTTTGTTTTCGTTTCATCAAGTGAATGAGATCTGCTTCAGGAAATCTCAACTTAATAGAGTCATATTTCTTTCTCTCTTTCTCAATCTCCTTAAAATAACTTTCTGCCAAATAATAGGCTGCGTTTCCAGTGGATTTAACCCTCTTATTGGCTTCAGTTATCTTTTTTATTTCGGAAACAATCCCCTCTTTCTTAGAAATCATTCCCGCCTTTTCAAAATTTCTAGCAAGCTCACCTAAGATATCGATTCTTTCACTAAGGGTTCTACTTTCCTTAGCCAATTTCACGTAGATAGCAGCAGACTTATCCATCTCTTTTTCTTTGCGATAAATCTTGGCTCTTGAAATTTCAATAGCCCTCAGCTCTTTTTCACTGGGCTTACCCTCTTTTTGGTAGGTATCGTAGAGCTGTAATGCCAGTCTATTATACTCCAGCAACTCAGCATAAACCGCAGCGTTATAAAGTGCTTTTTTAGCCTCTTTATCTTCAGGAAACCTCTTGTAAAATTCCTGATATTGTTTCTGAGCTGTCTCAAAATCACTCTGCTTCTCAGACTCTTGAGCGAGACTTAACATGATTTTTCCCGAGTAGCTGCTCTTAGGAAACTTCACGATAAAGAGTTTTGCCATTTGAGCTGTTTTCTGAGCATCTTCCTGTTTTTGACAACTTACATACGCATTATAGAGTGCTTTCTCAGCGAGAGGACTATTGGGATTTGATTCGTAAAATTTTAAATAACTTGCTGCTGCTTTAGCCCACTCCTGTTTAGTTTCAAAGCTTTCAATACCTTTAAAATCAATCTCACCGACAATCTCAGCCAACTCCTTTCGGAAAGCAACGTCTCCAAGCCTTTTAATCGATGTAAACTCTTGAGCATGAGCTGTAAGCGCTGAATAGTCTTTCTTAATATTATCGATATCAAGCACAATATGGGCCGCTGTAGTTGCGCTTCGATGTTCAGGGTGATTTAAGGAGATATTTTTAAATGCTGTTTGAGCCTCATTAAAGTGATGTCTGCGGTAATAGATCGATGCAATACGAAACTCGACATCGACCTCACGGTCGCCCTTTGGGTATTCTTTAATATAGTATTCACCGACTTCAATAAACTTTTTCTCCGCATCTGGAATTTCTTCTGGAGTAAGATCTATATTCTTTTGTTCGTTTTTATCGTAGCGATATAGTTTAGCGCTTGCCTCTGTCAGTTTATCCAAAGCTAATAGCGCATTATAGACAGATTCACTGCTTATCTTATCTTTAGGTGGAATCTGGGCTGCAATCATGTAGCTTTGAGAAGCCTCTAGCCACTTTTTAAGATTAAACAGCGCCTCCGCTTGAAAAAATGCGATCTTTTTTCGATCGGGAAAAGCAAGGAAGTTAGTTAGAAGGCTTGAGTAGATTTTTAAAGCGTAATCATAATGACCACGGTTAGCGCTTTTTTGAGCTGCATTATGATGAAAATAGGCGGCTTTTGCGGCTTCGCCAGTTAAGGTTTCTAAAACTGCTTTCTTTTCATTGGCTTTATCTTCAGAAATATTTTTAGCCCAATCAGAATTTTCCCCAAACTTTTCGAGCGTTGTCATAAGTGTTTTTATGGCAGCAGTCGATTTGCCGATACGGGATTCACTCTCATAGAGTCCCAAATAGAGATTAGGAGTATCAAGCCCGTCTGGAAACTCCTCAATGAGCTTAGAATAGGCTCTAATAGCCGCTTCATCTTTGGCTTTATTTCGAAATAGATCAGCAAGAAGTCGAAGATTTGAGAGAGCCTTATCTTTGCTCTGCATCTCTGTGAAAAATGCCATCGCATCATCTACGTTCTCAGCTTCAGCATAGAAAGAGACTAAATCCTTTAGGGATTGATCTCTAAGGTTGAACTTTCCAGCTTCAGTATTTCTATCTAAACGTTCAATCAACCTCTTCATACTTCGAAGAGCTTTTTTAGGTTCTCCGGTATTAAGTTCACACCACGCCAATTTATATTCGGCATAGTCTCTTAAGGTAGAGGCCCGACTAAACAACATTTGATATCTTGAAGCCGCATCTTTAAACTTATGGTTATCAAAATAGTAATCACCGGCATAAAGAACCGCTTCAGACCACTTTCGACTACTCGGATAATTTTTAACAACTCTCTCGAGATAGATTAGCCCCTTTTTTGCATTTCCTGCCTCTAACTCCACGAAGCCGATGAAAAAGACCACTTCATCCATTTTCGGATGTTTAGGGAACTCTTTCTCTAAACCATAAAACACCTGGAGAGCCTCTTTAAGGTACTTTTGAGATCGACTGTTATCTAATCGCGGAACTCCCAACTTGGAGTTTGCAACTTTATTTTTTTCATATTCCACAAGCTGTTTACTGAAATACTCATTTTCTCGATAGGACATCTCCATATATTTTTCAGCATAGAGCTGCCCTAGCCTTAGAAGCATGTTATCTCGATTGGCTTTTAATCCAGAGTCCATCTCTTGCCTGAGCAGTTTGATGGCCTCATCTCTCTTCTCCGTAATAAATGCCTCTTTAGCAAATACGAACATTTGATGATTAAGGCTAGGCTCTTTAACGGTGAGTTTAGTGCCTTTTAAGCTAACTCTAGAACTTTGATAAGCTAGTTTGGATTCGGGAACCGCGGCAATAGCAGGTTTGTTTGGCAAATCAAAATTTTCATAGTCTTGATTAGCTGCCACAATAACTATTGGCCATAGAAAAAGAGTTTTTGCGAAATTAGTTAACACAAGCACTCTCCGTCGTATAGATATAGGTTCCCATTTCATCTTCCCAATACTCGCCAGTAAAAGGCCAGAAGTGATACCCTGCAGCCACAGATGTTTCCACGTCGGTAATTCGTTTGGGAGGCAACCCTTTTTGCCCTTCAATCATCTCTTTTTCACCTGTGACAATTTCAACTTTTAAGTAGTTAGCCTGCTCTCTCTGGCTAAGAAGATCAGAAAGTTTATTTCTGTGCACCCTCTGCATAGTACGCCCCATTTGGTTTTCTAGGTTTTTCTGAGCCTCTTCGATTAAGTTACCCATGTTCATAATCTGCTTATTCTTTGAAAAACGAGCCAGATTAAATCTTTCCATTTTCAAAATGCTTAAAATCTTCTGATCTCTAACAATTCCCGGATCTCTTTTAATATAGTTTTGAAACGCTCTATTAAGTCCTTTCTCACTGGTAAAGGCTCTGTAGAAAGCATCTCCAGAGGCAAGACTTGAGGTCTCTTGTTGCAGGCTTCGGATCACTGGATCATAAACGTTAAAAAACTGACTTAGAGTTCTCTTCATCTCCTCATACTTGCAAAGCGAGTAAAGAATAGTAGCTTTTAAGATGTATGATTCGCCTACCAACTCCTCCCGATAGAAGGGAGATAAAACAGTATGTAAATTACCTAAAGAAACAGTGGTGTCATTAACTCTCATCAAAGGCCAGCTAGCCTCCTGAAGAACCGTTAACCAATAAGGGGAAGAGCTTAAGAACTGCGCATAGAGTTCAATAGACTTCTCGATATTGCCCATGGAGTAAGCAGTTCTCGCAAGATTTAAACGAGCCAACTCCTGCTGCGCAAAGAGCTCCCTTTTTCCCTGAGATAAATTGATTAGTTTTCCAAAATAAAAGCTTGCCTCTTTATAGTCTTTAGCCTGAGTAGAAAGAATGCCTAGATACATCAAAGCCTTGTCATAGAACTGACTTTCAGGACTCACAGATTTAAAGTGACTCAAAGCCGACGAGGTTTGTCCTGTCGAAAAGTGATAGACCCCCTGAGTGTAGTGAGCGATTCCCGCAACAGAATTTGGAATATATCCCGCTGGAAGTTTATCAATTACCTTTCCAAGGTTCTCAGTCATATCTAAACGATCTGTAATGATAGCCGCGTTTTTAATAGCCTTCTCATAGAGCTCGCGATTTTTTTCTTCAGCAGACAACAGAACATTTCGAAATGAAATAAAACTAGAAAAGTAGAGCCCCTGTTCAAACATCGCTAGCCCCTGAAAGTAATAGGCCTTATTTCTTTGAGCAGGATCTATAGAGCTTGAGATTGCCTGAGAAAAGAGTTCGATTGCTCGCGAATAATTCCCGCTTTCAAACTCTCTCTTTCCCACCTCAAAAGCTGAACTTCTATCTGAAGCTGCAAAAAGAAGGGTGGATGATAGGAGAATCCAGAAGGAAACCTTGATGTGTTTCATAGTCGTATCCTTAACAGGTTATTAGCTTAAATTTTTATCGAGGCATTTTCGGGAGCCAGAAACTCAACGCAACTGAGACTGCGTAATTATTTCGCAATTCAGAATTCCCATCTCTCTTTTTCTCGCTATAGATATAATCCCTAAATTCTAGCCTCATAGAAAACCACTCGGTAAAGAAGGCTCGCAATCCGATTCCGGGATAGGCAGCGAGATAGGCATTAGTTTCAGTTTTCGCAAGACCAAAGCCAGCTGAGAAATAGGGCTCTACATAGGCGAGCCATCGGGAGAAGGTGGAAACTTTTCCATAGAACGGAGTCAGCTGAAATCCAGCAGTCATGAAGTAGAGAAGTTTTTGGTAGTCCAGATAGATCTCCGGGCCTCCAGAGGCATTCGCATTTATGTCATCTAAAAATGAACTAAAAAAATTCTTGTTGTAAGAAAAGTTGAAGAGCTCAAGTCCCAACCAATCATTTGCATGCAATGTATAGCTAGCAGAACCCAGAAGAGTTCTTCGATAGGTTCCGAAAGGGACGCCGCCAAATCCTACAGGAGAGAATTCATGACGCCATTTTTTTCGAGTAAATTTTCTTTGAACAACAACAACCTCCTCATTAGGAATAGTTCCTATTTCTTGAAGTTGTTTTTCAATGACATTCTCATCTGCCGCTAAAACTAAATTAGAAACCATGGCCAAGCTGAGAATCTTAAGAAGAAGCATTTTCATGATGGTTCCAAAAGATGTGATAACAGCCTCAAAGATAAGAGTTTGAGTGCTGTAAATTTTATTGTGGTTCTTCTCTTATTATATGGTAACTCTGCGAGATTCGCTACGAAGACTCGAGGTGACTCATGGCAGAAACAACCAATGCAGACAGTCAATTCATTTGGATGGATGGAAAAGTAGTCCCCTACGTTAATGCCACGATTCATATTTTGTCGCACAGCCTTCATTATGGAGGGGCGGTCTTTGAGGGGCTTCGAGCTTACGAAACGCATCGCGGCGCTGCCTTGTTTCGCCCCCAAGAACATTTCGATCGATTTCTCGATTCTATCAGGGTCATGGGGTATTCCATTCCTTATACTTCAAAGGAGCTAACCCAAATTGCCCACCAACTCATCGCTAAAAACGGTTTTAAGGCCTGTTATGTCCGACCCATTGCTTACATAGATGATACAGTTCGTGGCTTAAAACTCCCCGCCTCCCCTAAAGTTCATACAGCTATCGCGGTCTGGCCTTGGGGCAAGTACATGGGAGATGAAGGCTACCTTAAAGGGGTCAAAGTTAAGATTTCCACTTTTCGCAGAGCAGATGTTTCTTCCTCTTTGCCTCTCGCAAAAATTTCAGGGGCTTACGTCACTTCGGTCTTAGCCAGAAGAGAAGCTACTTTAGAGGGTTTTGATGAGGCGATTCTATTAGATCCCCATGGATTCGTGGCAGAGGGATCAGGAGAGAACGTCTTTATTGTTAAAAACAATGAGATTATCACCCCTGCAGTAGGTTATTTACTTCCTGGAATCACCCGGGATTGTATTATCGAAATAGCTAAGGAACTGGGCCTTTCCTTAAGACAAGAAAACATTACTAGAAATCAGCTTTATGTGGCCGATGAGGTTTTCTTTACTGGAACTGCAGTTGAAGTGACCCCGATTCGAGAAATAGATCACCATACTATTGGAAAGGGATCCCCCGGACCCATCACACAGAAGATTAAAGAGTTCTTCCTCAAGTGTACTTTAGGGCAAATCGAGCCATTTAAAAAGTGGGTAGATTTCGCTTAACCCTCTATTCCTCTTGATCTTTGCCCCTCTTCGGATATAAATTTAAATCTGAATGTTATTTGTTTTTTTATTTACTCACGTCTTAGGTTTCCGATTCCACGAATCTGGATTAATTTCTCTATGACCCCAGCTCAAAAGTTCTTCCACTCATGAAATCTTTTGCCATTACGTTACCCGATGGATCAAAACGTACTTTTGAAGCCCCTATTACGCCCCAACAGATCGCCGCAAGTATCGGTCGTCGTTTAGAAGAAGCTGCTGTAGCTGCAAAGCTAAATGACAAAGAGATCGATCTAACAAAACCTATCGATTCTGATGCGACATTGGCTATCATTACCCGAGATTCCAAAGAGGGTTTGGAGGTTATTCGTCATTCCACAGCCCATCTTTTAGCCCAAGCTATTAAAGAGCTTTATCCCACAGCTCAGATCACCATTGGTCCGGTAATCGAAGAAGGTTTCTACTACGATATTGATTGTCCTAAACAATTATCTCCAGAAGATTTACCTGCCATCGAAAAGAAAATGACCGAACTTGCGGGACGAAAACTTGATATTCAAAGACAAGAGATCGATCGCAATGATGCGGTAAAACTTTTTCAAGGCATGAACGAGCACTATAAAGCAGAAATCATCGAAGGGCTCCCTTCTGGAGAGGTGGTCAGTGCCTATAAACAAGGGGAGTTTATCGATCTATGCCGAGGGCCTCATGTTTCCAATACATCTCGTTTAGGAAAATTTAAACTTCTCTCGATTGCCGGAGCTTATTGGCGCGGAGATGAAAAAAATAAAATGCTCCAACGTATTTATGGGACAGCCTTTGCATCCCAAAAGGAGTTAGACGAGTACCTGCATCGTTTGGAAGAGGCCAAACGACGTGACCACAGAAAACTCGGACCAGAATTAGAGCTCTTCACATTTTTACCTATTGCTCCTGCAATGCCTTTTTATCTTCCTAAGGGCGCTTGGCTTTTTAATAAGCTCGTTGATTTCATGCGAGAAGAGACCAAGTCAATGGGCTTTGAAGAGGTCATTTGCCCTCAAATGATGTCCACAGATCTTTGGGTCACTAGTGGTCACATGGAGCACTATCGACAAAACATGTTTTTGTTTGAAGAGGAGGAGGGGCAAGCTATGGGTCTTAAACCCATGAATTGCCCGGGCCACGCCTCTCTTTTTAAAACTAGCAAGAGAAGCTACCGAGAACTTCCCATTCGATTTTCTGAGTACACCAAACTTCATCGCAATGAACGCGGAGGCGTGACTCATGGAATCATGAGAACCCGGGCCTTCTCTCAAGATGACGGTCATATTTTCTGTACTGAAGAACAAATTCAGGATGAAGCTACAAAAGGCATTGAGCATACATTCAGTATTTACTCAGCCTTTGGTTTTAATCATGTTGAGGTTAAATTAGCCACTCGTCCCGATCAGTTTCTAGGATCACCTGAGCTTTGGGATAAAGCTGAAAAGGCACTGGCTGACAGTCTAAAAGCTGCAGGAAAAACATTTGAAATTGTACCCAAAGAGGGGGCGTTTTACGGACCCAAAATTGAATTTCACATTAAAGATGCCATTGGAAGATCATGGCAGTGTGGAACGATTCAGTTAGACTTCTCTTTGCCGAAACGCTTTGAACTTGAATATACTGACAGTCACAATCAACCTAAAAATCCAGTCATGATTCACCGGGCTATTTTGGGCAGTGTGGAAAGATTTATGGGAATTTTAATTGAGCACCATGCGGGCCACTTACCTATCTGGATGGCTCCTGTACAAGCTGTTCTTATTAATGTGACAGATGGCCAGCTCGAATATGCTCAACAAATTTTAGAGACTTTAAAAGGCTGGGGCATTAGAGCTAAACTCGATTCTCGCAACGAAAAACTGGGATACAAAATCAGAGAAGCCCAGGTTAAGAAAATTCCTTTAATGTTAGTCTTAGGAGAAAAAGAAAAAACAGCTCAAACTCTCTCCGTACGTAAATCTAATGGAGAGACCACTAACGATTTATCACTAGATGGCTTTAGAGAGTTTCTAGGGCCTTGGCTAAAACCTGGAGGGACAAACCATTAATCCACGTCAACAATCAGTAGGAGATTCAATTAGAGTTAACCATAGAATCAGAGCACGAGAAGTTCGACTCATCGGAGCTGACGGAAGTCAGTTAGGTGTAATGGACACTCGCAAGGCTTTGGAACTTGCTATGCAACAAGGGCTAGACCTAGCGGAGATCTCTCCAAATTCTAACCCTCCTGTTTGTAAAATCTTAGATTACGGAAAGCATAAGTACGAAACTAAGAAAAAGTCTCAAAAAGCCAAAAAAAATCAGGCGGTTACTACGCTTAAAGAGATTCAGTTTCGTCCTAACATCGATACGCACGATATCGAATTTAAAGTGAAACACATTCAACGTTTCCTTGAAGAGGGAAATAAAGTTCGTGTTTCAGTGAAGTTTCGTGGAAGAGAGGCTAGCCACGCAAATTTAGGATACGATCTCCTCAAGCAGATTATTGACATGGTTGGTAATTTGGGTATTGTGGAGCAGAATCCAAAGATGGAAGGAAAAGTTTTATCTTTGGTGTATGGCCCTGCTGGAAAGGTGCCTAAGAAGACAAGTAAGCCGAGCGCTCACACAAACTCCAAGGGAAAAGCTCCTGAAGAGAAAGCAAAAGCGGCTGAAAGTACTGTGAAAACTGGTAGTTAGAAAGTGGTTGTTTTATGCCTAAAATGAAAAGTGTATCAGGAGCTAAAAAGCGTTTTAAGCTTACAGGATCGGGTCGAGTGAAAAGAGCTAAAGCTTATCACAACCATATTCTTGAGCATAAATCTGCCAAAAGAGGTCGTCGCCTCCGTAAAAAAGGAATGGTGCACGATTCAGATCTTCGCCAAATTAAGCGAATGTTATTGGCGTAGTTAGGTTTAGTTGGTTTTAATCTGTAGTATAAAGGTTTTAAGGTATGCCTAGAGTTAAACGTGGTCCTGCTGGAAGAAATAAAAGAAAAAAGATTCTTGATAGGGCCGAAGGGTTTTATGGAAGTGCGCGAAAAACGGTTAAGGTAGCGCGAGAGTACACGAATAGAGCTGATCGGTATGCTTACCGAGACAGAAAAACTCTGAAGCGTGAAATGCGTTATCTGTGGACAATACGAATAAATGCCGCTTGCAGACTTCACAATCTGAGTTATTCAAAGTTTGTTTCTGGACTTAAACTAGCTAATGTAGAGTTGGATCGCAAAATTATTGCGGACATTGCTGTTCGATTCCCAGATCACTTCACTCAGCTTGTGGTGCTTGCTCGGCCTCAAGCTTAAATGATCGAACAAATTAATCAGATACGGGCGAAAGCCCATTCTCAAATTTTTTCTGCTCCTGATCCTGAGGCCTTAGACCGCCTTCGGGTTCACTATATCGGGAAAAAAGGAATCTTAACGGGGTTACTCCATCAGTTGAAAGAGCTCGAACCTGAAAAAAGGCGAGAGGTCGGAGCGGTTCTTAATGAGGTTAAAACCCATTTGGAACAGGATCTAAAGCAAAGACAAACTGAACTTAAAAGAGTTGTTCTAGACAAAGAGATTTCCACTTCAGCTCCTTTAGATATAACTCTTCCAGGAAGTTATGCCATTAATGCGGGATCTCTACATCCTATCTCTCGCGTAATGAATGATGTGGTTCAAATCTTAAAGAGAATTGGATTTTCCGTAGTCACTGGGCCTGAAGTTGAGCTTGAATTCTACAACTTTGAGGCTCTCAACACACCTGAGGATCATCCCGCAAGAGACATGCAGGATACTTTTTATATTAATCCTCCGGTTCTTTTGAGATCGCATACCTCTCCAGTTCAAATTCGAACAATGAAAGATAAGAAACCACCGATTCAGGTAATTGCACCTGGAAAGGTTTATCGTTCAGATTACGATCTGACACACACTCCAATGTTCCATCAAATTGAAGGACTAATGGTAGATGAACATCTTTCATTAGCGGATCTTAAAGGGGTCTTGAATTATCTTATTAAAAATCTTTTTGGAAGCCGTGCTCTTAGATTCCGTCCCAGCTTTTTCCCATTCACTGAACCAAGTGCTGAAGTCGACATGCAGTGCATTCAATGTAAAGGAAACGGTAAGGATTGCCGTCTCTGTAAATTTACAGGATGGTTAGAGATCGGTGGATGCGGAATGGTTCATCCCAATGTTTTTAAATCAGTAGGCTACGACTCTGAAAAATACAGTGGTTTTGCTTTTGGAATGGGACTTGAGCGAATTGCGATGCTTAAATACGGCATCGATGACTTACGATCCTTTTTTGAAAACGACATACGAATGTTGGAGCAGTTTTAATGTTACTTTCGCTTAATTGGTTAAGAGATTACTTAGCTAAGCCAGATTTAAAGATTGATCCCAAAGATTTAGCTGACAAGTTGACCATGCGGGGTGTCCATGTAGCGGCTATTAAACGCCCCTCCTTTTCTTTGGAAAATGTCGTTGTAGGAAAAATTGAAAAAATAGATACCCATCCCAATGCCGATCGCCTTCAAGTGACTCAGGTCATCACCCAAACAGGGAAAAATGTAGAACCCATTCAGATCGTTTGCGGAGCCAAAAATATTGCAGTTGGAGATATTGTTCCTATCGCTCTTCCCGGCAGCATCCTTCCTGGAGATTTTTACATTAAACACTCTACAATTCGAGGAGTGGAATCTTTTGGAATGATCTGTTCTGGTAAAGAACTTGGGATCTCTGAAGACTCCGAAGGCATTTTACAGCTCCCAAAACACAGCGGAATTGGACAGCCCCTAACAAGCCTTTTAGGGGGTGGAAGCCAAGATACTATTTTTGAATTTGAACTCACACCCAATCGAAATGATTGTTTAAGTGTTCTGGGATTAGCTAGAGAAATTGCGCCTGTTCTAAAAACAAAACTTAGAGAACAAAAACCTGCAAAATTTAAAATTACACCCCACCGAACTTCGAGCATTATTAAGGTAGAAGTTGAAGATTCCAATATCTGTCCTCGTTATGTCGCAAGAGTGATCGATGGATTAAAAGTTCAAGAAAGTCCCGATTGGATTAAGCAGAGACTTGAGGCGGTAGGGATTCGCCCCATCAACAACATCGTTGATGTCACTAACTTTGTAATGATTGAATATGGACAACCTCTTCACGCTTTTGACTTAAGAAAAATACAGTCAGGCACTATTAAAGTAGCCACCTGCAAAGCTCCAACAGATTTCACACTTCTCAGTGGGGACTCGGTAGGTCTGGAGGTTGGCGACATTTTAATTCAGGATGGAGATCGTCCTATTGCACTTGCAGGTATTATGGGAGGAGAAAACTCTCAAATCGCCCCCGATACAACTTCGATTGTGCTCGAAAGTGCGGCTTTCTTACCAAGCCAAATTCGAAAAACAAACAAAAGACTAGCGCTTCATACTGAATCCTCTAAACGATTTGAAAAAGGTTTTGATTTAGCAACCATTGCTGCAGCCAGTGAAAGAGCCGCTGCTCTTTTAAGAGACAGCATGAATGCCAATGTTTATCATCCGCCCATCGATACTAATGAATACGGGGCAAAAGAGGCTGTGATCTCTATTGACATGAGAGACGTCAGAAAAATTACAGGGCTAAAAGAAATTTCATCAGAAACAGCTGCTGATTTATTGGATTCTATTGATATTCCATCACACAAAAAATCGGTAAACATTTTAAGTGTACGACTCCCAACCCATCGACAAGATCTTAAAGGGAACGTTGACTTAATTGAAGAGGTCGCAAGGCTTGCGGGCTACGACTCTATTCCTGAGCAGTTGCCTACATCTCTAGCCACTTACGATCGCTTAGATGAGTCTAACTTTGAATTTGAATTTAAGGCTAAATCTCTTTGCTGTTCGATGGGTTTAAGAGAAACCATTCATTACAGTTTTGTTTCAGAAACACTGCTTCAAAATTATGGATTTGCTCACGACTTAATGGTTTCCTTGAAAAATCCCTTGAGTGATGAAATGAAGGTTCTTAGAACCTCTTTACTCCCCTCATTACTTCAGACCTATTCTTACAATCTCAATCGCAAAGTTAAACACCAGCGTTTATTCGAAGTGGCTAAGATCTTTGCTTGGGACTCTAAAGAAGAGACGCAGGTTAAAGAAACTCCTTATTTAGCAGGACTACTCTCTGGAAATTTATCTGGATCGGGCTGGAAGGATAAGCCTATTGAATTAGATTTTTACCATGTTAAAGGACTTGTCGAAAATTTGATTCGACAGTTAACTTCAGTCAAACTGGCTTTTGAAGCCCCTAAAAACACCACGCTTTACCATCCCAATCGAAGCACAACTATTAAATTGGGCTTAAAAGAGGTGGGAAGCCTTGGTGAAATTCATCCCATTATCAGAGATAATATTTTGGAAACTGATGAACCGGTTCTACTATTTGAGCTCAATTTGGACGCATTGAAAAAATACGACCGTTTAACCACCCGTTATAAAACACCCTCTAAGTTTCCTGCTATTGAATTGGATTTAGCTTTTGTGGTGGATAGAAACATTTCTTGTCATACTGTGCTAGAAAGCATGAAACACTCTGGTGAAGAGCTTCTCACCGATGTTTCTGTTTTTGATGCCTATGAAGGGGATTCGATCGGCCCCACTAAAAAAAGCATGGCGTTTCACTTAACTTTTCAATCCTCTAAGCGAACTCTTCAAGATAATGAGATTCAAGACCTTAAAAACCGAATCTTAACTAACTTGAAGGAAAAGCATGGTGCTGAGCTAAGAGCATAAAATTTCAGCAGTTCTCGGTGAATAAATTTTGAGGCTAATTGAGGAGCACTAGAAAAACCTTTTCGCAAAGTCTCAGTGTGCCATTGGGATAATTTTATGATGGTTCATTCAAGAGTTTGGATATGAAAGTTGGGCGTACAGCGACTTTCCTTGGAGCTGGTAGCCCCATTTTCATATCCAAACTCTTGAATGACTCCATTTTTTATTGTGCGCTCTGGCTCACCGAGAATCGCTGATAAAATTTTGCCTTTCTTGGTTTTTTTTGACTTCTCACCTATAATTATAACGATCAAGGGTTAGTCCCTTGAGTTTCTTTATTGAACGCTTAATTTATCAATTAAAAATTTGGTTTACACAGCCGTGGAGGACACAGCATGTCTGATTCCAGAGATTTTGAACTTCCCAAACCTACAGAGAAACTTTCCCACAAGTTTATTTTGGACTCTTTCCACGAAGAGCAAAAAACAGAGACTGAGGGGGAACTAGCAGAAACGACTCAGAAGTGCGGAACTCAAGTGGAGCTCCCTATCGACATAGAACAGGGGCCTCATGAATCAATTCCCATGGAAGAGCTTAAACTTGAAAATGGGAAAAAATATTTTCGAATTGGAGAGGTCAGCCATCTTATTGGTGTTGAATCTTACGTCTTAAGATATTGGGAAAGCGAATTCTCAGTTGTTCGCCCAACTAAGGCCAGCAGCGGTCACAGAGTCTACTCCAGAAAAGACGTAGAAACCTTGCATGTAATACGACACCTACTTCATATTGAAAAGTATAGTATCAAAGGGGCAAAAAAAAGATTCAATGAAAGAAAAAAAGAGGTCAAAGAATCTCATCAGATCTCTAAACAGCATCTAAAAGCTATCTCTTCTGAGATCAAAGAACTGATCCAGCTAATCAAAGCTTACTAAATCTCATGGTAATAGCGACCGCAGAATTTAGAGAGCCTCTCACTATCATTGAAAATCCCTCACAAATATTCCGCTGTTTATTAAAAGAATTTAGAGATATTTCGAGACAACCGCATCCTTAATAAACGTTATCCTCTGTTTTTGGTCTGTGAGTTGCACCTATAAATAATAGAGGTGGAATTATGACAAACGCTCATATTTTCGATAAAACTCTACAAAACTCTAAAGCCTGGATTGAAGAGATTAAAAAAGAACTTAAAACCACCGATGACAATAGAGCTTACTTAGCACTTCGCACAGTGTTTCATTCATTGAGAAATCACCTACAAATTAATGAAGCTATTCACTTAGGAGCAGAACTTCCCATGTTACTTCGAGGTCTATATTTCGAAGGTTGGAATCCCCAAGAGAAGCTACCTCAAGAAAAAGACAAGAAAGAGTTTTTAAAATACTTTCGTCGTTATTTTTCAGAGGAAACTGATGACGAAATTGAAAAAATGATGGCAGCCGTATTTAAAATTCTAGACAGTAAAATCTCCCTTGGAGAGATTCAAGATGTCAGAGAAAACCTTCCGACTCACATCAGAAAATTATGGCTTCATTAATTTTAGCTACCTATTTTTCTTCCTCTTCAATAAAATAAACAGTGACTGCTTGAGGTCCCTTCTCCCCCAACTCTTCGCTATAGCGAACCTTGGCACCTGGCTCCAAACGATCAAATTTCAAATTTAAAACATTATTACGATGAAAATATATTTCCCTTCCATTACCCCCCAGAATAAAACCATATCCCTCCGGAAACAATCGAACAACTTTTCCTTGAGTAGCCCCCTCTAATTGTCGTCTGTTATTATCTCTTCGCCTTCTAATAATATCCTGTAGTTGACGTCTGGCGGCTTTAAATGAGTCTCTAATGGCTACAAAAACATCTTGATGCGCCTCATGGAGTGAGGGACTGCGTCCTACCACAATCTCGTTTCTCGGTAACGTGAGATCAACCAAAACACGATAAAGATTTCCTTTATGACTATGATGGTGAGGCACCTCTATCACGACTCGACACCCCATAATTCTTGGGAAATACTTTTCAAGCTGCTTTGCTTTGTTTTCAACAAGAGTAATTACCGCGCTGGACTGTGGACAATTACGAAAAATCACCTGCAAAGGAAGTTTCATTTATTACCTCACTAATTCACAGCTGATTTTGCAGATTATGTGCCATGGACCAAGTTGGGATCCAAAAATCTCTCGGCTCCAATTTATGAATCCTGCTGACCATGGCTCTACAATATTTAAAACTACATACTCGAGGTTGCAAAATCTAACATCTACCGCAAAAAAAAGCGGCAATGTGTTGCCTTAAAGATATTGGACTGGTGAATATTTGAAGTTATCGTTAACAAATTTATTCCGTATTATATCTTTCATAAGTTATTGATTCATGAAAGATGGCGTAGAGGAGCGGCTTGAGTTTTCAATAACTCTCGGACATCCGCGAATTCTTCCAACAATAGATTCATGACATCATCCAGACTTAATAGCCCCACAAGATAGCCTTGTTCATCAACCACAGGCAATCTCCTAAAAGCCCCTTTTCGCATCGATGAAAGAGCCTCTTCAATGGGCGTTGTTTCAAGAATCACACGAGGATGGAGAGTCATTACCTCTGAAATCCTGATTGTATGCCCATCGAGCTTTTTCGCTGTTACTTTAAGCGTAATATCTCTATCAGTAATAATACCAATAGGTCTTTTGGATTCACTTAGAACTACAAGACAGCCCACATTTTTAGCTGCCATTCGCTCGGCAGCTTCTGTAACAAACTCTTGGGAAAAAGCCAAATGAACCTCTCTAGTGCAGATACGACCAACAGACATGAATCACCTCTTATTTAAATAAGAGAAGAGCAAAATTAGGACCAATTAAATTTAATGGCATCTCTTTTGCTGACTCATTAATTTTTAAGGGAGTTCTTATGGATGAGACAAGATTCTTCAATCGAATTTTTTGGGCAGTAGATTCTATTATTCAAGAAGATGAGTCCTTATCTTTGCCAGAAAGCATCACCCAACAAGTATTAAGAAACACTACCTGTTCAGTCTTGGCGCTTCCTCCGCAGACAAAAATGGTAAACCTAAAAATTTAATTTATAACCACAAGGAGCTAAACATGAGCACGAAAAAAATTGAACAATATGAATGGAAAAATTTCTTTGACAAATTCAGTAAGGAACACAAAACAACATTAGTCACCCTGGAAGTCATTAGCTCGGAAATTGGAGATCAAACAGAGATAAGGTTACAACCCCTTAAAGGGCTTTCAATTGATTCCAAATCAGATTCACTCGTTGTTTTTACTGAGGACATTAACCACAGTATCTACCACCCCAAAGATATATTCGTAGAAGAACGAGACGAATCTAGGATTACGATCGAGATTCTAGACCAGGATAACAATATACAAATTCTTCAGCTTCAAGATCTCACTAAGAGAGCCTCATAAAGGACGGTTACAATTAATCTTAGTATCGTAACATTTATTGGGCCCACAGGTAGATATTGTCCATATAGACAAGAAATTTCTCAAGCGTCGCTCATCGCCTTTCCAAGGAGGTAATAAAAAATTTAAATTATCCAGGATATCCAAGGCAGCCATTAAAAACTCAATTTCACCGTCTCTTAGAGTTAAAACTAGATACTTTTGGTTGTCCCTATCGACAATTCGAAGCTTCAAAATATCTTCCTGGTCTAAATGAGTACATATAAGTACATTTTGCCCATCTTCAATAGAATCAATAAAAAAACCCGCCTGAAGCGGAAGACTTAATACCAAGAAGGAAAACAATAGTAACAACCAAGATTTCATAGTGAAGCAATGTCTTACTTTAATTTTGCATTAAGATCAACTAAAGCCCCCTTAAAAAGGGGGAGTAAAAAATAAGTAACCTCTATAATTTAGGTATTTTACAACATTCATCAAAAGCAACGTACCCATAAGGCTCAATCTGAACTGTTGAGTGCTCAATTCTAAATTTTTGAGACAAAAGCTCATTAACCTTTCTCAAGACCCCTCCCGAGTCCTCTGCCTCTTTCAACACCACATGGACCGTTAATAAATAAACCCCACTAGTCATAGTCCAAACATGGAGATCATGAGCCTCTTCAACCCCAGAAACACCTTCAATAGATGTCCGAATCTCAGCAACATCGATCCCCTTGGGCACCGCCTCCAATAAAACATCTACACACTCCATAAGAAGTTTCCAGGCGCCATAAAGAATGAATAAAGCAATTAAAATAGAGATTATAGGATCAGCTAAAACCCACCCAAATTTCCAAACAAAAAAACCTGCTAAAATCGCAGAGATCGAGCCTAATGTATCAGTCAGCAGGTGGAGCCAAACCCCTCGGGTATTAAGATTATGAGCTTCGTGTTTATGAATCAGAATGAGGCCCAAACAATTCACAATTAAGCCCCCCGCTGCAATACCCGTCATTAATTTTCCTCGAATTGGTTGTGATAAATAAAATCTCTCCCATGCTTCATAACAAATCCAAATTGATACCGCGATAAGAGTAGCCCCATTAATTAAGGCAGCTAAAATTTCGGCTCGGTAATACCCATAGGTCTTTACGGGAGTTGCCGGCCTTTGAGCAATCCAAGCGGCAAATAAAGATAAGGCAATTGCAGCAGCATCGATCGCCATGTGACCAGCATCCGCCAAAAGAGCTAAAGATCCACTTTTAATTCCACCAATGATTTCAGCCACCATATAAGCGATCGATATAATTAAGACTCCCAGCAGTGATTTTCTGGCTGCATTCCGACTTTTTTTATTCAGTGAAAAATGAGATCTGTTTTCTTTCTCGTGATCATGGTCGTGATGATGATTATGATAATTGTCATCCATAGTTATTTCCTAGGTAGCTTATAAAAAGGTAGCTCCAAATTATCGCCAGCGAGTAATTTTTGTAACGCAACTTCGAAATCGATTATTTTGTCTTTCATCTGATCGATATCAATCTCTTCTCCCTGAACTCGTCCCTTTTCAAGATAATCTAAAGCGCCAGCTGAAAGTTTTCGAGTTCCAACCCAGTTTTGATTATGTGCATGATAAAGCGCAACAGCGGCCTGAATCATTCCTTGAAGAAAATATCTTCTGGCCCCTTGTGCTTCGTTCCAGATCTCTTCCCAAGCTTCATGCGCATCAAAATAATTTCCCTCGTCAAAATACTCACAGCCCTTAGCAAATAGATCCTTTTCCATACGACTCAGAGTAGCGACTTCTTAGATTTACGTCATCACAAGAATACTTTGCCAAATTGTCACGGTTTCTAATCGAGTTTTATTGATAATTGACAACCGATCCATGATTTTTAGCGTCACAAAAATATTTCCCTTAAAATGATTAACCTTTTTCAAGCTAAATAATTGGTCCTGTCTTTGCACTTGCATGCAATTGTTATTTTTATTTCACCAATCACACCGAGTCAAAAATAGGCTTTAAAGCTAAATGAAAAAGTTTTTTAAAAAAATATTTAAACAGCATGGACCCGATGGCAGTCGTTTACGAAGAGCCTCGCAACCCAGCCGTATTTTCAATGCACTCAATCAAAAAATCCCAAAAAAAATCGACTTAAATTCAGTTCAGCAACATTCACTTCTATTTCGAATGGGACTCACTGCTCTTGCAGTTCTTTTAGCTAGTGCAATTGCTTCTAGAATTATTGGCACCTATTTTATTCGCCCCGCCTACACCCTCTTGCCCCCCAAAAAAATAGCCCTTCAGAAATCCACAGTTCCACCTGAAGACTTTAACGCAATTGAAAATCGAAATATTTTTAACGTTGAAAATAAGATTCCAGAACCTTTTGATCAAGGGCTTTTAGATTGCTTCTCTCAAGCAAAACCATCGGGGCAACGTTTAAAACTTCTTGGAACCATTGTAATGACAAATGAGGACCTGTCTGTGGCGCTTCTTGAGGAAGAAGGTAAATCTAATAAATTTGCAGTAAAAAAAGATGAACTATTTTCTGATGGAAGATTTCAAGCCCTTAAAGTTGATCGAAAACGATTTTGTTTTCAGATAAAACAGTCACAGGAGTTGGAATTCATTGTAATACCCGACGATGGCAACAGTCTGATGCCCTTTAAAGAAGGGCGTCTCTCAGATAGCATTAATAAAGTTGGGGAGTTCAATTACGCTGTTAAACTTAACTATCTTGAACAACAATTAAAAGACATCAACAACGTTCTGCAGACCGCAAAAGCAGTTCCCTTCACAATTGATAATAAAATGAAGGGCTTCTTGATTCAAAACATTGAGCCCGACTCTCCATTCGCTTCATTAGGACTATCTCAAGGAGACGTTCTACTCTCCGCAAACGATGTCATATTCGATAACATCGGAAAGGGAGTCGAAGCATTCCAAGTTCTAAGAAATGCAAGAAAGATAGATCTAAAGGTTTTAAGGGGAGGGCAAGAAATTCCGCTCTCTTATGAGGTGAAATGAGGCCGTTATGAAACAAAAACAAATAATACTAATGACGCTGTACTGTTTTTGCCTAAGCTTTTCGAATATAATATGGTCAGAATCGCCTCCAGTAGATTCTGACAGTAATCCCTTTGGTTGGACTCCAGAGCCTCCTTCATCGCCCCCGCCTCCCGGATCAGAGTTTCAAGAAGATGATAATTTCTTAGACCCTGGAAATAATTTTGGATTTCAACCTATCACTCCAGTTCCTTCAGCCCCCTCCCAACCAACTCCCAGCCCCTCCTCTACTCAACCCAACTTAAACACAACACCTCAAATTCCAACCGCAAGACCGACCCAACCCATGACTCCCCCAGTAGCCCCCGGAAGAAGGCCCCCTTTAAGTCCTCCAGCCACAAACACAGCAAGCAACTCTACCGCCAAAAAGAAAACCGCCCCTAAACTTGCGGACTATCTTGAACTCGATCCCTCTATTAAGTCTTTAGAGGTTAAAAACTTTGACCTGGCTGACAAGGAAATTAAAGACGTAGTCACTCTAATTTCTAAATGGACTGGCAAAAATTTTATTATTGATCAAAAAGTTAGAGGCCGAATCACGATTATGGGCCCCTCAGCAGTCTCTCTTCAAGAAGCTTATCAAGCCTTTTTAACAGCCCTCGAAGCCAATGGTTTAACAACAGTTCAAGCTGGTAAATATATCCGTGTGATCGATTCTGCTGAAGCCCGAAGAGCTCCTGTAAAAACATATGCAGGAGATTATGCTCCTAAAGACGACCAATTTATTACTCGTATCTTCCAACTTAAATTTATTAATGCAGATGAGGTGCAAAGAGAGTTTAGAGATTTAACAACTCGTCAGGGTAAGCTATTCGCATATGAGCCCACAAATTCAATCATCATTACCGATACCGGTTCAAATATTCAACGCATCAAAGAAATATTAGAAACTCTAGATGTTAAAAACTATGAAACAACTCTTCATGTTTTAAGAATCAAAAACGGAGCCGCTAAAGCTATCGCAGACATGCTAGGCGAAATTTACAGCGAAGGGAAAAGCTCACCAGGGCAACCCCGTTCTGTTAGAAAAAGCGCTTTGGAGAGAACGCGAGGGGGTGGAGTCATCTCAAAAATCATTCCCGATGAACAAACTAACAGTTTAGTCGTATTAGCTAACGTATCAGGATTTGAGCAGCTAAAACAGCTTGTTGGAAAATTAGATGTTAAGACTACAGATTCAGGAAGAATCCATGTCTATTATTGTGAATATACAAAAGCTGAAGATTTAGCCTCTACCTTATCTTCTCTCTCAGGGGGGGCGGGAGCTAAATCTTCCAAACGAAGCTCTCCACCTCCTGGCGGACTTGGAGGAGGTCCTGTAGGCGGAAGTTCAGGCCCTGTTTCTGCGGAACTGGAAGGGGGAGTTAAGGTTACGTCCGATGCCGCAACTAATGCTCTTGTCATTACAGCCAACTCTGTTGATTTTCAGACCCTAAAAAAAGTTATCAGGAAATTAGACATTCCTAGACTCCAGGTATTTGTAGAAACTGCGATTATTGAAGTCGCCATTGATGACTCCACTAAAATTGGAGTCAATTTAGCTGCAGCCTCTCCTGGCAGAGGTTTTGCGGGAGGATTCATTGGAGACTCGGGTTCATTACTTTCCGCTATCTCAGGCGGCATCCCCAGTGAAGGGGCTACAATTCCATTCGCTGCAGGCAATACTTTTAATTATTCTGTCCCTGGAACATCCTCTAGTGTAACCCTAAGCAACTTTATGGGGCTCATCAATCTACTCACTAAATCCACAAAATCCTCATTGCTCTCTACTCCACAGATCATAGCTCTCGACAATGAAAAGGCAGAATTCCAAGTTCTTGATGAGATTCCAGTACAAACATCTCTTGTGGCTGCAACTGCACAGGTAGGAGGAGCTACAGGTTCCGTCGAGCGATTGAAAACGGGGATAACAATTAAACTCACCCCCCATATTAATGCCGCCAGCAAAAACATTCGCCTAGAGATCGAACAAAAAGTCGATACCTTCAAACCTTCCACCTCGGTTCCAGAAGCCTTAAGAAATTTTCAAGTTGCAACAACCTCACGAGTTACAAACACTTCGATTGTGGTTAAAGACCAAGACTTCATCATGATGGGCGGACTCATGTCTGATAAAAACGAGGAAAGTGTATCCAAGGTGCCTTTACTAGGAGACATTCCAGTTCTAGGATGGCTCTTTAAATCTAAAACTTATAAAAACATAAAAACTAATACTATCATCCTAATGCACCCCAGAATTATTGGGACCAGTTTGGAGGCCTCCAATCAGATTCAGAAAAGCCTTGAAAAACGCGAAGAGTTTGTAGGTAAACACTACGGATCTGAAGATCCCAATGAGAAGGAACTCAATGAGCTTAAAGACACTCTTAAGGAACAGAATCAAAGAGGAACAAATCAACCTCTATTTGATTATCGTAACAATGAAGAGGAGATGAGCAGTGAGAGTTCTCAAACTAACGAACAATTTCTAGCAACCCCCAAAAAATCAAATGAAAAAAAAGCTCCAGTTCCTAAACCTAAAGAGCTGAATCCCCCGCAGATAAAATCCTCAGCGCCCCCCCCCCGTACCAAAGGAACCAGACCCCGAATTAAGAGAAAATTCTGATACTGAATCTTCCGTCGATTCTTTTTCGGCAGAGCCTCTCCCTTTGGTGCCAGAGTCAAGCCCGTTAAACTTGCCTCTTGAAGATAAAATTAATTAACACTCTGTTTTATGGTAAACAAGGAATTACAGTGACAACTAATACATCACAAATTGCCAAACAGGCCTTGCGACAAGAGACCAAAATTGGTCAGATTCTTTTAACTCAAACCTCCTTAACAGAAAACCAACTCAAAGAGGCTCTAGAGATACAGAAAGAAAAAGGAGGGAAAATTGGGGAAATTCTTATTCAAAAGAAATTCCTTCAACCCCATGAGATCCTAGTCGCCTTAAGTCTTCAATTAGGAATTCCTGCAATTAAAGATATTGATATCAATGCGATCAATGTCGACTGGGTAAAAGATTTACCCATTATGTATGCAAGACAATTTGAGGTTATTCCAATAGCAATTGATGATTCGGCGGTCACAGTAGCCCTAAGCGACCCGTTTAATCTACAATGCATTGATGATCTAAGAGTAATTTTTCAAAAAGAGATTCGTCCCGTACTCTGTGAAAGCCGTATTATTATCGACACAATCAACCGAATTTATGAGCGAGTCCGCCAAGACATTATGCAGGACATGGATCAACCAGAAGCTGAGGAGTTTGAATATGACCTCGAAGAACCGGTAGATCTACTGGAGGCCTCTGAAAACGACGCTCCAATTATTAAATTTGTAAATAATTTAATGTTTAGAGCTATTAAAGATAAAGCCTCTGATATTCACATTGAGCCCTACGAAAAAGATATGGTCGTAAGACTTCGTATCGATGGTGTTCTCTACGATGTAGCTCGCCCGCCCAAAGGATTACATGCAGGTATTTCCTCTAGAATTAAACTCATGGGGGAATTAGATATTGCTGAAAAACGACTTCCGCAGGATGGGAGAATAAAAATTAAAATTGCTGGTAAAGACGTTGATCTTCGTCTCTCAGTTATTCCCACGGCACACGGGGAAAGATTAGTTCTAAGAGTTCTAGACAAAAGCAGTGTCCGTTTGGACCTTCCAGATCTTGGTTTTGATTCTGAGTCGATTAAAATTATTAATCAGATTATCCATAAACAACATGGTATTATTCTTGTGACTGGACCTACTGGATCAGGAAAAACAACAACTCTTTACGCCGCTATTTCAAGAATCAACTCGATTGATCGAAATATTATTACTGTTGAAGATCCAATCGAATACGATCTCAAAGGTATTGGACAGATTCAAGCAAACCCTAAAATAGGCCTTACTTTCGCTTCTGGGCTGAGAGCTATTTTACGTCAAGATCCAGATGTTATTATGGTAGGAGAAATTCGAGATAAAGAAACCGCCGAGATCGCTATTCAAGCCTCTCTCACAGGGCACTTGGTTTTTGCTACAATTCACACCAATGATGCTCCCGGTGCAATTACTCGTCTTGTCGATATGGGTGTTGAACCATTTTTAGTCTCCTCATCTTTATTAGCCGTATTAGCTCAACGACTCATGCGAAAGGCCTGTACAAAATGTGCAGAACTTTACACTCCAACCACTGTAGAATTGGACAATCTAAGTTTAGATAAAGATGTTTTTGGAGGCAAAAAAATTGTTCGAACCAAAGGATGCAATGAATGTAACGGAACCGGTTATAAAGGTCGAATGGTCGTACACGAGTTGATGATTTTGGATGATGAACTCAAATCACTCATTATGCAACGGACAGATTCAGCGCTTCTTAAAAAAGCTGCTCAGAAAAAAGGAATGATTAATTTACGGCAAAACGGCATCGAAAAGGTTCTTAATGGAATTACAACAGCCATTGAACTTGTTTCAGTTACACAAGAGTAATTATTATGGCCATTTTTGAATACAAAGGGGTCTCAAGCGACGGAAAACCTACCAAAGGCACTGTCGATGCAGACTCTTCAAAATCAGCTCGACTTAAATTGAAACAACGGGGAGTTTTCATCTCCGAAATCAAAGAACGAACTGGAGAAAAGAAAGGGCAGGGGAAATCTGTTATTTCCTTCGGGGGTACCGTTAATTCAAAAAACCTAACGCTCATGATTCGCCAATTGTCGACCATGATTAAAGCACGAATTCCACTGGATGAGGCTTTAGAAGCAGTGGTAGAACAGACCGACGATCCCAAATTAAAATCGGTGATGTCCCAAGTTAAAGCGTCTGTAAATGAGGGAAGATCCCTAGCAGATAGCTGTCGCATGTTTCCGAAAGTTTTTACACCTATTTTTATAGCCATGATTCAAGTTGGTGAGGCAAGTGGTAACTTAGACTTGGTTCTTGTGAGGCTGGCTAATTTTGCAGAAGCCAATCAAGTCATGCGACAAAAGATCATTGGCGCCATGACCTATCCCCTCTTTATGATGGTGGCTGGAACTGCTATCACCATCTTTCTATTTGCCTTTGCCGTTCCTAAGATCACTGAAGTTTTTGCAGGGTCTAACATGGCCCTACCACAACTTACGCAAATCATGCTGTCTATCAGTCATTTTGTCTCTAATCAGTGGTTCTTTTTAATTGCCTTAGTTGTGGGAAGCTTTTTCTTTTTTAAATGGTATGTAAGCACTGAGAAGGGGAGAGCCAAATGGGATGCAATTTCACTAAAACTCCCAGGAGTAGGTAAGCTAGTTCGAATGATCGCTGTATCTCGTTTTGCTAGAACACTTAGTACTATGTTGGGTAGCGGAGTTCAGCTTTTAGATGCCATTGATGTTGTTAAAGAGGTCGTTGATAACGCTGTTATCAAAAAAGCTCTTATTCAATCAAGAGACAGTATTAGTGAAGGGCACTCGATTGCAGGACCGCTTAAAGCTAGTGGAGAATTCCCTCCAATTCTGACGCATATGATCGCGGTTGGGGAACGAACGGGTGAACTTGAGGAGATGCTCAATGTAGTGTCAGACGCCTATGATTCTCAAGTCGATACTGCAATACAATCGATGACAAGATTGCTCGAGCCGCTTATGATTGCCGTCATGGGTGGCATCATCGCTTTGGTTGCTTTGTCCATCTTTATGCCTTTATTAGAGTTAAACAACTTAGCGGCATCGCCTGGCTAAGAAAAACTGTAAGGAGCCTTTGAGCTATGAAATTAAAGAAACAAAATAAAAAAAACAGAGGATTCACCCTGGTTGAGATTATGATCGTATTAGCATTGGTTGTAATGCTAGGAAGCTTCGCTGGCGTTAAACTTATTGATCAGTTTAAACGCGCTAAGGTTGATGCGACCAAGGTTCAAATAGCAAGTTTTAAACAGGCACTTGATGCCTATTTTTTAAGCCACAACTCATACCCAGATTCCAATCAGGGAATCGAAGCTTTAATTAGCAAACCCACCACAGGAAAAATTCCAGAGAATTATCCAGAGGGTGGTTACTTAGGCAAAAAAACCGTACCCAAAGATCCGTTTGGCGGACAATATCACTATGTATGCGAAGATGGCCAAAACTATACCATTACATCAGATGGACCAGACCAAAAGCCTGACACTGCTGACGATATTAAGTCGGAATAATAAAAATTCTTCAATAGAGACTCAATTATCAGCAAGTAATAAGGGCTTTACTTTAATCGAGATCCTTCTCGTATTAGCGATTATTGTTTTAGTCTTGTCATTTGGAATGCCGATTGTTTCTAGAATTACCGGGCAGAACATCAATACCTCTGCCAGGAAATTCACTGCTTTGGTACGTGGCATAAGAACCGATGCCATTTTACTTAATTCAATTTATCGACTTAGCTTAGACTTAGATAAAAACACCTATTTTGTTGAGGTACAGAAAAACGCTGATCTTCTCTCCGAATCTGCACTCCTAAGCAAAAAGGTCGACCCTAAAAAGAAAGATCAGCAACCTCAGGAACCCCCGTCCCCTTTTTCCCCAGCAGATAAATATTTTAAAGAGCCTAAGGAATTACCTACAGGCGTCGTTTTTAATGGGGTTCTCAAAGAAAAAGAGGGGCTGGTTAAAGACGGAACCGCCTACATCTATTTTTTTCCGAATGGCCTAAACGAAAAAGCCATTATTATTTTAAATTCAAAAACTGCAACTGAGGGAGGCTATTCGTTACTAGTGCATCCCACAGCTGGAAAAGTAGACTTTTTTAAACAAAGAATCGATCAGTTTTAAAAATGCTTAACCATCTTAAAAACAAGCACAACGGTTTCACATTTATCGAAGTTCTTCTTGCGATTACTCTTTTTGTTATCGCTGCCATTGTAGCCGTTGATCTCACCCGAGGTTCAGTAAGAGCTACCCAGGATTTAAAAGAGGTTACAACTGCAACTTGGCTTTTAAAGAAAACCATGACGGAGTTAGAGACAAGAATTGAAGCTGAGGGTTTTGACAAGGCATGCGACAAAAAAAAAGAAGGTAAATTCGATCCTCCTCACGAAAAATACACCTGGACTACAAATTGCAATCAAATCGATTTCAAGCTTTCCCAGACAGCTGCAGCATTAGCCAATGAATTGAGTGAAACGAAAGAAGAAAAGTCTTCCTCGGAAGATCAGATTCAAAAAATAATTTTAAGCATTGCTAGCGATAACATTAGTAAGTCAATGCGAGAGCTCCACGCTGAAATTCACTGGGTACAGGGAAAAAAGAACCCACGCACGATCGATGTTACGACTCACATAGCTCGCTATGATCAGGAACTTAATGTTCCCAATTTCGGTGCGTCCGGGGCACCTCAACCAGGGCCTTAAAAAATGGGAAATCAACTGATATTTCAAAAAGGATTCACACTTCTCGAGGTTCTACTATCCATGGCTTTGTTCTCCATCATTGCTCTTACCACCATAAAACAGATCACTCTTATCAGAAACACCAAAGATACGGCCTTCAAAGATGTAGATGCCTATTCCAATGCAAGAGCTGCATTAAACGCAATGGAAACAGATTTAAGACAGGCTTTTCATGTGCTCTATGATGATCTAGGAGAAGATGCAAAAGAAACCCTTAACAAAAATGGTTCAGTAGCCCATACGATTTTTGATGGACGCAAATCGGAACTTATCTTCACCTCTCTGTCCCATCGCAATTATTTTTTAGGAAAGAGAGAAAGTGAGCAGACTGAAATTTCCTACTTTTTACAAAGCTCACGCCAGAACAAACATAGCACATTGCTGAAACGTGAAGCCGAGTTAATTGATGACAATCCCTATGAAGGAGGCAGTATTTACACCCTTCTTGAAAATGTAATCTCATTAGATCTGCAATACTTCGATCCCAAAACTCAAAAGTGGCAAGACACATGGAATTCCGATTCCGGAGTATTTCGCGACAAATTTCCAAGCGCTGTTAAAATTAAAGTTGTAGTGGCTAGTGAGAAAGGGAAACCTTTAACTGTCGAAACCCAATTTAAAATCTCTTTTCCCAATAACGAACAAGTCCTGGTGAAGTTACCATGAAACAAAGATTATCTACCCCTAAAAAACTTCACAACAAGAGTGGTGTAGCTCTACTTACCGTCTTAGTGTCAATTTTAATTATGAGTCTCCTGACCATCGAATTTCAGTACAGCGTAGCAATCGAGAGAAAGCTTGCCTACAGCGAACTCAATCAACTTCAAGCTCATTATCTTGCTAAGTCAGGAGCAAGATTCGGACTTCTTCGAATTGTTCTCTTTTTGAAAGCAAATAAAAAACTATCGACCAACGAACTAATAAAACAGAAAATTTCAGCGATTTGGAGTCTTCCACTACCCCCGTTTCCCCCAGCTACATCAACGATAAAAAAAATGGCTAAAGCAGACCAAGACACCGCTGAAAAAGCAGTTGAGGAATCAAAAATAAGCATAGGTCAATTTAGTCAAATCATTACCAATGAATCCTCAAAAATAAACCTTAACTATCTAATTGTTCCCAAAGATAAACGAGGAGAGACTAATGCCATAAATTTTACTAGTATCGACCCTCCAAAAGGGGGGATATACGAGTATGTTGCCAGACTTCTTTATAACGCGATCAATGAAATCATTACTAATTCAGACAATCCTGTCGAGGAGTTCGGGAATATAAGGGCTGAAGAGGTTGTTTACGATATCATGGACTGGGTGAATCCAGAAAATGTTGCTTTTGGAAATCGAAATAAAAATGCCTATTATGAGCAACAAAAACCCCCTTATAAGGCTAAGCGGGGGCGTTTTTTTACATTAGATGAGCTCAAACTGGTGAGAACAGTTGAGGATAATCTTTTTCAAAAATTAAAACCTTATATCACCGTATACTCCTACGATGGAAAAATTAATCTCAATGACGCAAACAAAAACATGCTTAAAGCTATTTATCCAGAATTCACTCAAGATGATCTCAATAAAATTACTGAGGAAAAAAATAAAATTGGGAATTGGGCTAGCGAGAAAAGTTTTGTGGATTTCGTGACTAAAACTCTCGGAAGGAATGGATTTAGAGATCTCTATCGAGAAGAGAAAGATTATCCTTTCACTGTTAATAGCTACAGCTTCGTAATCGAATCTTTCGGGATAATTCCCAAGAGTAAATCTGTGATTCAGAAAAAAACAAAAATAGCCGTAGCCCTAACTACGGCTGGGGGTCCCGCTGCAACTAAAAATGTAGCTTCTCAACAAGAATGTGAACAAGATGTGAATTACTTTTGGAACTTCAATACCCTCAAATGCAACGAGAAACCCGTGGATGAAGCTTCGTGTACACTAGTCCCTGGAATATGGGGTCAACAAAATGGAACTTTTGGATGTGAGATCACGGGGTACGAAGGTGCAAAAAGATTTATAACTGCAGGAACAGACGGAAAGCCTAAAGAACCCAATGCCTTAAAAATACTTTATTGGATCGAAACCTAAAAGAGGAAGCCATGAGAATATTAGCAATGGAACTTGGAAGCTGGAGTGTAAAAGCCGTTGAAATGGAATCTAGATTTCGAAGATTCGATATTTTAGACTTCCATGAAGCTCGACTTCCATTAAAGCTTGATGATCCCACAGAGCTCTATAAAGAGGCCATTACCCAGATTTTAGCCAAACTTCCTAGCCATCCTGAGAAGATCGTCTGCGCATTACCTGCTCCGAATGTTTCGATGCGATTTCTTAACCTCCCAGTAAAACAAAGAAAAAAAGTGGAACAGATGTACCAATTCGAATTGGAAGATACTCTTCCATTCAAGCTAAATGATACTGTTATTGAACATCAAATATATCCGTTAAAAGACTCAAGCCTAGTCTTTGCAGCCATTGCACCCAATCGATTCATTACTAGCCATTTAGAATATCTAAAAACCATCGGTCTCAACCCCGATTGGCTTACCTTTGACGGAATGGGCCTTATTAACCTCTATGGTTCATCTATTTCAAAAGAAAACTCTCAAATTCCAGGGCCTGTTCTTCTAATCGATCTCGGCCACACCAAAACCACAATTTCTATAATCAATGAAGGAAGACTCGAGGCCTTTCGAAGTTTTAACTGGGGTGGACTCGCAATAACTAAAAATATTGCTCTCTCAACCGGAGCCCCTTTGGAGCAAGCACAAGAGGAAAAACATCAACTTGACCTAACCAACCCAAATTCCTCATCCCTTAAATCCGAAATGATAGGAGCAACTTATCAGGCCTTAGGACTCTTAATCACCGAGATTAATCACAGTCTTATCACGTACCGTAACACCAATAAGCAATCAATTACTTCTATTCAGCTTGCGGGCGGATCAAGCCTAATGAAAGGAATTTCTGAATTCCTAGGTAAACAGTTTGGAAATGTCCCCTGTTCGATTTTCTCCCCAACTTCGATTTTCGAGCTCAAAGAAGAACTTAAAACCCCTGAATCCCAAAGATTTTCCGAACCCTGGGGAAGAGGAAATGTTTTTTCAAGAAAATCACCGCTTCTTTTTAATTTTCGAAAAAATAGCTTTGGAAAGCAAACATCCTTAGCTGAAATTTTTACGATAATTAAAAATCCCAATGTAATTAAACTTGCCCAATATACTTTAACCCTCGTTATCATTTTATTAATCCATGTTACTGCAAGCTCCTATTTTGCTAATCAAGAAAGCCAAAAGGCCAATGAAGAACTCAAGAAAGTGTTTCAAGATACTTTTAGAAACGCTCCAAAAACACTAAAAAACACGCTGACCTCGAACCCAGATGAGCTAAAAAAATATATCGAACAAAAGAACAAGGAAATGGATCAGAAACTAAAAATGCTCTCAAAATCTAGAGAGTCAATAATCTCTTCAATTAAAAAAATTACAAATAGTTTTCCTCCAACAGTTAAAGTTGATGTCAATAAACTTGAGATTACCGATAGAAATCTAACTCTCGAAGGAGTTCTGTATGATGGTGATATAAACTCCGTTACCGAGAATCTCAAAAAGTTACCCTTGCTAAATGACCTAGGGGTTACTCTTGAAGGGCAGAGATTCACTTATAGAGCCAAAGTACTAGGGAGATAACTTATGGAAGAAACAAACAAAATAAAATCTTGGATAAACGATAAGGCTCCAGGACTAGCTATCATTTATCAAAATAAATATGCAGGGATGACCTACGATAGATTCGCAAGTCTACCTCCCAAAAAGCAGAAACAAGTTGTGTTCTGGACTTTGGGCGGCTCAGTAGGAACCATTGTGATATTTCTTATTTTCTCCTACTGGTCACTTTGGAACACTAGCACCCAAACTCAAGACATTTATACGATGAACAACATGATACTTCAGTATCAAAAATATCGAAGAGACCGAAGCGAAGATCTCATGTCGTTATCCAGAAACTCTCAACTTTCAGCCCCAGGACAACTAAAACAGGTTCTCCTACAAACGGCTGCCGGTGCCGGAATTTCTCCTCGTATGATTCAAGTTGAAGAACGGGGTGAGGCTGGAGTAGGGGGCTCTGACTCTAAAAAGAAAGAGTTTAAAATCAAAGAAAGCAATATCACTATCCAAAGAATTACCCTGCCTCAACTAACCAACTATTTAAAGGCCGTGGAGTATGGGAATTATAATCTTTTAATTTCATCCATTAAAATTTTAAACGATGACAAACTTCGTGGTTATCTTAATGTAGATCTTACCATAATGGCTTACTTGTTTGAAGGTGATGAGGGCTAGGAAATGAAAAGTGGAATTAAATTAAAAATATTAGGATTTACAGCTCTCTTCCTTGTTGCCCTTTTCGTACTTTTTCCAATTAATAATCTTAGAGGTTATATTTTTGATCGGGTTTTCAAATCTAGTGGAGTTCTTTTAGTTTCAGATTCAATGCATTTCTCTCTTTTCGGAATGCCAGGGGTTCGAATGGAAAATGTAAATGTGACACTGCCTATTGGAGATCAAGAAATTGATCTTTGGAGTCAAAATGTTACGCTTAAGCTAGCCCTCTCAGGACTCTTTCCCCCTTTACCAGGTGGATCGGTAAAAATTTCCGAACTAAAAAAGGGTGGGGATATTTATACAAAGATTGGAAAAGGTCAGAATTCAATCGCTTTTCATCTAAATGCAACCCAGGTTAACCTGGAACAAATCGGTACAAGAAATGGAAATCCACCTCTAAAAGGACTACTGAATATTTCTTCAGATATTATTTTTAATGAAACAGAAGTGATTAAATCTTCTGGCTATTTCAAAATTAGCATTAAAGATTTACTTCTAATCCAACAAACTATTAGCCCTCCGGAACTAGGCGGATTAACTATTATTATTCCAACCATGAAAATAGGTAAGCTAAATGGAACTCTAAACATGAAAAATGGTGTGCTAGAAGTTGCTCAATTTAAATTTGGAGAAGACCCCAATTCGGACTTAAAAGGAATCCTAAATGGGGACTTTAAACTGGAAAAAAAAATTGAACTATCAGCCCTTAATATCGGCCTAACTCTTAAGCTTTCGCAAAGAATATTAGACAATCCAGAAGCTGCCACCTTCAAAAGCGCTCTCACAGGGTTCCAAATAGCCCCAGGGGAATATTCTTTAAAATGTAATGGAACAATTCAGGACTTTATCAATTCTCCGCTTTATCCGTGCAAAAAAATGGACTAGTAATGCTTTTTTAAACCCTGCTTATCACGATATTTAAGCTTCGGTACTTCTAGCTTGAATTGGATATCTAACTTTAAACCAAAATAGTAGATTAAAAGCGATAAACCAAAACATCCAAAGAATCAAATGTTCAACAGGAACTATTCCGTTCTTCATAACTCCCATAAAATCGAAGATAAAATCTCCTACAGGAGGAAGCTTGTGATAAATAAAGACCAAAAGTCCTTTCGGTGATAGGAGAGAAAATTCTGGCCCCTGTTTAAAAAACCGAGCAAAAGTCCCCAATACCTGCATAATAAAAAGTGAGCTTCCACCTAAAAAGACAGTCGTAACCTGTCCAAGAATCAAAGAACTTAGAGCTAAGGCTAACATCAGAACTTCAAGACACAGGGTTTGGAAAGCAAATGTCTTCACAGCCAATATCAAGGAAAAAGATCCTTTCGCTAAGGATGAGAAACCAAACACTACTCCAAAACTTCCCAACAAAACCAATTCATTAATAAGTAGTAGAACTACACAACAAAGGACGTAGCAAAAGGAAAACTTTACTTTTGAGAGAGGAAGAACATGGGTCAATAAACTACGCTCGCCTCGATGAGCATACGGAGCCATCCAAATACCAAAAACAGCTGCAATACTCAAAGATGTAAAAAGCTGAAGAAAGTGTGCTGCGTAGATCGCCTCATTGGGCCCCACCACCGAAACCACATTTTGAATAGAAAGGGTCAAATGATTTAAGAGTTTAAGTCCCGAATAATGAACCAACGTTGAAAAAACAAGAATCATAATGACCATGCGAGAGCGAAAAACATATCTGCAGTTTTCTTGAAATAAGGCCCACACGACTAAGTTCCTCCCACTTTGGTAGCAAATGCCTTTTCAACACTTCCAAACTGACGGACAAGGTTATCCACCGAATCACTCATAATTACTGATCCTCGATGCATCATCACAACATCGGTACAGGTATTTTCTAATTCTGAAAGTATATGTGAGCTATATAGAATACTGGTTCCTTGAGAACGGTAAGCTTTCAATTTGTCTCGTAGCTTTTGAATCATTAAGGGATCCAGACCATTCAAAGGTTCGTCTAAAATAATAAGCTCGGGTTTTCCTAAAAAGGCCTGAGCTAAAATAAGCCTTCGCCTCATTCCCTTTGAATACTTTCTAATAAGTTTGTTAGGATCTAGCTCAAACCAACTTAGAAATTCTTCGATCTGTTGATGGCTACTGAGTGTATCTTGTTTTTTAAACTTGGCTAAAAACTGTAGATACTCTTTTGCAGTCAAGTACTCGGGAGGACTAGCCTCTTCTGGGGCAAACCCTAATTTTCTTAAAACCTGGGGATTACACTTAGATGACCCTAAAATAGAGACCTCCCCACTTTTTACCCGAAGCATACCTAATAGGGCCTTAATTGAGGTTGTTTTACCAGCTCCATTGGCTCCAATTAAACCTAGGGCCTGGCCTTTCTTCAGTTCGAATGAAACTGAATCGATAGCCTTGGAAAACCCATAGGCTATACTGACATTTTTTAACTTAAAAACAGATTCAAAATCGTTGTTTGTCATCGTTTTTGAAGCTCTTTCTTCTTCAGATGAATAAGGATATATCAAGTTTGTAATGACACCTAGAACAAACACAAAAAGATGTGGGCTTGATATTGGTGGAACGCAAATCAAGGCCGTAGTTTTGAATAGTTCTCTTTCTATTTTAGATGAGTGGGTAGCCCCATCCAATGCTAACTTAGGTCTCGAGGCGGTGAGAGAATCTATATTCAAAATGCTTCAAGAGATATTCCACAAGGGACACCAGTTAGATTTTATAGGTATCGGGTGCGCTGGTTCAGTAGATTCAGAGAAGGGAATAGTTAGAAACTCCCCCAATTTTGCAGACTGGACTCAAGTAAATCTTAAGCAATGGGTTGAAGAGAAGATAAAGATTCCAGTCAAAGTAGATAATGATGCTAACTGCGCAACTTTAGCCGAGTGGACATTGGGAAAGGGAAGGGGGCTGAGTAACTTAGTTCTACTTACTTTAGGAACCGGTATTGGTGGTGGACTGATTATACAGAAGAAACTTTATCGAGGCTCCACTGGAACTGGAGGAGAGCTTGGACATTTTTCGATTAATTCGAATGGAATTCAATGCCCCTGCGGAAATCTAGGATGTTTTGAGCGCTACTGTTCCGCCAGTGCTTTAAAGACAAAACTTCCTAATCTTTCATGCAAAGAAATTTTTACTCAATCGGAAACCGATTCAGAATGCAAAAAACTAGTATTTGAATTTTTACACCATTTAAAAATAGGCCTGGCGAGTCTCGCTAATGTTTTCGATCCCGACTTAATTTTATTGGGTGGAGCGGTAAGTCAAGGCTTATTACCTTATATCGAAGAGATCAGAGATGCTGTAAAAAACCGAGTATTCCCAGCTATAGCAGAGCACTTAAAAATTGAGTTTACCGATTTTGATAACAATAGTGGTGCTGTAGGTGCTGCTCTTCTCAATATAGAAGAGCAAGCCTGACAGTCTTTATTTAATAATTTGAGCACATCGTGCCCATCTTATTTTCCGTAAGTTATTCCAGGATCCTGCTTGGTCCAAGGATAACCAAACTAATTTAGCTTTTCCTTTAATGTTCTGGCTAGGCACAAACCCCCAGCTTCTGCTATCGGAAGAATCATCTCGGTTATCTCCCATCACAAAATATTGATTAGGCGGAATGGTCTCCAGTAAGTCTCTACCCTCATGCCCCATAACTGCAATAGAAGAATGTCGAATAATATGAGAAACGGAATCTAATTTTTCATTAAAATACTGACTGTTATCTACTTCTTCATCTGTATTTTTTTTTCGAGCAGCCTCAGAAGTTATTAATTCTTTCGCTATCAACTTATCATTTATCCAAATATCTTTTCCTTTAATTTGAATTTTGTCTCCAGGAATTCCAACAACTCTTTTTACATAGTGAAGAGACTCATCTCGAGGCCAAAGAAATACAATAACATCTCCTCTCTTGGGGTGATTTAATGAAAGTAATTCAAATTTCGTAAATGGGATGGAAAACCCATAAGAAAATTTTGAAACAAAAATATGATCTCCGACTCTTAAAGTCGGAAGCATACTGCTAGAAGGAATTCGAAAAGGCTCAACAATAAAAGAGCGAGTAACAATAACAACCAACAAACAATAAAAAATAGCTTTTAAGATGTCCTTTTGTGCTTGATGGGCAGGTAAATTATCTGAATCCGTTGAGTGAGATTGATTGGATGGTTTTTCCATTGAAATATAGGAATATAACAAAAAAACCCAGATAGCTATTTTCTAGCTATCTGGGTAAATTTTAAATGGGGCATCGTGCTACTTTCCCAGGAAGTTTCCCTCCAAGTATCATCGCCGATGAGCGGCTTAACTTCTGTGTTCGAAATGGGAACAGGTGCTTCCCGCTCTCTATAGACACCCCAAACCGACTCCTTTGAACAAACTTTCTAGTTTTTATTCACAGGAGTCGTCACGACAACTGATTCCGTAACAACTTTTATACAAAAGTTACGACGAAATCAATGTCGCAATGACTTTTTTTCGACAATGCATAGGGTTTCAATGCGTGAAACTCTCTTAGGACAGAATAATTATAATAATGATAAAGT
>SXPJ01000061.1 GCA_005776395.1 Bdellovibrionales bacterium | reverse complement strand
GATGAATTTTCGTATTCTCACTGGTACGATGAATCACATGATCTCCAAATCAACCCACCCAAGCAATATGAGAAAAGAATACGAAAACGCCGATTGAATGCAAACCCAAGGTTCCTACCATCAATAAGAATTCTTCGACGGATCATGGCTTTTACCATTTGGGACACTACATAGGCCCCCATGTTATCATTCAATCGACGACCCGATAAAATAATCTCAGGATGATAGCCTATAGCCTGAGCCTTATGTGTTAGATAGTAAGGATCAACCCCAATACAATGGCCTCCCACTAACCCAGGTCGAAAAGGTAAAAAATTCCATTTGCTGCCAGCAGCTTGCAAAACAGCCTCTGTATCAATTCCCATTCTGTTAAAGATAATCGCAAGCTCGTTAATGAGCGCTATATTTAAATCTCGCTGAGTATTTTCAATAACCTTAGCTGCTTCAGCAACTTTAATACTCTCAGCCTTGTGAGTTCCTGCAGTAATGATTTCCCTATAAAGAGCATCAACCTTATCTGCGATCTCTGGAGTAGATCCGGAGGTTACTTTTTTTATTTTAGGCAACCGGTGCTCTTTATCTCCGGGATTAATTCTCTCTGGACTATAGCCGCAATAAAAATCTTGATTGAATTTAAGCCCAGAAATTCTTTCTAGCTCCGGCACACATTTCTCCTCAGTAGCTCCAGGATAAACGGTCGATTCATAAATTACAACGTCCCCTTTTTTAAGAACTGAGCCCACAGTTTCACTGGCTCTTAAAAGAGGGCCCAAATCTGGTCTCTTATGTTCATCAATAGGAGTGGGAACCGTAACAATAAAACAATTACACCTTCTTAAATCTTCTATTTGAGTTGTGTACGTTAAATGGACCGCAGACTTTAATTCGTCTGAAGAGACCTCCAAAGTGCTGTCCTTACCAGATTTTAACTCCTGAATTCTTTGGGGGTTAATATCAAACCCTACGACTGAACGCTTACGTCCAAACTCTACGGCTAAAGGTAGTCCGACATAACCCAATCCTATAACTGCAATTTTAAAGTCGGTAATATCTTTCATTTTTATCTTATCCCAAAAAACCCAAGTAGATTCTTAGGTTTAGAAATAGCATAGCGTCTCTATCGTGTAAACTTATAGACTCCCTAGCCAGTAATTTGGAAAAGATTGCTTGGACCCCTCAAATGAAGCTATAGTTTCTCGATATGAAACTAGCTAAGCACAATCTATCCGGAAAGTGGATTGCTGATCTTTTGCGCTCTCAGATACGTAAACCCTCTGAACGTAGAGTTGGGATAGAGATCGAACGATTAGGAATGTGGGACGATTTTAGCCCTTTCCAATACTCTGATGTTAAATTATCAAACGGCGATATTCGTCCAGGGGCCGCTACTTTATTGACCCAGCTCTCTCAAAAGCACCATTGGCCTAAAATCCACAATGCTAAAGGACAACCCATGGGGCTCACCACTACCCTTGGAAAGGTTTCTTTAGAACCTGGCAGCCAGGTGGAATTATCCACAGATCCATTTTCTGATCTCATGACGATAAAACAAAAGGTAGATTGGTTCGAGAATTCAGTCGCTGATCTCACAAGCCCTTGGGGACTTTCTTGGATTGGACTTGGAGTTAACCCTCTCAATAAAGTCTCCGAAATAGAACTAATTCCCTCTTCTCGTTATACCATCATGGATAATTTTTTAAGCCACAGAGGAACTCTTGGAACCAGCATGATGAGACGAACTAGTTCCGTTCAAATTAATCTTGATTATACAAGCGAGGAAGAGGCCATTGAGATGCTTCGAGTTTCTCTTCTTGTAGCTCCCATTTCCTACGCTCTTTTTGGCAACTCCCCTTTCCTAGAGGGAAAAGAAACTGACTACCTCTCTTTCCGAGGAAAAATTTGGCAGGAAACAGATCCCTCTCGAACAGGGCTCTTACCTGAGGCGTTTGAAAAAGATTTCACCTTTGATGATTATGCTCACTATTTATGGCAAGAGCCTTTAATGTTTGTACAAGACACAAAAACAAACTATCTCCCTGGCCTAGGACTCTCTCTTTCTCAAATTGAAAAAGATCAACTTTCTCTACCTCAAGTCACCTGTTCTGAAGCCAATCAGCTAAATTCAATGAGAGAACTTTTCTCGGAAGCTAGAATTAAATTAGGTTACATCGAAGTGAGATCAATCGACGGACTTCTTCCTGATTACCGTTATGCCGCAAGTAGTTTCTGGCTGGGAATTCTCTATAGCGCTTCAGCACGAAAAGAGGTCCTTAAGCTCTTAGGAGCTTTAACTGTTCAAGAACGCCAGGAGCTTTTTAATGCTTCATTAAAGGTTGGATTAGAGGCCCAATTAGGACAACTTAAAGTAAGTCACATTGCTAAGCTTTTAGTAGAAATTTCCGAAAGCGAACTTAAGTCTAGAGGCTTCGGCGAGGAAAAGCTTCTAGATCCCATGAAAGAGAATTTAAAACAAAATGACAATCCTGCCTCTTTACTATTAAAAAAATATAAAAATGAGTGGAACTCGGATATTAAAACCGTTATCCAACATACTCGCCAATAGGAGAAAAATCTTATGATCGAACTATACCATTCTGAAGGCTGCCCATTCTGCATTAAAGTTCGAGTTGCTTTCGAACAAATGGGAGTTGCTTATGTCTCTAAGGCCATGCCCCTAAGAGTCCCCTCAGCCTTTAAAGACGAGCTCATAAAACTGGGCGGAAAATCTCAAGTCCCGTTTCTAGTAGATTCCGAACGCTCTATAAAAATGTATGAAAGCGATGACATCATTGCCTATGTGAAAGAGCATTACGCAAAGTAATTTCGGAGAGCTGTGATACCCATAATTAATACCTGGCGCCTTATAGGGTGCCAAATATAAACTGTTAATTTAAAATTTCTTGAGAGTTCTTTGTGGGAGATCCAAATTCAGAATCCTTGGACCTATCTAAGGGCTGTTGTTCCGTTTCAAACGGAATCTCTTTAACCTTTATCTTGGGCTCTTCGGGCTTATAGAGATCAAAGTCGGCCACCCAATTTAATCCCACTTTAAAATAGGCGGGGGCGTAATTTCCCATTATCGATCCCATGGCCGAAGCCTCAATTCTATTTTGGTTGTTAATAAAAACTCCTAGGCGCGTCCCCATGGCGATGCAATCTTGACTCTTTGAAAGTCGAGCAAAAGATCCTCCAGAGCCGGCAGTAGAATTACTATCTATTAATGTGGCTGTCGTCGGTTTGCTCAAAGAAAAATAACTATCCATCCCCAACCTAATATAAACAGGACTCCAAGAGGCTCCTCCAAAGACGGTTGCCTTAAATGCACTTTCATAACCCGAAGATCGAAGAACAAGACCTGGAGAGAATCCCACTACAAAATTACGGTTAAACCGATACCCCACATGAAATTGAGTTCCCAAATCAAAGCTTCCATCGCCGATAACCAGCTCTCCAAATTGAGGATTGTTTGTTGAATAGAGCGGGATCTTGCTCGTTAACTCAAAAGTGATAACAGCTTTTCTACTTAGAAGATTCCACTTAAGCCCTAAATCAACATCTGAAAGTCCAGAGCCACTAAAAAGTGTTTCGCTTTCGGTGTCGACAAGCCCAGAGGTTATTGGAATTTTTAACAGGGCCGACCAGTCTTTAACAAAACCATACTCTGCTTCAGCCCAAAATTTATATTCCTTAAAAGTTGTGAGTTGTCCTGAACTTGTTAGATCACTTTTGACGCCGTCACTGCCAAAGTTTTCATGACTCGTGAAATAATCAATTCCAATTTTAGTTTGGAGCTGGTGGTAGCCTGGTATCCAAGCGTAGTCAGCTAAGACGTAGCCTTGCCACATTGTTTGGAAGAAAAATAGAGAAAAGAGGATATGTAGTCTATTCGATCGCACCGGCAATCAAATCATACTCCATTGCACGCTCAATTTTAAGCTCTAGAATTTTTCCTTGAGAAAGTTTTCCGGAACGAATCAAAATGTGACCATCAATGTCGGGCGCCTGTCCCTGGTGACGCCCCTGCCATAAAAACTCTGATTCTTCAGAAGGCCCTTCAACCAAGATAGGTAAGGTTTCCCCGATGAATTTTTTAAGACGGTTTTTAGACGCTGTTTGTTGTACTTTCATCAAGTCATCTCTTCGGGCCTGCTTGATCTCTTCAGGTAATTGATCAGAAAGCAAATAGGAGGCGGTGTTTTCTTCGTGGGAATAGGCAAAGACCCCCAAATGATCAAATTGAGCCTCTTCAATAAAAGTTCTTAATTGTTGGTATTCCTCTTCTGTCTCACCCGGATATCCCACAATTACAGTACTTCGTATGGCTACATTGGGAATTCTTTCTCTAAGCCTATTTAATCTCTCTCGAATTTGAAGGCCCGTAACCTTTCGATTCATGAGAGCTAACATTCTATCGTTGATATGCTGAACAGGGGTGTCTATGTATTTGCAGATCTTCTTCTCGGTGGCAATAAGCTCAATCAACTCATCTGACATTTCGTCTGGATAAACATAGAGCATTCGAATCCATTCAAGCCCTTCAATTTTTACTAGCCCCTTTAGAAGAGAAATTAAGTTGGTTCCATCTCTTAAATCTCGCCCGTAGTCCGTTAAATCTTGCGCAATAAGATTGAGCTCTTTGACTCCTGTGGCAACCAGTTTTTCAGCCTCTTTAACCAGAGATTCAACTGTGCGACTTCTTAACGTTCCTCGAATTTTGGGAATAATACAGAAGGCACAGTTTTTAATACATCCTTCAGAGACTTTTAAATAGGCTCTGTGTTGAGGCTGAGAGTTGATTCGAGGGGTGTTTTCATTGTGGAGATACTTAGGATGTTTAAACCCTTCATCACTCTCCTTTTTACCCTCAATAAATTCTAAAATTTGACCATACTGACCCGTTCCCACGAAGGCATCGACCTCTGGAAAGGCCGCTTTCAAATCCTCTTTATACCGCTGTGGAAGACAACCAGTAACAATGAGCTTGTCACAAATACCGGTTTTCTTATTCTCAGAAAGCTCCAAAACTGTATTGATGGATTCTCTTTTTGAGTCATTGATAAAGCTACAGGTATTAACGACGATGACCTCAGCCTGCGAAGGATCTTCGACAAACTTGTAATTGTGCTCCTTGGTAATCCCAAGCATCACTTCGGCATCCACTAGGTTTTTGGGGCACCCTAAGGATTGAAAAAAAATAGTTTTTGAATCAGTTTGCAGCATTAGTCCCTAAAATTAATAAAGTTAAAATCCATTCCAAGATCAGTTTTTTTGACAAGAGCAATCGCCTCTTGGAGATCATCTCTATTTTTGCCTATAACTCGAACCTGTTCCTCTTGCATTTGAGATTGCACTTTAAGTTTGGAATCTTTGATAAGCTTATTAATCTCTTTTCCTTTTTCAGAGGGAATTCCACCCGCCAATGTAAGCCCTTGTTTTACGGTGCCTTCAAAAGAGGGCTCGATTTTTCCAAAGGTGATGTTTTTAACAGAGACCCCACGCTTAATAAGTTTGCTCTGTACGATATCAATGACAGCTTTAAGCTTATACTCATCATCCCCTATGAGATTGATCTCTTTCTTTTTTGCATCCCACTCAATCTTACTTTTACTCCCCTTAAAATCGTAACGCTGAGCCAATTCTTTTTGGGCCTGGTTAATCGCATTATCTACTTCCTGAGGGTTTAAATTCACTACAATGTCGAAGGATGGCATACAGTTATTCCTTTTATTTTACTAACGAAGTCGGCCTGACCGCACCGTGCTTTCGTTATGGATTTTCGTGCACAATATCTTTCGGCTTAGGCTGATACTCAAAGAGGCCTTGTACTACGTTGGTATTTATCTCTGTATTCAAAAAGTCGATTCTAACTCTTGAATCAGCCGTGTCCGTTGTTAAAGCGCGCAGAAAATAGCTTTTTTTATCAATTTCCGCAAGATACCTTTCATCAGGGGATGACTTGGGGGTTAGCTTTAGTTCAATGTTTTCAGCGTCTTCCGCGCCAAGAGAGCTATTATAGGTTTCTTTAAATGAGGCCGTTCCAGCCAGAAAAGCTAGGGCCTTTAAGTCGATAGACTTAGAAACGTCTTTGTAAATATCAACGACTGTATTTTTTCTTCGTTTGTTTTCCTTAATTTGAGTTAAGCGATTTCCATTTAAAATTTGAACCAATTTCTGATTAGGAATTTCCCACCGGATTTTACCGGGCTTAGAGACAAAAATTGTCCCTTCTGTTTCATCCTTTGTGTGGAGCTTCTTAGAATAAACCACCTGTTTAAATTGGGCTTGATAGTTCTGGGTTTTATCCCATGAGCTCTGAAGCTTATCTAAAACACTCGTTAATGGAGTGGTCGCGAGCGCGTAATGACAGACAAATAAAGCAAAGAGCCATTTAAGGGATTGAGTTCTCATAGAGGTCTTTATACCAGAGCTATGGAAATCGTTCAAAACCTAGATCTAAAGCTAGAGTTAGAGCAAAAAAGATTTTTAAACGGTTTCAAATTAAAGATTGGAATCAAATAAAACCTGCCCCTTTTTTACCCCTCGCTGAACGCCCGATCTCTCTACTGAGATTGAATTGGGCGATTTGGGCTCCTCTATAGTACTGGCTAGAGATCGAAGTGACGGATTAGGAGAGGGGGTTCCATCGCTTGTTCTTATGGTTCTGCGAGATGGATTGTCTCCCGGGTTATTTTTTGCATATTTAAAGAAATCGGAATCGGGTTGCCACTTATCGGCGCTTTCATCACCTCTTGTCCCCCCGCTAAAATCGCTTGAGCCCCCCCGAACCGATTCAGATGAAGAGCTGGCAGAAATTCTGTCTGAAACTGATGATAGAGAATCTCCATTGCCCCCTTGAGCTTGTGAGGTCTCAAAAAAATTCTTATCTAGACTAGAGCTTCTATTCATCGCATCCGCCAGTTCTTTTGCTCTCGTATCAACTGTAATCGTATTTTTTGCCTCACCAGGACCGCCCAACCCCCCAGTCACAGCGCTGCCCCCTTCGCTAGGGCTGCCATCCCCTCGTTGCGTATTACCTGGGTTAGAACTTTGGCCGCCACCACCTATTCGATTTCGATTTGCATTTGAGGCCAACTTTGGGATTTTTTTATGGCCAGGTGTTTCAGAGCCTGTAATTTCCCCCTCTGAGGTTCTAGGGGTTCCTAAACGCCCTGCTATTTGATTCCCCACGATAGGACCACTTGTATCTCCTGTATTTTTGGGTGGCAGAAATGGCCTGCCTGAAGGCTGAAAAACCAACTGTTTAGCAATTTCAGTCTCTCTTTTATAATACCCTTCAAGCCCTTCAGGGTTGTATTTCACTTTTCGCTCTGAATTGTCATTCGCCCCTCCACGAACTGAAGCGCATCCCTCAGGAGTAAATTTTCCATCCCCAGAATGAGATCCTTCATCATGCTGTTCAGGTGTTTTAGTTCTATCAACCGGTGAATTTTTTAGCTGCAATGCAAGTCCCGCAGGCGTTTTCACTCCTCCCTCCCCTTCGTTTTCTAATTCATCACCCCCTCGGCCAGGCCTACCCATATTGTGCGCGATCTCATGAGTCGCCGTTCCCCCCCCTTGGTACCTATCGACAATGGAAAATTCTCCTGGCTGCTCCGCACACCCCCCGACAGTCCAAGGCGCATTCCCTTTCTCTTTTTCTTCTATATTATCCTTACACATGTAGTCCGCAGCTTTTTCTGAATTTGGAAACACCTGGGCCGTCTGAAACTTAACATCATTGGACTGGTAATATTCTTTAGCATTGCAGTGGTAAGCAGCCGCTGCTTTCTGATCTTCAGGACTATCAGGCTTATAGCTTCCCGCCTGTAGAGTTTTGGAATGTACTTTGATCGCTATGTCACAGGCGGCATAGGCATCAACAACTGTTTTTATTGTTTTTCTTGCGTAGGCCTCATCGAATATAGAATCAAACAAAAAACAAACTGGCATCCAATAGGACTTATCCTGAAGAGTGTTTTCAGAGTGGGATCCCCCCCCACTAGAAGGTGGACGTTCTCGACCGGGAATATTTTCTCTTCTAGTATTTGCTTGAGAATTCAAATTGGGGGGAGTTAAGTTCCCAGCGCCAGATCTTCTTCTGTTCGACAAGCCTTCCGATTCACTTTCACTCAATTGGGTCGAGCCGTTATTGGATGGAATCGAATTGTTGTTTATTTTTGTAGGAGTTGGTTTATGGGGTTTTACTGTGCCTTCCAAAACTGGATTCCAAGCTCTTCCTCTTTTACGTTGGTTTCCCGCTGGGCTCTTTCCAATACTCTTGTTTTCAATCGCCTCCAATAATATCCGCACTGAAACCTTTGATTCCCCGAAAGAAAAGGGGGAAGATAGAATCGAAAAGATAGAAATATAGGCGATTAGTTTCATTCTCCACCCGTCTAAAACTTATACATTAGCGAACTTATGTATTAAGAGTGCAAAAGGGGTGCTCGATTTACACGCAGGAGAACGGCCAGCTGTATTCTCTAAGCCGTATACATTTTAGCCGCATGTCAATTTTGGTTTTTTGTTTCCCAGATCTCGAATGCGATTCAACAGCTTCACGAAAAGGCTCTTCAATGTACTAAAGACTTTTTAAAGCTAGAGGGTGAGCTTATTAATATATTGCAAGAGCTGGATGATAAGAGAGCCTTTCTTCATTTTGGCTACACTTCACTCTTTCAATACGCTGTCAGCGCCTGAATGCGTTGGCATCCGATCTTCTAATTTGTGGCACTCTAATACGACTAATCATCGATTCAAAAGTGTCTAACTTATATCAGGGATTAGGAGAGCTTTGCAATTAGTCGAACAAACTATTAGGTGTAAAAGTAATATGTGCGTGGCGAACCAAGAAATTATTCAGTTCTTCTATTTCTCTTAATAAATTCAGTGTGGCACAACGCTCGCATTAAACCCTTAAAAAAGGGAGAACCTTTTATGCCAAATTATAGAATTGTTGAGAATGCGGTATTAATGTACGCTTTGATTTCAGCTTTTAGTTCTCTGCGGGCATTGGCAGAGCATTACGACGCTTTAGGGATCCCACATGGTTCGAGAAGCCAAAATCTTCCTAGTATAGGGCGACACCCAATAGCCATTGAGAGAGACCGCGATCTAAATCGAATTCCTTCACCAGGGCCCAGACCACACCTTCCGAGGGTCGCTCCCACTACGCATTTCACCCCGGTTCCTGGATCCGTCTTTATTATAATGGCGAGCGGCCCCGATGACGACGCAATAAATGCGGACGCAAACGCAATTCGAAGGAGCGCTCAAACCTATGCCGCATCTTTATTCGGGACGACAGCAGGTTTTGGCGGCCCAATGGCTATTCTCGCTCAAGATGCGGCAGTACCAAACCAGGTGCAATCTTATATTACGGTAAACTCCCCCAATGATTTGGCAGCTGCCATAAGAAGGCTGCCACCTAGGACCACCTTCAACATCGCATTAAGTAATCACGGTGAGGAAAACGGGGAAATGCAAATTGGCGATACCGGTTACCTGCCTAGAAGTACTGAAATGCAACCGGTTTGGCGGGCATTTAACGCATTAAATGCCGAACGAGTACGCTTAGGCCTCCCACCCGCGACACTCGATGCTACGCAATGTTTATTGGGCAATCGGAACGCCCGTATAGAAGCTCAGTTTATTGCAAACGCCACCGGTATGGCAGTACGAGCGGCGGTTAACTTAGTAAGTTCATACGAACATATCGGGGGAAGAGTGAGCGCAAATGCAAATGGACAGATCTTAATCTTCACACCAACACCAGCGAGGTAGTTTGCAAACATTTGAGACTGGCCTCCTTTCAAAGCAGAGGAACATCTTTTGGGAGAAACCTTAAATTATCAATCCTCTCTTGTGGATGACCATCGACACTAGATTTCTTCACTAAAAAATTCTCTAACAACTTTATTTATTTTTTGAAATCTTTTATCGAATATCAAGTCGCTACTACAAAATGAAATACCCTCATCGATATTGTTTGCGATACATCCAAAGACCTAAAGCGCCGAAGATGAAATTAGGGGCCCAAACTCCAATCCAGGGGACCACCCAACCTGTAAGGGCCAATGCATTTGCCCCCACATAAGAGAGCCAATAAACCAGCCCCACTAAGAGACAAAAGATCACTGCAGTACTTCTAATCCCTCTGTGACTTCGAGTTCCAATCACAAATCCCAAAATAGCAAATACGACACACGCAAAGGAGAGAGAAAATCTTCTGTGTAATTCAACCTCAAGTTTTCTATGCATCGGGGGATCTGGAATAGTTTCTCTAAGTCGAGTTCTTAATTGCCCCAAGTTAAATGATGGAGGGGTATAATCTCTCCACGCCCCACCGTGCTCTCCCAGCTCTAAGTTGATATCGTAAACATCAAAATCTATCTTCTGTTGCGGCCCCTCCGACCTTTTATTGTCGACCAATATTGAACCTTGAGTTAGACGCAAAGTTAAAACACTCTGTTCAGGGATGTTTCGCAATAAACCCGCCTCTGCAGTAATGGCTAAAGGATTTTTCTCGTCTCTCTCATCATAAATAAAAACTTTTTTTAACTCGTTTTTAACAGGAATAATTTGTTCAGCAAATAGAACGAGTCCAAAAAATCCCTCCTGAAAAACCCCCGGCTTCAGAGTCGCCATAGCTCTCTCGTTTCCAAGCTTTTCAATCAGAAGCTCAAACTTTCTATTCCCCTGGGGGACAGAGTACAGAGCAGAATATAAAGTTACCGCGGTAACTAGGAGAGAAAAAATTCCAAGCGGCAAAAATAGTTGCAGTAGACTGATTCCATTGGCCTGTAATGCAACCACCTCCCCCTCTGAATTGGCGCGGGAGATCCCCATAAGCACAGAAAACAAAAAGGCTATCGGAACTGCAATTGGAATAAAGGACAACATTAGGTAAGCAGAGATTCTGCCCACATCTTTAATTCCCACCTGATGCACCACCACAAATTCACTGAGACGAATCGCTTGAAAGGTCAGCATGATGAGAAGAAAAATAGCCGTTCCCATTAAAAAACTGCCTATGACTTCCACAGCCATGTACTTAGCTAAGTACCAGGACAATAGGCTGCGTTTTTGAGGGGTCATAACACCTGATTATAGCTATCTACTCTAAAGAGCAAACCCCAAAAAAAGGCCGCTTGATAATAAACCCCTTTGCACTATAACCCTGTTATGGCGTTTGATTCTCAAGACTCCCTATTTTCAGCTAATTCGGCCGATGCTCCCTTGGCTCAACGGTTGCGGCCCAAAGATTTCACTCAAATTGTCGGGCAAACTCATTTCTTAAATGACCGCTTTAAAAAAATTCTTTCAACCGATAAATGGTGCGGCTTTATCTTTTGGGGACCTCCAGGAACCGGAAAAACAACTTTAGCTTCTCTTATCGCCAAAACAACCCAACGCCCTTTTGAAGCCCTCTCTGCGGTTACTTGTGGCGTAAAAGAGATAAAGGAAATTTTAGAAAAATCTCGCCTTGCCTTTCGCTCAGGTAGACCTGCTCACATACTTTTTATAGATGAGGTTCATCGATTAAATAAGGCTCAACAAGATGTTCTTCTCCCCTTTTTAGAGGAGGGAAGTATCCGATTCATCGGTGCGACCACTGAAAATCCCTCTTTTGAAATCAATAATGCAATCGCTTCACGCTCAATAATCTACCGTTTTAATGCTCTAGATTCCCAGGAAATCATAGTTCTTTTAAAAAGATCTGCCCTTGCAAATGTTGAGGTTGAAGTTTTAGAAAGAATTGCGGCCTGTGCTCACGGCGATGCTAGAAAAGCATTAAATCTTCTCGATCACGTCTGCCTCTCAGGTCAGCACTTAGAGAAAATTACATTAAAAGAGTTTGAAGAGGTTACTCAGGCTCAGTCTCTGTATTACGATAAAAAATCGGAAGCTCATTACGACACTATCTCAGCATTTATTAAAAGCGTTCGAGGAAGCGATCCCGATGCCGCCATTTATTATTTAGCCAGAATGTTGGAAGGGGGGGAGGATCCCGTTTTTATCGCTAGACGACTTATTATTCTCGCCTCTGAAGATATCGGAAATGCAAACCCCGCAGGGCTCATGCTCGCCACAAGTTGTTTACAGGCTGTTCATGCGCTTGGAATGCCGGAAGCAAGAATTCCACTAGCGCAAACCACAACCTATTTGGCCTGCTCTGAAAAAAGCAATCGAAGTTACACCGCTATTAACGAGGCGATTGATGAGGTCAAAAAATCTGGAATGTTAGAAATTCCGATGGGAATTAGAAATGCCCCTACTTCAATGATGAAAAACTGGGGATACGGTAAAGGATATGATTATCCCCATAATCACGAAGGGGGATGGACTGAGGCTCAATATCTTCCGGAAAAAATAAAACAAAAAAAATTCTACGCCCCTACAGCTCGAGGAAGTGAAAAAAAGTTTCAGGAGTTTTTAAGTCTTCGAGGGAAAAAAAATCCTACATAAAAATGCGGATTCCCGCATTTCCATAGAGGTTGATGAGTGGATTGGGGTTTTGCGGATCTAATCCGTAACCATAAGCTTCGATTTCAAGAGCTATAGTCTTAGCAATTCGAATCCTGATTCCAGCCCCCACGTTAGCTGAAATACCTTGGGTTATTGGCTCATTAATTAGACTTGCAGAGGAACTTCCCAATGGAGTTACATAGTAAGATCGATTAGATTCAACATAACCCGCTCCTAGAAAAACAAATGGCTGTATAGAATATTTCTCACTAAGAATATCAATATCCAAACCCACGCTATAAATATTGGTTTCAGTTTTAATATCGTTCAAGGTGGCAATCACCGAGGGACTTCCTACATCCAAGCGGTTTTGCAAACTACTTACCATCGTATATCGCCCCTCAATACGAACTTGAGGAATCAATAAAATAGCGAGCCCCGTAGATCCCGAAACACTTATCGTATATCTGTCGTGGTCCGTATAGTTTTTAGAGGCCGAGGCCTTAGCAAAAACTTCCAACAAATGGGCTTTGCTTGACGACGAAACAAACGAGATTAGAAGAATGCATAGAGTCAATAGAGTTTGGTAGGTGCTTTGATGCATATTCTTATTGTATGCTAGTTTAGATAGCTTTTCAAAAACACGGGAGGTCAAAAAATTTATGACAACTGGTTACCTCATGCAAGCTATCAACTTATATGACTCCATTCATATTAAGAGCATTCGCTCTGTGTTATCGAGTCGCGTTATTGATAGTTCACCTCAAGAGTTAAGACTGCAATACGGGGAAAACAGTTTTCTTTTCATTTATCGATTTGGCTGCCTTGTATTTTTTAATATGCCAAATGAACAGATCGATATTGAAATGGGAAAAATAAAAAGCGTCCTTGGAAATGGACTAGAAAATCCCACCACAGAGACTTATCAAGTTAACGTTGGAGATTTTCCAAACAGAGTTGAATTTGAATATGTAGAGGTAAGGGATCTCTCTCTAGATATCTTGCGCCTTATCGCAATTTCAGTGGGACAATCAGCCGCTCTTGAATATTTCGAGGTTCTTGCAGATAGAATGCTCAATGAAGCCTCTACGTTCATGGAGGGGCTAGCAAATTTAGGGGCTGTTTCTTTAAAAACCACAAGTCTTCTTAAGATGATTGGAACTTCAGCGAGAGCTCGCCAACACATTATCAGCAATGTGGCGATTCTTGATCCTCCAGATGAAACCTGGAAGAGCAAAGAGCTTGAAGAGATGTTCAAAGAGCTTCAATCTAATTTCGACATTGAGGTTCGATTTAGAACACTAGATCGAAAACTGACTCTCATTCAGGACAACATTGAAATTTTGGCCGACTTTACTTCAAGTCGTAGAACCACCATTCTTGAGGCCTCAGTCGTAGCCCTGATTCTAATCGAAATTGTTTTGGCTCTTCTTCATAAAAGGTAAGAAAATAAAAAAGCTCAGACCCCTTAAAGAGTTCTGAGCTTTTAAAAAATCTTGTCTTAGCTAAGAGTGAAACTTAGTAGTTGCCGCCCTCATTCCCATAATTTCCACCTCCATCACGACCGCCTCGATTTCCACCTCGTCCACCTCGATCGCTGCCTCCACTAAAGCCGCGTCCACCCCCACGTCCGCCGCCACCTCCCCCCAACTTACGTCCACTTCCGACCCCTTCAGGGTGTTCTTTCGCTTCATCCACCATTAAGGGACGACCTTTCAAATCATGGCCCTTCATTCGATCAATCGCATGAGTTGCCTCATCATCGTTAGGCATTTCAACAAATCCAAAACCTTTCGAACGGCCTGAAAATTTGTCCTTTACGATTCGGGCGCCAGAAACCTGTCCACACTGCCCAAACAATTGGGAAAGTTCCTCTTCGGTAACGTCATAATTTAAGTTCCCCACATATAGTTTTTTAGCCATGGGATTACCCCTTCTTTATAATAAAAAAGAAAAAGCGGATCTTAAGCCTGCATTTTTTTAATTTAGGGCAAGCATATGGAGTTTCTAAGGAAGGAGAGTAAAAAAGATTCCTTGAAGCTATCGGTTCGCCTTTTCACAGTTGAAAGCTCAAATACTTAGACTGTATTTAGTATCCCATGGGAAGGCCCTCCAATCAAGCTAGCCTAGACTTTTGGTAAATTCTTCCTTTGTCATTTGATCACTAACTGAGTATAAAAAAGACGGCAAAAGAGCTTGTCATTTGAAACTATAAAAGGATATCAAATACCTATGGCGATGCGTTACATTATTAGAAGAAAGAATTCCGAAGATCTAACCGACATCCGTCGTGAAATTTCAAACCTAGATTCTCTGCTCGCTAAAGCAGGAGATGGATTACGTCGCTCAGTAGAGGTCTCTTTTAGCCCATTACGCTCTGCTGTCTACCAATTTTCAGGAAAAAAAGTAGATGCCCTTTGGATATGGAGCTGCCCCTGTATTGAAATTGTCGCAGAAAATGAAGAAGGGCTCTTCAACCTATTGGAAAAATTCCAAGTTGAGAAGCCCTCTCATCTTTTAGATCAATAAAAATTAAGAAGTTTTCTTAGTGTAGACCTTTGTCATCTTATCACCGACTTTGATCTTCTTAACGGCATCTATTCCTTTAACCACATGCCCAAAAACCGTGTAGTTATTATCCAAATGGGGATGGGTTCCCAAAGAGATATAAAATTGACTGTCAGCTGAGTTAGGATCCATAGATCTTGCCATGGCTAAAGTGCCTTCAACATGTTTTTTAGCATTAAATTCAGCCGGAAGATTTTGGCCCGATCCTCCAGTTCCATTTCCCTTAGGATCTCCACCTTGAACCACAAAGCCAGGGACGACTCGGTGAAAAGTTAATCCATTATAGAACCCTTTATCGACCAGTTCCTTAATACGGGTCACTGTCTTAGGGGCAACTTCCGGAAATAGTTCAGCTTCGATGGTTCCGTAAGCGGTTTCGATAACTATCATGTGGGCTCCTTTTTTTTCCTCTTTTTTGGGCGCAGCTAACAATGCTGTGGCTCCTAAAATAAATATTGCAATAAACGCTATTAAACTTTTTTTAATCATATGTAGGCCTCCCAACCTAAAGTTTTCCCTCAGATAACGCAAATTTAATTTAAAGCAGACTTAAAATCCTCTATCAAATCCTCGGAGTCTTCAAGCCCTATTGAAACACGAACCAAATTGTCCTTGATCCCCAACTTCTCCCGGTCGGCTCTTGAAATCCCTGAATGAGACGCTATCGCAGGTCGAATGTACAAACTCTCAACTCCCCCTAAACTCGGCGCCAAGAAAGGAATCTTAAGCTTTTTAAGTGCCAAATCTGCCTGCTCAGGAGTTCCGTCAAACTCAAACGATAACATTCCACCCAAGCCTCTAAACCATTCTTTAGCTCGAGAATTATCAGGATGAGAAACTAACCCAGGATAAATGACCTTTGAGACCTTGGAACATTTCTCCAGGGCCTTTGCGACTTTTAAGGCCGACTCATTTTGAGAACGAACCCTGACTCCAAGAGTTTTTAATCCACGATGAAGCAAAAAACAGGCGTGGGGATCCAAACAACCCCCAAGATGGTTAAATAACGGCATAATCTTTTTAACAATCTCTCGAGTTGAAACCATGGCCCCCGCAACAACATCAGAATGGCCATTAAGATATTTCGTGGCACTATGTAAAACGACATCAAAACCAAAAGGAATAGGATTGAAATTCACCGGTGATGGAAATGTATTATCAATCATCGAAACGAGATCGTGCCTCTTCGAAAAATTCACAACCTCTCTTAGATTTGGAATTTTTAATAAGGGATTTGAAATGGCCTCTACATAGATCCCTCGAGTATTCTTTTTTAGATAGCTTTCTAAATTATCTGTTTGTTCAGAGGGGAAAAAGGTAACCTCCCTTCCCATCTTAGGAAAAAACTCCTTCAAAAAGTGAAGAGTTCCTCCATAAAGATTATCCTGAGCTATGAGATGCTCACCCGGTCCAACAAGTCCTAAAAGAGCCGAAGTTATTGAAGCCATTCCAGAGCTGCTCACAATAGCCGCTTCACCCTGTTCAATTTGTGCAATCTTTTCGTGAAGCGCTACATGGTTTGGAGTGTTATTAAGTCGAACATACTTTATATCGTGGTAATTAATTTCACCCGAAGAATTCCCTGCTATTTCATAGGTACTACTTTGAAAAATAGGCATAGTTACAGCTCGCTCTATTAAAGGAGAAGGCTCTCCTCCATGAATAAGCTGAGTTTCGAATTTCATTTTTTTTGTTTCCATAAGATCCTTATCCCTTTTATTTATTCTCTATAGCAGTCTCGGGAACCGTTATTAAAAGACCTGTCTCATCTTCTTGTAACTCTAAAGCGTCCAGCTTAGCTCCTTGACAGGGGCCCGCCACACAAAATCCGGTTTCAAATTCATACATCGCTCCATGCATATGACACTGAAGGTGAGATTTATCAAAAGTAAAAAAATTGTCGTCATTTAGATCTAAGGTCACCGGTAAATGTTTACATAGATTTAGATAAGCATAAAAATGGCCGTTTTTTTTTACGACAAAGCCTTTTACAACTTTCCCTTTGATCTTTGTAGAAAATGATTTTACAGAAAGCTCTTCAAACTTTTTTTTTGGAACTCGAACCACCATATAAAAACCTATTCAGTCATTTGAACGTAAACAACTGTTACATTGTCAGAATGCTCTGTATGAGAGGCCTCTTCACAAAGCTGATGAACTAACTTTTCAGGAGTCTTTAAATTTTCTCTAATAAGATTAACAATTCTCATGTCGGTCATTTGTTTAAAAAGCCCATCGCTTGCGATTAAAAAACTCTGTCCAGGACCGATAGTCATAGTCTCTTGAACTATTCTAAGAGGATGAATGTCTGACTCAATTCCTAAATAGGAATTAAGAACAGTTCCCTTCAAATTCTCGTCATAGATCTCTTGGTCTTCTGTCATTTGACGTAGAATATGCCCATCAAAAAAATAAACTCGCGAATCTCCCACATGACAAATTGTCGCTTTATCATTTTTGATCTCGACACAGCTTAAAGTGGTTCCCATAAGTGCCCCACCCAAAGTTTCCAATGACTCTTGAAGGATCTCTGCTTGCAGCCTGTAAAAAACTTCCTTAAGTGAGTCAAATTCGGTTCGTTGGTTCTTTAACCCATCAACCACCATTTGAGATGCAACTTCACCTTTAAGCCCCCCCCCTATTCCATCCGCAACTGCGTAAAGCCCCTTTAAATCATCCACCAAAAAAGAGTCTTCGTTTTGTTCCCGAGCGCCAATAACCGAGTTTGAATAACCTTTGAGTTTCAATTGATCTCCCTCTTAAAGGAAGCCCCTATTTTAATCGGATTTTCAAATCATGAAAGCATTGAATTTGACAGGAACGCCTTTCCCAATCCTCAAAGCTCTCACTCACCACAATCTTACAAGTTCCGCAAATTCCCATCCCTTTGCAATTCAAGCCTTTAAAAGCCCCTTCATAAGGCGAAAGGCCGTTTTGAATAAGCGCCTCTCGAAGATTTGTTCCCATCTCTACAGAGAGGTCGTGTTCTGCCCCCGATCTATCTAAAACCTCAATTTTTACTTTTTCATCCTTCATGGGTTCTTTCCCAATAACACGGGAGGTTAGGCCTTTGTATTTTATTTCGCACAGCGAAATAAAATACAAAGGCCTTGGATCCTAGCAGTCTTTTTTAGTTTAATTATTTTGCAAAAAGTAATCAACCTAGGGAGACAACATGGAACCGAAGACCAAAGTCTATATTCCCGAAGTATTTCGTAGTTTTCAAGGTTTTCAGATAAAAGATATCAAAGAGTGGAGAAAAAAACGTGAGATGGAGCTTATTCTTGAGAGTAACTCTGATCGGCAGCATTTTTGTAATCGATGTGGAACCGAG
>SXPJ01000060.1 GCA_005776395.1 Bdellovibrionales bacterium | reverse complement strand
TTGAATATCAACATTGTTATATGTTTTAACTACATCTTTAAGAGAATCATATTTTCCTATTAATTCACCTGTTATATCAAATACTAACACTGGTGTGTTATAATTAACAGGTTCACGTTTTCTAGCTATTTCTTTAGCTTTATTTTGGCGTACATGCATTTGAGTCTTCCTATAGAAGCGCATGATTCACTTTCAAGACTTTCTATTTCTGGATTGTTTTTTCTTATTCCGATTTCAGACGCGGCAATGGTTCTTTTAAGTAGGCTTATTACCCGAAGATCTCCGTTTCAAGCAGATAAGGGGCATCTGCATCACCGACTTATTCAGACCTCCGTTCCCCTTCGTTATATACTTATTACTTTTACAATTATTGATCTTGCGGGTCTTGTTACAGGTTTTGCGTTGGTTCATAGCGGGGCTATGAGAAAATCAATTTTTCCAGTCATTACCCTTTTTACCCACGTTTGTGTTGTGGGTTATATGATTGTGTTTATTGAAAAGGCGACTAAGCGAAGAGTTCAGTCGTTTTTTCAACATCTAGATTTGGGGCATGTTCTCTATTTTCTTAAGTATAAGGTGACTAAAGAAGATGGCTCAAAGGTTCCATCTTATCTACTGAACCGCATTTCTGCTCGAATCAATTCTGAAATAAGAGTCACCGATGTCTGCTATATAGAAGAGCCGGATATTTTGTTTGTAGGATTAAAACTTCATAATGAGACTTTAAGAAATATTGCAACACGTCTGGAGGCAGTATTTAATTCTGAGAAATTAAGAGGGCATTTGGAGGTTGAGAGGGGTGAGTTTGTTAAAATTAAGAACCCAGCCATGAACACTCAACTTAAAAGAGTTAAGTAACTTCAAATAAGAATCTCATTACGTTGGTAGCAATTCCCCTGTTGTCTTTCGTAAAACTGTCTATAAATTCCTTCGGTTTTAATTAGGGAGTCATGGGTTCCAGATTCAATAATTTTCCCCTGATCCATGACAAAAATGTGGTTTGCTTTTCGGATGGTGGATAGTCGGTGAGCGACCATAAAGGTGGTTTTTCCCTGAATCAACTCCTCCATGGCATCTTGGACAATAGCTTCACTTTGACTGTCCAAGCTGGAGGTAGCTTCATCTAACACTAGGATAGGTGAGGCTCTTAAAAAGGCTCTTGCGATGGCGACTCTCTGTCGCTCCCCCCCACTTAAGCAGACGCCACGATCACCAATTCGGGTATGGAATCCCTCTTTGAGTTTTGAAATAAAATCGATACAATGGGCCTGTTCAGCAGCTAGCTTAACCTCTTTTTCGGTTGCATTTGGATTCCCATAACGGATATTTTCCAAGAGAGAATCATTAAATAAAAAGGTGTCTTGAGTTACAAATGAGATCAAATTTCTAAGATCTGAGAGAAGAAATTTGGAAATAGCAACCCCATCAAAAAGTATTTCCCCTGCTGAAATTTCATAGAGCCTAGGAAGCAGATTTACAATGCTGGATTTGCCGCTTCCACTATGCCCTACAAAGGCTATGCAATCTCCACGGTTCACTTCAAAAGACAAACAGGAAAGAGCCGGTTTATCATCGTAAAATAAACCCACATTGTTAAAGGTTATTTTATTTTTTAAATCGCCGATTCTTTCGATTCCTTCAATTGGTTTATTCTTGGGTTCTGTATCTAAAATCGTGTGAATTCGTTCTGCTGCAGCTTCAGCAGTTTTAAGTTTTAAGTAGGCATTATTGAGCTGTTTCAGCGGCATCTGTGCAAGCCCAATAGCTATGATGAAGCCTACGAGTTGTCCTGGAGTTAATAGCCCTAGTGAAGCTCGATATCCTCCATAAATAATGACACCCGCAATAAGAATCGCTCCAATAAATTCGACCACTGGGGTTGCGAGTTCTTCGACCTTTATCGATTTCATGAACACATTAAAATAACTATTTTGAATGGTTTTAAATTTAGTAAGAAGGGGTTTTTCTAATTGAAAAACTTTAACGACTCGAGCCCCGGAAATACTTTCCTGACTTATCGACATGAGATCTGAGAAGGTCTCTAGATTTTTATGCGAGTAACGTTTAACAGCACTTCCGGAACGGGAAAAAAGAAGGGCGACGATGGGAGCTACAATTAAAGTGCTGAGCGCCAATCTCCAGTCACAATAAAACGCCGCTCCTAGAAGTCCAATGAAAGTGAAGGGCTCTTTTAATACCAATATTAAAGTGTCAATTCCGGTGGAAATTTTTCCTAAGTCATTTTGTAGGTTAGATAGAAAATCACCTGCTCGAGTTTTGTCTAATACGGAGAGGGGAAAGGTAAGATACTTTTCAAATAAAAGGGTTCGATACTTGATAATAACCTTTTCAGATACATACCTACGCAAAGTATTGTGAAAATACTTTGCAAAACCACTTATAAGAAAAACTCCAATGAGTAGGACGGGAACCTGCTTAAAGAAAGCTCCTTGAATGAAACTTCCTTTTTGAATCTCATCGATAATTCTTTGAGAAAGTTTTACGCTAATGGGTTGGATAGCTGAGATTACTAAACCCAGAATTAAAATGATCGCGATCTCTAATTTAAAGGGCTTAAATTCACCTACGACCTTCTTTAGAGCTATAAATGAGGCCCTATTATTTTGACAATTTGACTTGGAAAACATTGAGGTTAGGACAATATACGAAATTTATAGAGAGGCGAGAAGAAAGTTCAGCAGTTCTCGGTGAGCCACAGTGCATATTAGAAAGCGGAGTCATTCAAGAATTTGGATATGAAAGTGGGGCTATCAGCTCCAAGGAAAGTCGCTGTACGCCCCACTTTCATATCCAAATTCTTGAATGAGCCATCATAAAATCACCCCAATGGCACACTGAGACTTTGCGAAAATATTTTTCTAGTGCTCCTCAATTAGCCTCAAAATTGATTAACCGAGAACTGCTGAAGAAAGTTAAAAGGCTGGATTCATAGGAAAAGCTTGATTAGTGCTATAAATATTTAATCCTCCTTATCCGTTTCTTGCTCTAGGGTGGATTCGGGAGGGGTAAATTCAAACGTAGAAAATTTAGAGCTATTTTTAATTTTTATCACCTTTCCGTAGGTTTCACTTTTGTGAGGGGTTCCACATCCATACATTGATTTAACTAACAATTCATGAGTTTCAGCCTCTAAATCTTGGACTACGGCAGGTTTAAAACTCAGAGGAATATGGGCTGAGGTTGATCCTAGATAGACTAGATACTCGGCTACGACCTCTCGACTAAAAGCAGCCGAATCGTCATAAGACTTCTTCAGCATGTGGTGTTGAAAGAGTTGGAAGAGAGGATCTAAGTTCTTTTGTTTTTTTCCACGCATCGGTGTTTTTCCCTGTTCGTCTGGTTAGGTCCGATCCGTGGACGCGGCTATAGTAGACCTATTGCCTACACTTCCATTAAACGGAATTAATCGCTCAATGCTTTAGAAACTCTTCGTGGAGAGTGGTTCACAATTGCGCACTGTAACACATTAAATTTATTTGTTTTTTTTAGCTGCGCAGAATCTGGAGCGTTGAAGTTAGACAGTCAAGACTGAAGGGCTCTATTACTCAAGCAATAAAGTACAAGTAAATACAACTACTTATATTTTTGAGGTTGGCCGACCAATTGCTTTTATAGAGGTAAAGAGAATGACTTTAGCTTTGAATAAACAACAATAGGTGTAGACAACATGACTACTCAAAAAAAGACAATTAAGGGTTTTTTTATAAGTTCATGTCTATTACTTCTTATAGTAGCTCCCTTAGCCTTAGCAATGGTCGGTTGTGCGAAAAAATGCCCAGTCTCACTGGAAAAGCAGACAAGTGTCACCGCTACTGAGTGGAGACTTGTTGAGAGCACTGATCCTGATCCTGATATTCAGGATAATCTTAGCCTCTTTACCTTCCTTGTTTTTAGATTTGGCCAGGATTTTTCAGGCGATATAAAGCTCGTTCTCAACAATACGCAGTATGACCAGCCGGTGAGAACATTTATCTATGATGTGGATCCCAATTCAAAACAGCTAGAGATCAAATATGCCTTTTCCCAAGGCCAGGGAGGCCAAGATTCAAATGCAGGAAACAACCAAAATGGAGGAGATTCCCCCATTTTCTATTCTTATGAACTAGGTCGAAGCCTCGAGTTAACGAGTGATCAGGGATATTATTATCGATTTGTTCCTTTTACAGGAATCTTAGCCCCTGACGAAACCTGCACTTTTTAATGCCTCACAGGGTTCTGCGAAAATATTTTTCTAGTGCCCCTCAATTAACCTCAAAATTTATTCATCAAGAACTGCTGAGCTAAAACCAAATAACTTGTATTTTTATACAATATAATATAAGATCCTTATTAAGATGAAGGCCAGATTGGTGAATCAGCGGCGCTTTCTGGCTGAGTCTAGAAAGGGTAAACAAATCGTAGTGGAAATGGACCTTTATGAGGTGTCTGGACCAGGGGCTGATGTACTCCCCGGGGGATATCGGTTTAGCTGGATCGCATTCAATGTCCAAAACCCCATGGAAAGGGTACTGTTTGATTCTCATCCACCAAAGGGACCGCATTTTCACATCGATAATCGGAAGAATGAGATCAAGATTGAGTGGACGTCATTGTTCCAGATCGAGAAACTTTTCTTTCGCATGGTAGCCCGTCATTTTGATATAGATTTAAAGGAGCTTGAATGAAAACATTTACCTTTCGATACAACGCACACCCTCGGAAAGAGTCGCTGGCTGCGATTAGGGAAGTGATCCGTACAGGTAAGTCCGATGTTCGTTCTAATGAGATGATATTTAGCGATTTTGCTGGGCTATTTAAGCTCCTTACTAAGAGCCGACTCGATCTGTTTGCTAAAATTGCTGAGAACAACCCGGATTCACTCACGGAACTTGCAAAACTTTGCGACAAAGATTTGGGGAATATTCAACGTGATGTGACTGTGCTTGAATCTATTGGCCTCATTCGGTTAGAAAAACATCCAGGGCAACGCCGGGAACGAGTAAAGCCAGTGCCACTCTATGATCGAGTGCTTTTAGAGTATGCGCCGAAAAAGATGAAGGCGGCAGGATAAATAAAATGGGAACATCTCAACCCAAAACCACTTAAACCAACTACAAATAACCAGACCGCGAACCCCGCCAATATCGTTGATAAGTTAATTTCTCAGCCTTACGCTTTGCCTCAACTAAATCCACAGTACCGAATTTCTAATCTTGGGGGTGTTGGTTCGGTTCACTGAGCCCAAATCTACAACCATTGTAAATTCAAAAAATTAATTTTCACCTACCTGTTCGTGTTAGTCGAAATATGCTCTCCTCTTCCATAGGAAAGCCCCCTAAATTGCTAACCAGGTTTTTATTTGCGGCCAGTGGCTTTTGCTGTTAGAACTCGAATATAGTCACTTAAGACTCGGTGCATATAATCATACTGAGTAAGAAGGAGATCAATTATGTCGTTACGTTCTAATCTGAAAGTTGATTTTACCAAGTGGGCTAAGCACCCTGCGATAAATCAGTTAACCCAGCAGCTCAGCACCTATGAAAAAAAGGTTGCTACTTTAGTTAAAGGTTTTGACCTAAAAGGGCGTGAGGCTCGTGAGCGTAGCCATCAACAATTGAATAAGGTGGTGGGACAGTTAAAGCAAACCCGTACTAAAGTTGAGAAAAAAATTACCCATTTAGTTAACTTAGAGGGTAAAAGGCTCAACAAACAGGTTAATAAGCTTGTAACCTACTTAACTCAGGTTGCTCGCCAAGAAGATCACAAAAAGGCCACTACAATTGGAAGAGCCAAGAAAACGACCCGAACTCCACACAAGACAGCTCCAAAAGGTCGTAAAACTCGGGCTAAAAAATAACTACGGATAAATAAGTAGAATTCAAATGCAAGTTATTCATGGGCTTTCAGGTTGTCCTGAAAGCCTTTCTCTTTCTGCGGTTGCAATCGGAAACTTTGATGGAATTCATCAAGGTCATCAAGTTTTACTTTCTGAAATGATAAAAGGGGCGAAGGGCCTAAATATTACTCCGACTGTTCTCACTTTTTATCCCCATCCTGTTGAGGTTTTAAATCCCCAAAAAAAATTGGAACAGTTAACCACCACCTCAGAAAAATTGGCTCTCATGGAATCTCTAGGGGTGCAGTTTGTTTGTGTGGCTCAGTTTGATAAGGTGTTAGCCCAACTTTCCCCTGAGGCTTTCTTTGAAAAGTATCTAGTGCGTGGGTTGAAGGCGAAATCAATATTTGTAGGGTACAATTTTCGTTTTGGAAAAAACAGAATGGGAGATATAGATCTGTTAAAGAGACTGTGTGAGCAAAAAAAGATCACATTAACTGTAGTTGAGCCGGTATCACTAGGAGAGAGAATCAGCAGCTCTCTGATTCGAGAAAAAATTTTAGAGGGGCAAGTTGAAGAGGCTGCCAAACTTTTAGGCCATCCCTACAGTATCTCTGGGGTAGTAAAATCGGGCGATGGACGAGGTAAACAGCTAGGCTTTCCCACGGCCAACCTTCATTGTGCCGCCGAAAAGATTTTGCCCAAGAATGGGGTCTACATAACTCGTGTTCATTGGCAGCTTCAGTCATTTCGCGCTATCACAAATATAGGAGTTCGACCCACATTTCATTCCCTGTCATCACCTAAGGTGGTAGAGGTTCATATTCTGGATCTTAACGCCAAGCTCTACGACGAGTCCTTAAGCTTGGAGTTTTTAAAATTTGTACGAGATGAAATGAAGTTTAAATCGATTGAGGAATTAAAGGCTCAAGTTCAAAAAGATATTGAAGCCTCTCGAAAATCATCACTATTCGACACAATCTAAAAACTTGATTATAGTTAGCGGTCTATGAGTCTTTTACCGCATATTTTAGTTTTGGCTGCAGGAAAAGGGAAACGGATGAGATCTGAACTTCCCAAGGTTCTGCATGAAGTCCTCTTTCAACCCATGATTCATCATGTTTTGGATTTAGCCTATTCACTTCCACAGGCTTCAGTCTCTATTATAGTAGGACACGGGGGAGAGGAGGTTCAAGAGGCCTGTAGAGATTATTCTGGGGCCCAGTTTTTTGAACAGAGAGAGCAACGAGGGACAGCAGATGCAGTTAAGAGCAGTCAAATTTTTTTACAAAAGCAGCAGGGGCATGTTCTTATTTTAAGTGGAGATGTCATTCTTCTTAGAAAAAGCTCTATAGAAATGCTACTTAAGACTCATGAAACTGAAAAGGCAGTTTGTAGTTTAGTCACCACCCATTTAGAAAATCCAACGGGCTATGGAAGAGTTCTAAGAGATGCTAAAGGCTCAGTTCGTGGAATTCGAGAAGAGGCCGATAGCTCTTCGCTAGAGAAAAAAATAACTGAGATCAATGCTGGGATCTATTGCTTTGAGATCGCTTCTCTCTTTGATGCTCTCTCTAAGATTTCAAATCAAAACCGACAGGGAGAGTTTTACTTAACCGATGTTATTGAAGTTTTAGTGAGAGAAAACAAAAAGGTGGTCGGAGCTGTTTTTGCCGACTCTGAAGAAACTTTAGGAATCAATGATCGAGTTGCCTTATCTCAAGCCGAAAGAGTTTTGCAAAAACGGGTTAACCAATTCCACATGGAAAATGGAGTGACTTTAAGAGGAGGTGAAAATATTTGGATAGACACTCGAACTGAAATTGAGGCCGATGTAACTATTGAAACAGGAGGTCGAATTCAAAGATCAAAAATAGGAAAAAAGACAGTTGTCGAGGCAAACTCTCGCATTCAATTTTCAACCCTTCATTCTGGAGTCAAAATAAAACAGGGGAGTGTGATCGAGGAGAGTGTGATTGGAGATAAAACAACTGTAGGGCCCTATGCCCACCTTAGGCCAGGATCTGTGCTTGGAGTGGAGGTTAAAATCGGAAATTTTGTTGAGGTTAAAAAGAGTGTTTTTAAAGACGGAGCTAAGGCCTCTCACCTAAGCTACATTGGTGATGCTGAAATTGGAAAAGCGGTTAATTTGGGCTGTGGATTTATTACATGCAATTACGATGGCGTGAATAAACACAAAACAATTATCGAAGAGGGCTGTTTTATAGGAAGTGACTCTCAAATAATAGCTCCTCTAACTCTGGGGGCTCGAAGTTATGTAGCTTCAGGCACCACGGTGACTAAGAGTGCCCCTCCTGAAAGTCTAGTGATGGCCCGAGTCAAACAGATTACTAAACCTGGCTATGCAAAGAGGTTTCTAAAAAACAATGAGTAACTCACCTAGTTATAAGATTGTGAAATTTTCTTCACAATCTTTAAATTTTACGCACGTTTTTAAGCTCTAGCGCATTACCACTTAAAAAATATCTTATTTTGAAAAAGATTTAAGCTATACTTACAACAGTACTTAAACAGCACGTACGTCGAAATTAAGTATCATCTTTGCTACTCAATCATTTTTAAATTTTTTACACGCGACCTTTAACTAAGGCTGCCTCTTATTAAGGAGAATGTTATGTCTACTAAGAAGTCATCTATTTCCTCTTCCAAGGGTTTTACACTGGTCGAATTACTTATCGTAGTGGCGATTATCGGGGTGCTGGCCTCTCAAGGGGTGCCTGCCTATCGTCGTATGATTCAAAAATCCAGAAAGGGTGAAGCGCAAGTGGCACTAGGAGCTATTGCAACGGCACAGAGTTCTTTTTTTGGTGAGTATGGCCGGTTTACAAACAATTTGGCACGAGCCGGGGCTCAGAGTGATGGACAGCAATTTGTTTATGCGGTTGGCTTTTCAGATGCAGCTTGTACTCAGGTTGCGGCGGGTGCAATTCTTCCTACCATTGTTACTGTTCCGAACTTACCAGCTAATTGGAGCACAACGCTACCGGGACCTCTTGGCGGAGCTACTACAAGTATGGTTGGTAAAGTCGTTGGTTATGATGCTGCTCCTAGAACGCTATGTTCAACAGGAGCACTCGGTACTTTTCCGGTGGTTGGCCTTGGGGTTAGTGAAGCCACCTATGTGGCAAGTGCAACCGGAAATATTGCAATCCCTACAAGTACAGTTTGTCCAGGGGGAGTGACCACTTGTGACATCTGGTATATCGATAACAACCGACGTTTGAATAATGTTAATGATGGAATTCAATAAAAGGTAAGACTGTAATTTTTAAAAAACCCCAGGGCTTAAGGCCTTTGGGGTTTTTTATTAATATTTAAGCCGTTTCAGTTATGATCTCCTCTTCATCATCATCAATACTTAAGTTGCCCAAGGCATACTTATCGACTCGGTAGCGCATACTTCTAAAGCTAATATTAAGTAATTTAGCGGCCCTCTTTTTAACTCCACCCGTTTGCTCTAGAGCTTTTATAAGTAGGGCTCTTTCAAAATCGGCCGTTAGCCTCTCAAGCTCAATTCCCTTAGTATCATCAATCTGAATAGCTTTCGGATCGACCTGTCCTGAGATCTCTTCTTTGGCCTCTAGCATATGCTTAGGCAAGCTCTCAGGAAGAATGACAGCTCCCGGTTCTAAAGCCACAGTACGTTCAATAATATTTTCTAGCTCCCTAACGTTTCCAGGATAGTGATATCGTTTTAAGACATCCATAGCCTCATTACTGATCTTTTTTACATTCATGCCAAGGATCTTAGAAAATTTTTCTAAAAAGTGGCTCGAAAGCATCAGAATATCCTCTTTACGATCTCTAAGAGGGGGGCAGGTGATCTGAATCACATTCATTCGATAAAAGAGGTCCTCTCTAAATCGACCGGCCTTGACCTCTTGATCGAGATTTTTATTAGTGGCAGAGATGACTCTCACATCCACTGTAATATCTTCAGTTCCACCGACACGCTTAAAAGTACCCTCCTGAATCACACGGAGTAGCTTTACTTGCATGGTTAATGGCAATTCACCCAACTCATCTAAAAAAATCGTACCGGTATTAGCCACTTCAAAGAGCCCTTTTTTATCCGCAATGGCTCCAGTGAAAGATCCCTTTTTATGGCCAAACATTTCACTTTCCATCAAATTCTCTGGAATGGCGCCACAGTTTATAGTCACAAAGGGTCTGTCTTTTAATGGGCCATTATAGTGAATGGCTCTTGCGATAAGCTCTTTACCAGTTCCACTTTCACCACTGATAAGGACCGAGCTCTTGGTATTTGCGACCCGTTTTACAAGTTCATAAATACGCATCATAGGAGGAGCGCCACCAATGATATTGTCGAAAGCGTATTTAGTTCCTAGCTCTTTTTTAAGCTGTTGGTTCTCAATTTTAAGAGAACGCTTTTCTAAAGCTTGGCGAATGACTATTTTAACTTCATCAATCTTAAAAGGTTTTTGAACGTAGTCGTAAGCTCCACGCTTCATAGCCTCAACAGCTATCTCGGTAGAGCCGAAGGCGGTAATCATAATAACCACCATCTCGGAATCAAGCTCTTTTACTTTGGAGAGAAGTTCAAGACCCGACATCTCTGGCATTTGAATGTCAGAAATAATAAGATCCACTGGGTTTTTCTTTAAATAGTCAAAGCCCTCTCGACCATTAGAGGCTGTAAAAACTTCATACCCCTCTCTTTTTAACATGATCTGAAAAAACTCACGGATACTTTCTTCATCATCTACTACGAGGATTCTGCTTAAAGCCATTTTAACACCTCTACTTAAAAATCGCGTTAACAAGCGCAATGTTACTTAGTCTGCTGATACTTTGAGCAACATCCGTACCAGACAAAAAAGGAGATAACTGTGCTAAGACAGGTGGAATTCGAAGGGTATTCTGCCTAGTTCATTTATCTGATTAATTTAAAATAGCGACAAATTTTGTCAGGGGTGTAAGAGGAAAGCTTTGTGATCTTAGAGAATACGAACTCTATATCATAGTAGGAGTCAGTGGATTGGTTCTCTAATTTATTTGTCCGATGCAAGGGTTGATTAATCGTTGTGACCTATTGGGAGTTTAGGTAATTAAGAAATCTGCATAATTTTGAGCCCGAAATATCACATGCTCTTGTAACCATATGCCCTGCGCTTATGGGAATAAAAAACACGCTTCCCAAATCTTTTAAGTCTCTCTTGACGATTTTTATGTGTTGTCGATGACAGATATTAAAAACACTATGGGAATATCTTTTTTATCTGCCTGGGGCTCCTCTCATTGCATTTTGTTTTTTCTCTCCTGGGTTTCATCTAGTGCCCCCTACTTTTCTCATTATGGAGACAAATAGAGCCCTCAAAAAAAGGCATGGTATCTATCTTAGTTAGGAGGATTAAATATGAATACCATTCAACAACTTCACGAAAAGGCTCTTCAATGTGTTCAGGGGTTTTTAAAAAAAGAGAGTGAACTTATAACTATATTGCAAGAGCTGGATGACAAGAAAGCCTTTCTTCATTTTGGCTACACTTCACTCTTTCAATACGCTGTCACCTCCTTAAAACTCTCCGAAGGACAGGCCTATGCCCTTATCTCTATCTCAAGAAAATCAAGAGAGGTCCCAGAGCTTAAAGAGGCCATTTCACAGGGCACTCTTAATAGCAGTCAAGCCAGAAGGATTGTATCTGTGATTACGCCAGAGAATAAAAATAAATGGATTGCCATGTCACAAACTCTCTCTCAAAGAGAGCTCGAAAAGAAAATTGTGGCAGAAAGACCTAAAGAGGCAGTGAGAGATAAGATAACCTATCTACAGCCCACCCAGGTCAAACTTGTATGCGGTATTTCAGATGAGCTTATGAAGGAGATTGAGCGAATTAAAGAGCTTGTCTCTCAAAATACGGGAAGGGCCGCAAATCTTGAAGAGACCCTTAAAGCCATGGCCACTTTATATCTTGAAAGAAAGGATCCTATTAAAAAGGCTGAACGAGTTCTTGAAAAAAAACAGCTTTTCTCTTC
>SXPJ01000059.1 GCA_005776395.1 Bdellovibrionales bacterium | reverse complement strand
TCAAATTAAATACTTGTGATGTCCGCGAGGAAATCTACTCCAAAATTTGCGACAATCTTCAGGCTTTTAGTGAAGCGGCGTAGCCGCTGAACGTTTCAGATGCCGGCCGAAGGCCCTCCTTTATTGTCACTTTCAGGCTAGGCGGAGCAGGGGCCGTTTGCACATCCACAAATCCTATCAAAATCCTTTTATGACCTCTTGTATTCCACTACGATTGTTCAAGAACCATTTAATCTTTGGTTAAGTAGTTCTGTATTATATCTTTATTGAGAATAAGTGAAAATTTTTCTCTGCCAATATGATTCAAGTGATCTGCATTGTAAAAATCGGATTCCGAAAAACTACTATTTTCGAAATAATCAAAAAAACGAGTTGATGCGGCAGTGGTTGCCTGAAGCATATCTTTAATAACTAGGTCCATTCGTTCTTGATAAAACACTAATAAAAAGAATTGTTTTTCGACGATAACCGCAATGGCGTTCAATTGCCAATGCAGCAACATAATCTACTCCGATTAAGAAAAAAAGTATCAGAATATATTTGGGAATTAAAACCATGTAAAAGACACAGCTACTAAGAAGTAACCAAATGCGACGTAGGGAATGGGGCAGTGGTAGATAGACTAAAAAGAATCCAACAAAGAAAATCGGAAAGAGATAAGAATTAAATAGCATGTTGGGCTGTGGATCTTTCTAGTGAGTGCTACTTTCTTCAGATTTAGATTCAATCTTTTTATTAGGCGCTAATGCCATTAAGTTTTCTTTGAGCCTTGCGAGTCTAGATAGCGCTAGTTGTTTGTCTTGGTTAAGCTTTAAGAGTAGTCCCTGGTCCTGTTCTGGAATCTTCTTAATATAGGTCTCAATTTGAGTGACCGCTTCTGCTGCCGCTAGTAGCTGTTTTTCAATCTCTTTAACCTTAGGGTGCTCTGACGACGTGCATCCAAGAATCCACAATAGCGAAAATAGGATTAAAAGTCTTTTTAGAGGAATAGAGTTCATTGCTTTTCTCCTAAGGCGTTCTTAGATTAGAATAGACCCATGGTTTTGAGACTGCTTATTTTAACTGTATTGGGTGTTCTCTTATTATGCCAGTGTGCCACCAAACATCAACCCATTCGCTTTCCTGCGACGTTTCAAAAGTTTCCTGAAGAGCTCTTCTCCTCCAGTACTGTGAAGGAATGCCGCCTACTTGAAATAAAACCCGATCTGACATCGCTTGAGAAAAAGAGATTAATGGATCTCTATACCCTTGAATCTAAACATGTAAAGTTTAACTCGGAGCGTTTTCAGGAGCTTTTAGATAAAAGTGAGAAACTTAAGTTTGAGGTGGAGCCCATACTCTCTGAAAGTGAAACTCTTAAAACGGAATTGTTTTTAGAGAGAAAAGAGTCGGGAGAGGATGAAAAAAATGAATTTCAAAATGAGACTCTAAAAAAGGCCCATGCTCAAGTTTATCAATTATGGAATCGAGACGAGAATGAGCAAGCTCTATTTAAAGCTAAAGAGTTAGTTGCGAATCCAGATTTCTCAAAAAACAGCACTCGATTTGAGTGGATGAAGATTTTAAATCTCTATTTTCGAATCGCGCACGATGTAGGAGATGTTTTAGCGATCACTGAAGCCTATCAAAAAATTAAAGAATATGAGTCCTGCTCTCCTGAATCTGCAAATGCGGCACTTCTTTTATCTCTGACCTATTACTCTAAACAAGAGCCCCAAAAAGCGATCGATGTATTATCGAGTCAGTGTGACGAGGATCATTCGCTATCAAACAAAACTCGCAAAAGCTATTGGCTCTATCGATTCCAAAAATCTGTTAATCCAAAATTAGCTGAAAATGAGTTTCAGACGCTTAGTTCATTAGCTCTTCCCGGTTACTATCTTTACTTAGCAAAAAGTGAGCGAGGAGAAAAATTTACTATTCCTGAAGTGAACTTAGAGGCTAGTCGAAAATATCTAGATGAAGTTTTCGAGGTTCCAGTTTTGATTAATAAATATCTTCTTAAGGCCGAGGAGAGATTGAAAGCAGGATTAAATAAAGATGCGAACCTGTTTCTCACTAAAGCTGTGAATGAAGTTAAAGAACATCCGGAGAGAAATTTATTTTCCATGCTTTATATCGCGCATCTTTTTAGGGCAGCAGGCAACCATCTAGAGTCGATGAAGATCTTTTCTCTTCTTGTGGGGGCTCATAAAACTCCTCCTGCCGAATGGACTCCGATGATCCATAGCGAGTTCTTAGAAATGTTCCCAAGGCCCTTTGCCGATAAAGTGGGATGGTTAGCTAAAGAATGGAACATCGATGAGGACTTTATCTATTCAATCATGCGACAGGAGAGTGCCTTTAACCCTGGAGTTGTGAGTTCCAGCAATGCTCGTGGGCTTATGCAACTCATGCCGAGTCTAGCTCGCAGCCTTAGTCAAAGTTGGAAATATCAACCCTATTCAACCGACAAGGTTCTCTTCCAGGCCGAAGAGAATTTAAAGATCTCGACCTACCATCTCTATCAGCTTCAGAAACTGGCCCCCCATTATGCGCTTATGGCTGCAGCCTATAATGCAGGGTTTAAGCGTACTCGTCGTTGGTGGCAAAAGTTTGGGAATCAATCTTTGGATGTATTCGTAGAATTTATTCCGGTGACTGAAACCCGAAATTATGTGAAGTTGGTTTTAAGAAACTATCTCTACTATAAGGCTATGAGAACGGGGGGCGGTTTAGCCCCCAACCTCATAACAATGACTCTGCCATCTTCCCCTTTGCCTCGAACGATTAGCAGTAAAAAACGCTAAAGATTAGCGCTCTGTTATTAAAGACTTATTGAAGACTCTCTCAATGCTTTCCGAACTGAACTGAACCAGAATTTGTTTCTCACCGATTGTCGAAGAGCGCACAGTAAAAAGAGGAGTCCATTTTTCTTGGGTCTCTTCAAAAAAACTGTACTCAACGATCCATGGATAGTCTGTACTCTGCGAATCGAATCTTAATTTGCTCATCACAATATCTTTTAGATAAGAACATTCGCGTTCTAAGCTGTTTGTGCAGTGGGCAATTTCCACTCTTGATTGGGCGCAAAGGGGATGGACATTGCAACTAGAAACGCGAGTGGCGGTTCCATGGATATCGACTGTTACAAAGCCAATCGAGTTGTTATGGGTTGCTTCGTAATAGGTTCCATGAAGCATAGGCCCTTTTGCGTAAGCGAAGAAAGATGTCATTAGAATTAGAGAATTGAGTTTAAGAATTTTCATCATATATTTACCCTCTTTAAATCAGCTAATAGCATGTCTATAAATAGAACACTAGATTTTTATGGGGTCCCAATGGTTTTCAACTAGTCTCAACTCACCACCATTCGATTTAATTGATAAGAATCCTATAGTTGCAAGCTCCTCTGTGAAACAAAGAGTGATGTTAATCTTTTGGTTGCAGGATTTAGAGAGCGATAATGCTGTTACTTTTGTCTCCGAACAGGACAATAAGTGACAGTGACAGAATTTGTTTCTGACTGTCATTTCAATTTCCAGCTTGCCTTAGCCTCTTATAAAAACCTCTTATCAAATTCAAGACCTTAGAAGCTCTTTCTCCGTGGCATACGGGTTGCTCTTTAGAGAGATACCCAGGGGGCATCCTGGGTATTGAAGCCGTAGACTGGATGTCTTACTTGTGAACTGATTAGTAAGGACACCTCAGTGGGTGGAGGTAGTAGTTGATCCGCGCTAAGTTAGTAGCAAAAGAAATTAAAACTCAACGCTGTTCTTTGAAGCGAATCTCTCTAGCTTTTGGTTTTGTTCTGGTTCTTGTTATTTTTCCCTTTGTGGCTAAAGCCCAAGAACTTGAAAACACAATTTTGAAAAGCTCCAATCCTTACAACTTCCCAGTTTTTCCGAAAGAACTTTTAAGTCGTTTCGAGAACCATTCTCGTCAAAAAGGTAATTTAAATAATCAGATTGATCCTCTGTTAAATCAAGATTGGGGATTAGCTGACATTGGATTTTTTGATTCCTTTACTCCCCTTATACAACCTGTTCAAGGGCAGGTCTTGCAGTGTTTGAACCAAATTGTAGTTGCAGTTATTGATACCGGAATCGATTATACTCATCCTGAATTAAAAAATAATATTTGGGCCAATGTAGGTGAGGTGGGACCCTGGACTGCGAAAAATATTAATTCCTCAACTTGCCGAGATAAAAGTTGTAATGGAATTGATGATGATGGAAATGGATTTATTGACGACGTTGCCGGTTGGGATTTTGTAAATAATCAGCCTCTTCCCTACGATACGCATGGACACGGAACTCATATTGCGGGAATTATTGCTGCAGAGGGGGCTAATGGTATCGGTACGACTGGAGTATGTCCTACTGTTTCTATCATGCCACTTAAGTATTATGACTCTGGAAGCAATGGAATGAATAATCTTCAAAACACTGTTAAAGCTATCCAGTATGCTGTTCGCATGGGGGCTCATATTATCAATTACAGTGGAGGAGGGGCTGAATCTGCCTCGGCTGAGAGAGCTGCTATTGAAGAGGCTAACCGAAAAGGGGTCCTTTTTGTTGCAGCCGCTGGTAATGATGGCCACAACAATTCAATTAGCCCTTACTATCCTGCAAGCTATCCCCTTGATAACATCATCGGAGTGGCCTCGATTAACCACAAGAATCAATTGCTCTCTTCGAGCAATTTTGGAACTCCAGTTCATATTGCAGCCCCGGGGTTAGGAATCTTAAGCACAATCCCCAGTGGAAAATTTGGAACCATGTCTGGCACATCTCAAGCAACGGCCTTTGTAACAGGAGCTGCAGCTTTACTTTTTAGCCAAATTAAGAATAGGTCGTCGGTTGATTATCGACAAGTGAAGGAGTGGATTTTAGAGGGGGCTAAGCCGTTGCCCTTAAACGAAAGTAGATCTTTAGTAAGTTCGGGTTTGCTTTCAATTCCTGGAAGTTTAGCTCAATCGATTAAATCCTCTTTGATAACTCAAAAGAAAACTAGCACTCCAACTGTGGCTTTAGTTCCTGTAGGAAAATCAAAAAAGAGGTTTCAAGAGTGAAGAGTTATCTCTCTTTTTTTTGAACTCTCTCGGCCCTTAGAACACCGGGAACCCCTTCAATAGCTGAAATAATTTTGGACAGATGATTTAGATTTTTAATTGAGATTGAGAAAAGGCAGACCGCTTTTTTGTCCTTAGTGGTTCCGATCTGCGCTCTAGTAATATTAGAATCTTGATCTTTAATAACCCCTGACATATCCGCAAGTAGACCAGGACGATCTTCACAAAGGACCCGGATTTTTACCGCACGTTCAGTTGCGGCCGTAGTATCCCACTCGATATCGATTAGACGATGGGGATCTGAATCGAAAACCTTAGGGCATTTACGAGTATGAACGCTAATTCCACGACCTCGTGTGATAAAACCCACCACTGAGTCTCCAGGGACCGGACTGCAACATCTTGCAAAATGAACTAACAGCCCTTCTATTCCCTTAACTTTAACCACATGACGAGTGGTGCTTTTCTTTGAAGCCTCTTCGACGATTCTCTGTAAGGGGTGTTTAGTTTCTTTAGATTCCTTGGCCTCTTTTGTTTCTGTCGTTTCTATTTCTCTAGAGGGGAGTTGAAGACGACTGATAACTTTTTTAGCCGAGAGTTTACCGTAACCAATAGAGCTTAAGAGATCATCAACTGTTTTAAGTGAAAAGGCTTCGACGGCCTGTTGTAAAATCCCTTCTTTGAGTAATGTTTTAAATCTTAGCTCCTCTTTTTTAAGCTCCTTCTCAAGGATCATCTCTCCTACAACTTTAGAGCTCTCGTGCTCTTGAACTTTAATAAACTGGCGGATTTTGCTCTTTGCTCTAGAGGTTTTTACGAGTTTTAGCCAGTCTTTATGAGGGGTTTGGTTGGGAGAGGTTAAGATCTCAACTGTGTCTCCGCTTTTTAATTTATATTTAAGCGGGACCATTCTTCCATTCACTTTGGCCCCAATACAGTGGTGGCCTAGATCGGTATGAATCGTATAGGCAAAATCTAGTGGGGTGGCTCCAGCCGGGAATTCAATCACCTTCCCTTTAGGTGTAAAAATATAAACATCCTCAGAAAAGAGATCTAATTTTACCGTTTCTAAAAACTCATTAGGATCCTGAAGATCCTTATTCCATTCAACTAGGCGATTGAGCCAGCTAAATTTGGAAGCCTCCTGGGAAATGTTTTTCCCTTCTTTATAAGCCCAATGGGCCGCGATTCCACGTTCTGCTGTTTCGTGCATCTCTCGTGTACGGATCTGGACCTCAACCTTTTCTCCTCCCGGTCCTATCACAGTTGTGTGAAGAGATTGATAAAAATTGGCTTTTGGAATGGCGATATAATCCTTAAATCTTCCAGGGACCGGCGTCCATAGAGAGTGGATAAGTCCTAAAACTCCGTAACATTGCTCTACGGTTTCAAGCACAATTCTGAAGCCCGTAAGATCGTAGACCTGATCATAGGTTAGGTTACGTTTCTCCATCTTTTTATGGATGCTGTAAAAATGTTTAGGGCGACCCGTGACATAGACGTTGTGATACTCATGTTCATGTAGAGCCCCTTCTATCATCGTAAGAACATCTTGAGTGTACTGGTCTCGTTCTTTTATTTTTTTTGCGACCTGAATACTAAGCTTGTAATAGATTTCCGGCTTAGTATATCGAAGAGATAAATCCTCAAGTTCCCGCTTTAAAGCTGATAATCCCAAGCGATTTGCCAATGGAGCGTAAATATCTAAAGTCTCTTGAGCAATTCGAGCCTGTTTATCTGGGCGTAAGTGCTGAAGAGTTCGCATATTATGAGTGCGATCAGCAAGTTTAACTAAAATCACACGGAGATCTTTCGCCATGGCAAAAACCATTTTACGAAAATTTTCGGCCTGTTTCTCTTCGCTTGTTTGAAATGAAATTTGACTGATTTTTGTAACCCCATCGACTAGGGCTGCGATTTCAGAGCCAAACTGTTCTTCAATCTGGGGAAGTGTAGCAACAGTATCTTCGACGGTATCATGGAGTAGGGCGGTGGTAACTGTGACCGTATCAAGTTGAAGATCAGCAATAATGAAAGCGACTTCGATGGGATGGTGAAAATAACTTTCCCCACTACTACGTTTTTGCCCTTTGTGAACCTCTTCGGAGAAGAGATAGGCCTTTTCAATTAAACTAGTGTCTGCATTGGGATTGTATTGTTTAACACACGCAATGAGATCTGCTAGCTCTCTTGGCTTAGCAATAACAAGAGGAAGGTTGGGGGGAGGGGTCATTTCGACCTCTCCAGACACTCGTGCTGTATGATCGTCTTTAATTCCTGAAAGGCTCTTTGGAGGTTGTCGTTTATGATCTGGTAATCGTATTTTTGACTCCATTGAATTTCACTATAGGCATTATTGAGGCGGTTTTCAATGGACTCGGTTGAGTCCTCTTTTCTTTGGATGAGCCTGTCTCTTAAGGCCTCTATAGAAGGGGGATGGATAAAGATTAAAAGGATTCGGTCGCCATAGAGTGCTTTTAAATTCATGGCCCCTTGGACATCAATATCAAAAACGGGGTTCTTACCTTGAGCTAAAAGGGAATTCACAATAGCTCGAGTGGTTCCATATCGTTTTCCGTGGACCTGTGCCCACTCGGCAAATAGGTTTTGATTGATCTTTTTCTGGAAAGTTGCATCGTCGACAAAATGGTAGTGAGTTCCTTCAATTTCATTGGGTCTTCTAGTTCGGGTCGTAGTGGAAACTGAACGCTGGAGTTGAGGAAACTCTTTCAGTAACATTGAGGAGAGAGTTGTTTTTCCTGCGCCACTCGGGGCAGAGATCACCACCAATCTTGGTAAGGGGGTGTGTTGGTTTCTTTTAGGAGACAAACAGCCTTTCCTCCTGGGGTCTTAACGAAGTTCCCGTGGGAGAACGTTTCTCACACAAGCGATCGTTAAGGGTTTGGGCAACGACGCTCGAGAGAATGACATGATTGGAGTCGGTTAAGATCAATGACTTCATCTTTTTTCCTTTAGTGGCATCTACCAATCTATTTTCTTCGAGAGCTTTGTCTCTCCAACGACGCATTGGAAGAGATCCCGCTTCAAAAATTCCCAAGATTCGATCCACTTTTACAAAGCTCCCGTGACCGATATTTAGCATTCGATCTGATTGTGATTCCGAACTCGTTATTCCTTGATAGTTATTCGACATTTTGCACCTGTTCCCTTAGCTTTTCGATCTGGGTTTTTAGAGTGACGGCAAGTTGAGTTATTTCAATATCGGCCGATTTAGCTGCCGTGGTATTGACCTCACGATGGAGCTCTTGTGTTAAAAAATCTAGCTTTCTTCCCACGGCTCCCGCTTGATTCAATAAGGTTAAAAACGAATCGGAGTGAGTTCTGAGTCGGTCAATTTCCTCTGTAATATCAGATTTTTCTGCCGCCAACGCAATCTCCCATTCTAAGCGATGGGGATCGGCCGGGGTTGAGATGTTCCATTGGGCTAATCGCGTCTCTAAACGTTCTTTAATTTTTTGAGGTTGCCTAGGGGCAAGTTTAGATAACTCGGCGACCCCTCGTTCTAATTCTAATGTGCCTTGCGTTAAGATAGTTTTTAACTTGCTTCCTTCCTGTTCTCTCATCGTTTTAAGATCTTTAAGTGTAGAGATGAAAACTTTTTTAATGCCTTCAGTTAACGCGGGTAGGTTTTCGGCGCTTTCACTGAGAATAAACACTCGCCCTGATTGAAATAGCATTTCCAAAGAGGGGGTTTTGGGGGTTGCGAATTTTAAGTGAAGTTTTTCCGACCCTTCAATAATGGAACGTGCGGCCTCTTCATCAATAGAATATTTAACGGAGGAGCCGTTAAGATCTTGGCCACCTTGAGTTTTCTGTCGGATATTAATTTCCAAGGATCCTCTTTCGAAATGAGTTTTAAGAATTTCGAGAAGAGGGAGTTCTAAAAAACCTAAGGTTGAGGGAAGTCGGAATCGGGCGTCTAAGTAGCGGTGGTTCACCGATTTAATTTCAACTGAAATCATCGAGGATCCTACTGTTAAATCTCCCTTACCAAATCCAGTCATTGATTGCATAAATGTTCCTATTCGTTCAAAGCGGCCTGTAAGTTTTCAACTTCCAGACAAATTCTGTCTTGATCTCTGAAATCGACGAATCGAACTTCAGGATCACTTCGAAGCCAAGTCACTTGCCTTTTGGCGAGCTGTCTTGTCTTTTCAATGATTTCATTTCGCAGCTGTTTTTCCGTTATTTTTTTATTCAAGAAAGCCTTACATTCGGCATAACCGATACTGTTTAAGCATCGAGCATCGGGGTACTGTTCGAGAAGCTTTCGAGTCTCTTCGACGATGCCAGCGCCTAGCATTTTTTCACTGCGATTAACGATAGCCTGATTTAAAGCATGCCTGGAAAGAGTCACTGCATACTTCATCCACAATCTATTTTTTTGTGCTAGAGAAAACGGAGTGGGTTTCAATTGGCTAGGAAGTTCTTTAGTGGTTCTTAAAATTGCGAGAGCTCTTAAGAGACGATACTTGTCATTGGGATGAATCGTTTCAGCTGCTTTAGGATCTTTTTTCTTTAGCTCCTCATGCATGTTTAAAGTATTAATCTTGTCATCCTCACAGAACTCTTTTTCTAAGTTTTCGACGACTTCACTCGCGATATTAGGAAGTTCATACATTCCGAACTGTAGAGCTCTTAAATAAAAGTAGGTTCCCCCGACAATGATGGGAAGTTTCCCTCTTGAAGCGATATCGTTGACGGTATTTTCGGCCAATTGCACAAAGTGAAAGGCCGAAAAAGGTTCGTTGGGGGCTGCAATGTCTAATAAGTGATGAGTAGCTCCGGCCTTCTCCTCAGCGCTGGGTTTACTTGAACCGATATCCAGCCCTTTGTAGACCGTGGTCGAGTCCATGCAAACGATTTCACCCTGAAGTCTATTGGCGAGTTGAACCGCGAGTTTTGTTTTACCTGAAGCGGTAGGTCCCAGAATAGCGATAGCAAGTTGTCTTTTCATAAGTGTTTAAAATAATGTTCCAATTGGTCCCAAGATATCTTAAATAAAACAGGGTTCCCCTGAGGGCAAGTCCAGGTTTCATTTAAGTCTGTAATACTATTTAAGAGGAGTTGTCCGGCCTCTAAATTTTTCGAAAAATCTTTTGTTTGGGCTCCCATTTGAGCGAGGAGCGTGAGCGCTTTTTCTTTTTTTTGTTCTTCTGTAACGAAAGAGGGAAGAGCTAAGAGCTGTTCGATAAGGTGATTGAATTTGTCCTTGATTGCACTTTCAGCAAATGAGCTAGGAACGGCTTTAATAGCCACATCCCTATCACCAAAGAGTTCAAGTTCGAATCCTAAACGGGAGAAAAGAGAGGAGAGTTCATGGAATTTAGATAGAGCTATTTCTGTGAGAGTAAGAATGACAGCTACAGGTAAAGTAAGTCGTTTAATTCCATCTAACTCAATCTCTTTTTGGAGTTTTAGAAAAAGAGATCTCTCCTCGTAAGCCTTTCCATTTAAAATGAAGAGCCCTTCATGGTTTTCAAGGATTAAATAATGAGAACGCACCACACTTAGAAATCTAAATGGGGTTGAACTTTCAAATCCCCTTGGTCCCCAGGATTGAGAAGAGGGTAACTCCAGAGTCGTATTAACAAGTGTAGAGCTTCTCTCATCAGAAAAGGTCGATGGATAGTGTTTTTTGAACTCCGTGAGTTGTTTTCTTAGGGAGCTGAGTAACCAGCTATAGATTCTCTCCTGCCTATAAAAACGAACTTCAAGTTTTTGAGGATGAACATTAACGTCGACCCAATCCCCTCGGATATCTAAATAAAAAACCCCTGAAGGCTCTAGATTAGGTCCTAGGATTTCTAAAAAACTATTCTTGATACTGGAAACTAAGAGTCTGTTTTTAACAGGGCGCTGATTAATAAAGATAATGAGTTCGCCTCGTGGTTGTGCCCAGTCAGGAGGGGAAAAAAAGGCTTCATACTTCATCTCTTCAATCGAGTCTTGAAAGTAGCAAGGTTCCCAATCGGGTTTTAAACACTCTTTGAGCCGATCGAGCCTTGAGTGAGAGGTATATTTGGATAAGAGTCGTCCATTGTGATGAAGAAAAAATGAGACTTCAGGATTGCCTAGAGCCAATTCTTTGAAAGTTTTGGCGCAATGGGAGAGTTCTGTCGACTGAGAACGCAAAAATTTGAAACGGGCTGGAATACGGGAGAAGAGATCTTTTACCGATACCTGTGTCCCTGTAGGGCAGCCCACCGGTTTTAGAACAGGATTTTCGCCATAGGGAAGGTGAAACGACACCCCTCGCTCCGAGTGTTCTGGACGGCTTCTTATCGAAAAATCTGAAACCGAGGCGATACTCGATAAGGCTTCACCTCTAAATCCAAAGGTTGAAATATTTTCTAAATCCTGAAGGGCTTTTAGTTTACTTGTCGTATGTCTTTCAACCGCAAGAGGAAGATCCTCTTCAACGATGCCACACCCATCATCGATAACAGTAAGCTCCTTGAGCCCTCCTTCGATTAAGTGAACCTCAATTCGCAAGGCTCCCGCATCTAGACTGTTCTCTACGAGTTCTTTAATAAGATTTGCAGGGCGCTCTACCACCTCTCCAGCAGCGATCTGATTAACTAAATCACTGGGAAGTCGAGTGATCCGATCTGTGGCTTTTCCTGCTGGGTTTGGGATTTGCTGTGTTGACATAGAACCCCCCACCCTAACCTGCAAAAGCTAAAACGCAAAGGAACAAAGCGGATTAGAAATAGCTTGTAACTACGCGTTATTCGGTGGCTAGTGGCATTCTGAGGGGGGAAGTGCCATCGTGAGAGGTTGAGGGATTTATAACTCTTGTATCTCTCGATTCCGAACTTTGGCCCTCTACAGAGGGATCTCCAATTCCACCTAGACCTCCACCAATATCGAGATTATTGGGATCTTTTGCTCTAGGGAATGGAGCTTGATCGAATGGGTTTATCCTATCTCTGCGAAGGGCATCATTGTTAGCTTCGCGGTTTTTATTGCAACGTGGGCAGGGGCCTGCGCCGCCCATAGGTCCACCTCCACCATCCATAGGTCCACCACCACCGCGACGGCAATTAGCTAATGAGATCAAGCAGAGAATTAAAAAAGAGGTTTTAAAAACTGATTTCACAAAGATCCCCCAGAATACTGTTTTCAATAAGTGCTATTAAACACTTCAAAAAAAATGCCAGAAATTTAGGCTGACAAAAATTGAAAAAGTAGAAAGTTCGTGAACAACGGGTATTTAAATTAGGTACTGTCAAAGAATTAGACGGTTTTTTTTGTGGGGTGCTTGCCCTCGTTAATTAGCAGTTCTCGGTGAACTGATCTTTCCTAGCAAAAGTGGACTTACAGTTAAATATATTGTTTTAGATTTTTAATCTCAAAATTCACTTTAGCGGGTTGGAGTTTTTCTGAGCTCGTCGAATCATGAATTCAACGGCCGGAATTGCATTATCGTGATCGACTTGAATAGTTGGATGAAAGCTGGGAAATACTCTGAAAATCTCATCCGTAAAACCCTGTCCGACTTCTTTCACACCTTTAAAATCAAAAGTAATTCTCGTGAATTTATCCAACCCCAAAAGAAGTCGTTTAGCTTCAGACCTGGACAAGTTTCCAACCTGAGAAGAAACAACGACTCGTATTTCATTGCGATCAAAAACATGCTCTTTACTCGTAAATTGATTAAATAGGTCGGAAAGCGATTTTCTGCTGCGCTTAAGAATTTTAAAAATGACTTCGGTACCTCTCTTGAAACGCTCTTCTTTGATAAAAATCTCATGTTTTTGATTGTCTATGGCAAGGCTAATCGAGTGGCTTTTTATTTTAAAAACATCAGCAATTCTTGAAGAGAAAAAAATCCCCTCTCCAGTATGTTTTTCAGGTATGGTTGTTTGCTTTCCCTTTAATAAATGTTCAAGCCCTTCAAGTTCGCTAGCCAATCGAAATTTTTTTTGTATATTTTTAAAGGCGCCAATACCTTTATCTCGAACTCGAAACTCAACTTCTTTTGAGAAAAGCTCTGCAGTGATTATCGCCTGTAGGGAATAAGAATGATCGATTGCATTATTTAACATTTCAGTAAAAACATATCTAAATATTGTTTGAACCTTCGGAGAGAGGTTTGAATTTAAATTAAGTGCGCAAAATATTTCATCACAAACTCTATCCTCTTGAAGGCCTTTTAGCTTTTTAACTAGCAGGATTTTTTTGGGGGATTGTGACTGAAGAAGCCTCTTGCCCTTCTTGGAATTAATCGCGTAAGTAGCGTTCCTCGTAGAACCAGTTTTGATTAAAGTTCCACTTTCAACAAGCTCGGATAGATGGGATGCAAGTGCTTGCCTTGAAATCCCCAAAGGTCCCACTAGGTCACTGGACGCAACCACTCCAAGTTTTTTTATCGATCTTAAAATTTTCGTCTTCGTTTCCATGGAGTAGAATTACCTTCGACCTTTGTTTAAAGCAACTGTCGAAGATAAAACCCTCACAGGTCCGTACGTGCGAATTTCCCGCATGCGGCTCTTCAAAATTTGATTGGGTTTATGTCGCTTAGATGATTCCATAGCATCTCCCGAGTTGTTTCCAATTAATATCTTTTTGGTTTGGTATAAGTGGAAAGTTTTTCACGCTTATCTTCAAATCTTGCTATCGCTAGTAGTCTCATTTTCCTATTTATTTTTGGAGTCAGGACCTCTCGTTTCGGCAATGGCCGGTAGGAACCTACCGGTTAACCAGGCCAGACTTGAAGCACATTTCTGAGCTTCTCACTGGCTAGTAAACGCAAGCTTTGCTTAGCGTACATAGGATAATTGTAAATACAATTGTAAATAAGTCCAATATATAATTGTAAAGTACTTATCATATTGCGTGGACGTCGAAAGCGATTCGAAACGCAGCTAGGTACCACGTCCAAACTCTTAACGCGGGGATAAAGCTGGCAATAGGAACTGCATTTATTAGCTCGACTGGCTTCATCAATTGGTAAAGACATTTTTACTATTTTGCAGATCTAGCGTCATCCAATAGACTAGATTTCTTCTTGAGTAGTTCTGGAAGGCACAGATATGCTCTCCTCGAATTGGCCACTTGCACAAAAAGGCTATAGACCCGAACTGCTGGCCATTCCCTAACCCATCTTTATCGGACACAGACACGATTACGGCCATTATTTTTAGCATCGTAGAGGGCTTTATCGGCTAGAGCGATCAGATCATTGTAGGTTTTGCTGGTAGAGTCTAGGGCTACAACCCCTAAGCTAATGGTGACCAAAATCTGTTTATCCTCGAAAAGAAAGCAATGTTTCTCAATGGCAGAACGAATACGTTCAGCGACATCGATTGCGATTTGTGAATTTGTTTGGGGCAGTAGAAGTGCGAATTCCTCCCCCCCATATCTTCCCAAAGCGTCTCTTTGACGAATCATTTTAGTTTTAATGAGATCACAAATCTCTTTAAGTACATAGTCTCCAGCAGGGTGGCCGTAGGTGTCGTTGATCTTTTTAAAATGGTCGATATCAAAAAGAATAAAACTTAAAGCGGTATTTCGAAGCTTAGCCTTAGTGAACTCCTCTTGGATTGTTTCAACAATAGCTTTTCTATTAAATATTCCGGTAAGACTGTCTGTGGAGTAGTCGTAATTTTTTAATCCAGCGCGAGTTTCAATTTGACCTTCTCGAACAAATTTAAAGAGAGTATTTCCACAACGAACATGATCTCCTTCATTGAGAATTCTTGGAACCAGTGCATCGAGTTTAACATCGTTAACGAAAGTCCCATTGGTGCTTCCAAGATCCATAACGGCAACCCCATTTTCAGTTACCATAAATTCAGAGTGCTTTCTGGAGATTGAGGTCTCAGGAATACAGATATCGGTGTTGAGTTCTCGTCCTAGAAACATTTTTTCTTTGGAGATAAGAAAGTATTTGCCGAGGGGTTTTCCGGTAATAACGACAATGGCAGGAGGATTTGTTTTGGCCTCTTCAATGACATCTGCGATGGTTTTTCCATCGATAGCTCGAGTTTTTGTAGGTTCCGATTTTTCAATGGTTCCTTGAGGCTCTTGAGTGGGCTGTTGCGGAGCGATAGAGTTATCGGTCGTGGCTGAAGGTTTGGAAGTAGGATTGTTTTTGGGGTGTGACATAATATTGAAATTATATCATAAAGATTGTCTTAAAAGGCGCTTTGCCTCTTCAACCCCAGGTTGGTTAAACGTGTTAACCTGATAAAACTCTCCAGCAATAGCGCAGGCCAATTCCTGAAAGAGAATAAACGAACCCAAGCTTCGGGGTGTTAACTCTGTAAACACTATTTTGTAAGTGGGGACTCCTGCTGTCTTAAGACTTTGAGCGGTGGCTAAGAGAGCTTTTGAATTTATCTCTTCAAAACTATGCTGGCAGAGGTAGTCAAAATCGGGACTTGGAACAGGCGAAGCCCCTACAATAAGCGGTTGAGCATGGGACGCTACATCGATAAAGCCGACCACTTTGTTGTTGGGCCCCTCTTTAAATAATTGAAGAAGAGAATGTTGGTCTCGGGTTCCTAGAGATCCTACAAAAGTAGGCCCTACCGACTTGCCTTGAAGATCTTTTTTCCCGATACTTTCGGCCCAAAGCTGAACATACCAATCGGTTAAAAGTTTTAGGTTGCTATGGTAGGGCATCAGATATTGGGTGTGATGCCCCTCTTCTTTATCCCACCAGTAAGAGCTTAAAGCGTATTGATAGGCAGGGTTTTTCTGAAGCGGTAAAGGGGCTAGCGATTTTTTTAAGTCCTTAGCACCCTGGAGTAGATCTGAAATATTGACTCCACCTAAGGCAAGAGGGAGTAATCCTACTGAGGTTAAAACACTGAATCTTCCACCAATATTCGGGGGAACAGGTAAATGGTTGTAACCATGAGTGTTGATCCAGCGGCGGAGTTCTCCACTCTCAGGATCGGTAATAATGACAATTCCCTTAGGATCTAGATGTGGGCTTAAATGAAAAAAACCGGAGAGAGTTTCTGTGGTATTTCCCGATTTTGAAATAAGAAGAGTTGCAACCTTTCTCTGCGTCACAAAGGATTGGGCTCGTTCCATGGCCCAACGATCGACATTATTTAGCCAGAAAATCGGAAAGTTTTTTTCCTCTTTTTCATTTCTTAGAGCCTCTAATATAGAGGCGGCCCCTAAATGGGATCCTCCGATACCGAAAATGATAAGCCCTTCATATTGATTTCTAAGTTCTCGGGTTAGAGTTTGAATCTTATTAATCTCATCGGCAGAGATAACTTCTGGCCAGTGGTAAAATCCTATCGTTTTATTTTCGAATTTTTGTTCGAGAGATTTTTGAGCCTTTTCAAATAGGGGAAGGGGATTGAAATTCGAAATCTTCGAATGAGCCCCTAAGAGGTCACTTAGATCTAAGTTGAAAGTAGGTAAAGAGTAAGTATTCAAACCATATTCTCCATTTCTCGAGCAATGACTAATTGTTGAATCTGGTTGGTTCCTTCTACGATTTGAAGAGCCTTAGCATCTCTAAAGAATCGCTCTACCTGTTCCTCCTCCTGAAAACCGCGCTCGCCTAAAAAGTGGACTAGATCCTGACTTACCTCCATAGCAAGATCAGAGGCTAGTAGTTTGATCTGAGCGGCTAGAACTTTAATATTCTGTTTTTTGTCCTTTAGCTCAGAGGCAGTTGTGATGAGGAGTTTAATCGCCTGAAGTCGAGCGTAGTACTCGCTAAATTGTTGAGCAATTGACTCTTTAAATAGACAGGTTTTACCAAAATCTCCATTGAGCTCTTTTTGCATTCGTTCGATAGCCGCCGTGGCAATGCCAGCCCCACAAGCCCCAATCCCAATTCGACCCGTGTCTAGTTGAGAAAGAGCTATTTCAAAACCGGCCCCCTCTTTTCCCAATAGTTGTGAGTCCGGAATAAAACAATTTTCAAAGATAAGTTCCGTAAGGGCAGAGGATTTTAGTCCTAACTTTTTTTCTCTCTTTCCGATTCGAAAACCTTGGGTGTTTTGGGTGACTAAAAAAGAGGAGATCCCTTTTGTTTTATGTTCGCCCGTTCTTCCCATGACAAGATAAAGATCGGCATTTCCACCACTGCTGCACCAGGATTTATTTCCTGTCAGTGAGTAGCCCCCTGGAACTTTTGTGGCCCTTAGCATGAGCCCCGCAGCATCGCTTCCTGATTGGGGTTCTGAAAGAGCGAAGGCCCCTAACCATTCTCCAGCGGTGAGTTTCGGAAGGTAGGTTTTTTTTTGGGTTTCATTTCCAAAAGTAAGAATTCCTCCCATAACTAAATTGCTAACGGATATTGAAACTGAAAATGCGATTGGCCCTTTTGCGAGCTCCTCAATAACTGAATAATGACATCGATAAGAGCCCCCTCCGCCCCCAAAGTCCTTTGAGATTGCTTGCGCGATAAGTCCAGCTTTTCCAAAGAGACTCACCAGATCCCGACGGAATAGTTCTTTCCGATCCTCTTCGAGAGCGGTCGGGAGTATCCACTTTTGATAGAACTCTTGAGTTTTTTGTCTGACGGCAGTCTCGTCACTTTGAGTTGGAGGATAAAAAATGAGTGCCACGAGAGTTATTTCTCCTTTAGATTCAGAAGTGATTTGGCAATAATAATGCGCATGATCTCATTGGTGCCGGCCCCAATTTCCATAAGTTTTGCATCTCGCATGTAGCGTTCTACAGGGTACTCTTTCATATACCCCGCCCCTCCGAGTAACTGAATAGCCTCGATGCCTGCATGAGTTCCCATTTGAGCTGTGAAAAGCTTACATTTGGCCCCTAGAGTGGAATCGGTGTCGCCTGAGTCGAAACGTTGAGCGGCTGTGTAACAGAGAGCTCTTCCTGCATCAAGATGGGTTGCCATTTCCGCAACTCTTTCCTGAACCATCTGGAAGTGGCTCAAAGGTTTTCCAAATTGATGCCGCTCCTGAACAAAGCGTGAACAGTAATTTAAGCAGGCCGAGGTGATTCCCAGTGATATTCCGGAAATGGTAATTCTTTCCAAATTTAAATTCTTCATCATGTGAGAGATGCTGTCGTTCTCTTTCCCGATCAAGTTTTCAACGGGAACTTCACAGTCAATAAAAGCTAACTCTGCAGTAGGGGAGGCTCTCATCCCCATTTTTTTTAGCTTTTTGCTTACTTTGAATCCTGGAAATTTACTCTCAACGATAAAAGTGCTGACATCTTTTCTTGAAGGGCCTGTTTTTGCGTAAACGACAAAGATATCTCCGCCAGGACCATTAGTAATGTAGGTCTTAGCGCCATTTAGAATATATTTAGCACCTTTTTTTTCAGCTTTAGTGAGGAGCCCAAGAGCATCACTACCTGCTTCTGGCTCTGTCATAGCCATGCCCCCTAACCATTCGCCTGAAATTAGTTTAGGTAAATATTTTTGTTTCTGAGCCTCGGAGGCGTTTGCGTGAATATTATTCACACACAAAATGGAATGGGCTAAATAGGAGAGGGTGGTTGAGGCACAAGCCTCTGCTAATTTTTCCATCACTAGAGTGGTTTCAAAAGCCCCTAGATTTGCCCCTCCATATTTTTCACTAGCCGTAATTCCTAGCAGCCCTAATTCTGCCATTTTTTTGAAGGCCACTGTGTTGAAACTTTCAGTTTCATCAAGCTCTTCAGCTCTTGGGGCTAAGTGTTCCTTAGCAAGTGCCGTCACCGATTGAATAAGTAGTTTTTGTTCTTCAGTGAATGAAAACATAAGGTGTCCTAAGTCATTATGGTGGGTTCTTCAGAGCCCTGTGAGGTTATTTTTTTTTTGTGAGATGTTCCAAATCGTAATCGTCGAATGAGTAACTCCTGGATCTCTATTTTTTGAATTAGATTCTGGATCTTTTGAGTTAAGGGGATGAGTTCTGTAAGGCTTAAGTCCCCTTTTTGCATTCGATAAAAAGCCTCTTCCCCTAATCGGTTAAAAAGTTTTTTTTTCTCTGAGGTCAGGTAGCCTCCCTTGGCCATTAAGATCCCGATTCGCCATGCCCGGGTAAACCAAAAACGAATCACATCCATTTGGAAGAGAAACCATTCAGCTTTATTAAGAATAAATTCAGAGGTAGGGCTAGTTTTTTTGGGGGGCTCAGATTGAGAAGTCTCTTTCACTTGAGAACCTCGTTCTTATTGGATTCGTAAGATTAATTTCTACTTTCTATTTTTACATCTCCCAGAAAGGGCTTTCAATTAAAAAAAGGGGCTAGTCGGGTTTTTATAATTGGGAATTTAAGGGAATAAATAAAGAGGCCCTGGTTTCCCATGGCCTCTAAAAGTTTAAGACTGTTATGAAGCCTTTAAGAAGGGGGCCTTTTCACCTGGATACCAGTTTTTGTTGAGTTGGCGATATTTTTTGGTTTCCCGTTCTACCATTTGTTCATAGCGGCGACTGTGCTGTGTCAAAACACGATTGATAAAATTATAGTAATGCTTATAAAGATGGCCCCCTATGAAGGTGGTATACCAAGGGGTTGGGCAATTGGCTCCTACGGTGAATTTTTTATTAAATTTGGTGATTTCATCATTCATGAGCGTGTACCACTCATTGGCTTCACTGGCGTGGATAAAGTTTCCTACAAAAATGGGCTTATTGCTGCCATTGGTGAATCCGGCCTCCCAGCCCGTACCAAGATCTTTAAGATAGGCGGTGTAGCCATTTTTTCCATTTTTGTATGTCTTAACCTTCATGATTGCTCCTTATTATGAGAGTAGAGTTGGGTTTTATAAAACTTAAACTCAATCTCTTATCGGACTTCGCACTTTAGACGTGAGTGGAGAGTCTCTCATAATTAGGGAACCACAGACTCACAGAGTGTGCGTATAGGTTGGGGACCTTGTTCCCTTCTTAGTGTAACACCTGCAAGAGAACGAAACTGGACGCTATCTAGGGCTTCATTTTTTTTGCTTTCTATCGTAATTTCAGTGAATACCTTTTCTTCGTTGTTGCAGGTGAGTTTTGCTCTATCTTCAGTAATGGAGATTTCGCTTTTACTTAAAAAACGAGGATCGGTAAATATTATCTTAAGTGTTCCACTCTGCTCATTAGAGGATTCTTGATTCATTTGAAAAGCGATCTTGTTCCCTCTAAAAGTGTTTAGTGAGAAGATATGCTTTTTACTGTTATCTTTATCCATAAAGAATAGATGATTTTGATTGTCTTTAAAGATCCTTAAGTTGCTTCTATCAATAGAGGTATTGAATTCGTTCTGTTCCTCCGAGAGTGGAGAGAATGAGCGGGATGAGTTGGGATTGGATGTGTCGTTGGAATGCTGACCTCCATTTCTAGCTCGGGGGATGCTGGGATTTAAGGGAATATTGGAGGTATCAGGACTGTTTCCACCTCTGATAAGGGGGGCATTCAGTGCACGATTAGCGATCGCAAATCGAGAGTTATTGGGGGTCTTGCCATTTCTAACATCATTGGCCCAAGTTCGATACATAGACAAAACTTGTGAAGTCGTATTGGGATCTGCGGGGAGAAAATTCCCATTAACTTTAACAAGGATTTCACCATTATCCCCGATAAAAATGGGTTGACCTGCTACAAAAAGAAAGCCTCCTTGATCTTTAACTTGGGAACTTTGAGAATTAAATGATGAACCGTTAAGAATGGTATCCGCCATCGCTGAAAGAGAATAGAGAGAAATTAAGACTAAAAGATAGATGGATTTCACAATGCCCCCTAAGTGAAGATCAAATAAATTCGCTTTTTGTTTTTTAAGTTGCACAACTGGGACCAGAATCGGTCAAGACCGACAGAGGACAAGAAAGTGAACCCCTGTGATATCTTAGGAGCCCTTTTTATTCCATGGGGGTTGAACTGTATTCTATAGGTCTATGAGTAGAAAAGAGTGGATTGTTATCAGATTCTTAAAGTGAAAAACTTTTTTACAGCTGTTTAGTTTTTTATTGTTTTTCGGATTCCCTCAAATTTAGTAGAGATTCCACCGTCCATACACGTTCCCTTATAAGTTTGACAGAATTTCTATTGGGATAGGTTGCCTTACAGAGCTACAGTTAGGGTTGTTAAGAGAAAACTTTTACTTTCGCAAAAAGTAATTCCTACAAGATTTTAAGTTTAAGTGTAGAGTTAAACGATGATACAGGCCTGTTCCCATCTGGTGATTTCCTCTGAGAATGTCGAAGTCATGAAATTGTTTTTTGAGTCTTTATTTTTAATAGAGCCTCATTTTTCCAATTCTGAATTTTGTGAATTTGTTTTATCGAGTCGCTTTCGTATCGCATTTTTTAAGCCGGTAGGAAAGGCGTCACAGTATTTTTCATTACCTAAGGACCGCTCACAGGTTTCTTACGGTGTCACTGTTAAAGATGTTCAGGCCGCCTATCAAAAAGCGGTGGAAATGAATTTAAAGGTGAGTGGTCCCCCTAAAGAGCATCCATGGGGAGAGAAAAGCTTTCTTCTCATAGATCCAGAGAATAATCGTTGGGAAATTGCCCAATCCCCTTCTCAGGATGGAATGTTGGTTGATTTAAATGAGAAGGGAATGTAGTTAAACGCTGTTGCAACAGCGCCTAGTCAGGGAATTCGTCCGGCTTTGTTATTAAGTGACCAATCGTAGTCTAGATGCGAAATGGATGTCTCTTCGTTGATTTTAGCCTGAACAGTTTTGGGTAGATATTTTCTTATGAAATCTTTTACCGATCCTGCATCTCTTTTGAAGTCATCCGAAAACCAATCGAAAATTTTAGAGAGATAGAGTCTGTTTTCTGTTTCATTAAAACGGTTTCTAAAAGGATCCGCTAAAAATTGATTTCCTTGAGAGTCGAGCTGCTCTGAAAGATTTTTTGCTGTATAGGCTTCGGATTGTAAAAAAGGACAACTGATAGCTCCACAGATTAAGGCAAAATGAACACGGGCATCTTTAAATATCGGCCGTAGATTTTCGTGTTCAATATCATCGAGAGTAATGGCTTTTCCCATGGCCTGAAGAGTAAACTTCTTACCATTAACTTCATACTCTGAAATTCGCCATTGCTTTGAGTTTTTATTAAAAAGACTGCCTCCTACCAGTGGACCTATATCGCGAATAGACTGTACAGGATAGAAGTCGATAATCATTTTTAAAGTGTAGGCATTATAGGCGTTAATGAGATAGGCCATCTGCTCTGGCTTTGAAAATGAGGCATATTGTTCTTTTGAAACCGATTTAACTTGCGCAAGATAGGAGTCAAGTTTTGTGGATTCCGATTTTATTCCCTCGTAATTTACTACGCCGGATTTGACATGCATTTTTAATAGTTCGGTTAGAGTCGCATGTTTGCTATCGTAGCCTGCGAGAGCTGATTGGGAAATTATTAAAGATAAAAGACTAATTAAGAATTGTTTCATGGGGATGTCCTTGTGAGGGGTAAGGTTTAAGTTTATGCCCAATCGGCTTTTAAGGCTATTAATTTCCTTAAATAATGCCATGAGACATGATTTTAGTAATCCACTTAAAAAACCGAAAAGATAGGTATGTTTATAAGTTCAAAGACAGGGATTTTTGTTTTCGTAATGCTCATTGGGATTTCATTACAATGGAACCCCTGTTTTGGGGTCCTTATTCCCGATGTAGGGGAAAGTCAGAACTGTAGCATTAAACTCGCTAAACTTAACTCAAACCCGCTTCGTCCTAAGGGAAGTGAAGTTCAAGAAAAATATTTTAAACTGATCGATGAAGTTGCAGAGGAGTTTAATGGAACTAATAAATTTAATTCGCCCGTTGCATGGAGAAGAAAAACGGCCAAAAGTGGTTTGCCAGGGCTCGATCTTCCGAAAGAGGTAGGAGGAGAAAACTTAAAGCCTTCCGAAATGGTAAAAATATTCCAGTATGCCGGAAGGCACTCTTTGGATTTAAGGGATATTTCTGGTGGGGGACATGCGAGATCTCTTCTTATGTCCAAGGAGCCAGGCCACAAAGAGATTTTAGAAAAGGTGGTTCAGGGTAAGGGATATATGGCTATTGCTATTACTGAGCCCGAATACGGATCTGATATCGGAGGCATGAAGAGCAGTTCAAAAAAAGTTGAGGGGGGTTATGAAATCACTGGCGAGAAAAAATATAATGCCAGGCTTAAAAATGCATCACATGTTGTTATTATAACCCAAGCCCCTAACAGCACTCCTGAACATTCTAAACTTAATGCTTTCTGTCTCCCTATCGATTACCCCGGACTAAAATTTAAAGATCTTAAGGCTCCAGGGCTTAAGGGCAATTCATTTGGGGGTGTTTCGTTTGATAAGTTGGTTATTCCAGAGAAGTTTAGAATCGGAGAGGATGGAGAGGGGCACAAATTGTTTGGGGAACATTTTACCTATTGGCGAGTCATGCAGACGGCGGCGGCAATTGGAACGGCTCAAAAAGCCCTTGAACAGACCGCAGAACGTTTAGCTACTCGAATCGTTAATGGAAAACCCATAGGAGCGATGACTCACCTTCAACAGCCTTTGGGTAAATTAACTTTCGAGTTAAATATGGTTTTTGATCAGTTGGAAAAGGCCGCGAAATTAATGGATGGGGGTGATTATAAATCCGCAGCTGTAATTGCAGCCGCTGCAAAATCTTGGGGCGTTGATAAGGCTTTTGACGCTGTAGATTCTGCTATCTCAGCCCATGCAGCTTCTGGTTATAGTGATAATATGGATCTTATGCAGAGGCTAAATGATTTAAGAGGCTTAAGAATTGCGGATGGTGCATCTGATGTCTTAATCAGTGATTATGTACGAAAGATTTATGGCCAAGAGTTTTGGGATATGGCGTTCGGCTCTAGATAAAACTAAGTAAAATTAATATGTATCATTTTAATATTTTTGTACTCGCTGTATTCCTCTCATTTAATGTGGGCTGGGGTATTAGCTGCCCAGAGTCGTTAAGAAAAATTGCTTTAGTAACTAAGCCAAGTTTCACCGATCTCTTTTCAGAGTTACAGAAAGTAGATCCCCAAGGGAAAACTAAGCTAGCTTTGCAGTCCGACTTTGGTCCTTATATTGATCCTAAAGGTGGGGGGGCCTGTGCTTCGAGTACGGCTTTTAATATGCTTCAGGGACTTAGAGTCATGTCACAGCAAGAAAATTTAAATCCCAAGCCGGTTTTAGAGGGGGCCTTTTTAGCGATTCCAGAGCTCTTGGCTGGCAGAGTCACTAATACGCAAATGACAAAGCTGTTAAATTATTTAGGTAAATATTTACCTAATCATTCACTTGAAATTTCAGCTGAGCGGTCTATTCAATCGAAACCCAGTGAAGGAGAGATCCCTTTAAAGGTGTGGACGAAGTTTGATGGAAAACAACTTGAGACCAATTCTAATGAATTGAAAATGGTTGTTTTTCAGGTTCATGATCGTGATAAAAAACTTCTTGGAAGGCATTTTGTCGTGCTAAAAAAGAAACTTTCAGAAGATCAAATCGTGGTAATTGATCCCCATAATCCCGCTAAAGAGTTTACTTATGAGTTAACTCAGCTTCAGGTTGCGGAGGAGACAGAGCCGGTTACCCGTTTAGCAAGGCCAGATAAGGTTCCTCATAAGTCCGGTTGGATCTTTACCTTAGACACTATTTTTAGTGTGAAGCTTAATTCAAAGTAGTCCGCTTTTTTAGTCGGAACTCTTAAATGAAATTAAGATTTTATATTTTGTGAAATCTCTACTACCGATACCTCTTTGATTGTCACCTTCTCAACCGTGACTAAATATTTACGAGTCGCTTCGGGGAGATGGCCCCACATCTTCACAGCGATATAGATACTGAGCACCGCAAACGGGACCAAGAATGCGGGCCAAAAAAGCCAGCTATGGCCTGTGAGGTATCCCAAAGAGACCGACTGAAGACCGGTTCCTAGATAAACAAAACCGTCGGTAATACCTGAAGCGGTGGCTGTGAGTTTACGCCCTCCGAAATCGGCAGCTGCTGTTCCCGACATAAGTGAGTGGATGGAGATCGATAATAGACAGATAGCTACTGCACAGACTCCGACTCCTATGGGTGAAGTGTATAAAATTGCGCAAAGTACAAGAGAGAGAACTAGGATTAAAACCCCGGCAATGGCCACTGGTGGGCTTCTTCTTGAATGGAAAATATGGTCAGAGGCATAACCAATAGTGAAGCCTCCTATGATTCCTGAAATACAGAGTAGAAGCCCCCAATGGTGGAGAAAAAATTCAGCACCGGGTTGTTTTACCTCCTTTGCGAAAATAAAGTACCACTGCATGACTCCGTTACGAATCACACCTGTCGTAAATTCAACGACAGCGATCATCATGAGAACAGGGTTTTTAAATACCAGTTTTAAGGTTTCAACCATGGTGTACTCAACATGCATCTCTCCTGAGGAGGCATCATGAGTATCGAAATCTTCAAAGTTGGCTTTTGAAGGGGTGTCTTTGATAAGCCAAGCATCTAATAGGGTCCAAACTAATAAGATAGTGGCTGGAATAAAGAAGACCAACCAAGTAGCATTGGTTTGTTTCCCTTCAAGAGCAAAGATCTGTCGGAAGTAGATTTGAAAAGTTGTAGGGGTCGTAATTGAGGCACTTGAGGCCTCAGCAATGGCCTGGCCCCAATCGAATGCGAAATAAACTCCGAAAGAGATCAGCGTTCCAAATATAGCGCCAAAGATTCCCCTTTCACGCACATGGAACCAATAGGCCTTTACTTTAATAATAGAGACCGCTCCATAACTTTGGAAGAACATGTTGAGTGAGTACAAAATGGCAAATGAAATCGTAATATCGAAAGGCCATCGGTCGTTTAAGAGAAGAAAGGTGAGGATCCCCATTGCGATGTTAGCAATTGAAGAGCCTAATGTGGCGATGATAATACCGCGTTTTCCACCAATTTTATCGACTAAGGGGCCATTGATTAAAAAGGACAATCCGTAGGTGATAGTTCCTGCACCAAAAATAAGCCCAAAGCTCTCTTTATTCATGAGCGGTCCGAGAGCATTTTTTGTAACGTTTAAGTTGTAGCGAGCCATGTAGAGAAAGGCGTAACTCATGCCCATCGGAAACCAGTTCACAAACCGTCGGAACATGAACTTTTTACTGTGTTCAAGAGGGTTATATTGAAAGTAAAGAATAACGACAGCAATGAGAGTGAATGCGACCAATATTAAGGGCATGAGAACTCCTCTTGAAGGTTCTTTTAGGGAACTAAACCTCAAGTTTTGTATCTCGAAGTTAAGGAGGTGTAAATGGGAGAATCTGTCCTTTAAACGCTCATCTTGTTAAAACGGGGATTTTGAGCGCTGGATTACGAACGTCAGGTTATAAAAAGTGAAGAATAAGGAGTTTTTTTTGAATTGCTTTTTAAATTCAAGCTATTGCCCCTAGCCAGTATAATGACTCTTAGAGACGCAAAACTTGAATAACATCGCCCTGTTCATAGAGGCTGGATGTGGAATGGTGGGTTGTATAAGGTAAATCCTCGGCTCGTGCGAGCAATTTACTGCGATCAAGATGTTCAGCATTCGTATATTACCCCAAAAAACTTGCTCTACTTAGCGTTAGTTCCGACTTGCTTGAGACAGTCTAGAAAGAAGTTCTCGTTCCATAGCTCCAGAGTTTTAACGTCGACCGGTCTTAGAAATCTTTGAATATCGGCCTTGGCCTTATCCCAGTTCACCTCCTTAATTTTTCGAGCCATCTCCTTCCTGTACCAGTTGATATCGGCTTTGACCGATTTACCTTTCCACGATCCAAATTGCTCTAGAGCATTGGATAAGAACTCGAAGTTGGGGACGGCCCTTTGCCCTACATACCAAATGAAATCAAACCAATCTCGCCCCTTGATATAATCGCGACAAAGTAGTGCGTGGCTTTTGCCAGCAAAGAGACTTGGAACGTCGTGAGCCGTCACCGAGAAGTTAATCGGAAAATTTAGAAACTTCGTCTCTGTTTTTGCTCCGGCAGGTGGATTGGTATCCACTTCAAGTTTGATTTTTAGCACCCTCTTCGGCCCCTCGGCCTTTGGGGATTGAACTTTTAACAATCTGCCTAACGAATCGTCCTTTAGAAAAGTGTTCTGTACAGCATTTGCGGATGAACGCCTCTCAACCTTTACATCGTAACCAAAGGCCCTCAGTTCGGCATTTATGGAGGAAAGGTAGGTGTTAAGATCAAAACTCTTGTTAGGTTTAAGAAGGACGAAATCCAAATCCTCAGAAAATCGCATTAGACCATGGAGAATTCGAAGCGCGGTCCCTCCTTGAAATGCAGCCTTCTTGAAGAATCCTGAATTGTAGAGCGAATTCAAAACAAGTTCTTGAGTAATTTCCTTTAGAGCGTAGTCCTCCTCCTGTGTGGACCGACATTTGTAGCTATCCAACTTGTCCTGAATTATTTTTACGCTCATAGCTCGTTACCCTTTCTTAAGGCCCTAAGGAAAGTCCTTAGACGAGTGCTTCGATAGCTCTCCATAATTTCAGTAAGAAGCTTATAGGAGAGCTGTTTCCAGTACTCTTCTTCGATTCGCAAGAACTCCATTAGTTCTTTTGGTTGTAAATTCATCTTGTGGGTGACAATGTAGTCTGCTAGCGCCTTCGTTGGACTTGCGATTAAATGCACCGTTCTTCCGAAATCCACCCTTTCCACTCCGATGAAATTAAACTTTGGAATTTTCCTATAGCTAAAGTTCCCCAGTGGAGTTTTGAAGGATGCTGATCTTTTTAAACTAACACTTGTTACCGTGTAAACCGCTTCTGGAATCCAGCCGTGGTGAGAGAGTGCGGATTCCAAGCTCACATAAGAGGAGGGGTAGATTTTCTGAGCTAATTCGAACTGATTCAGGGGCTCCCGTTGAAAGATCTTCCCTAAGCAATAGACCCCTCGACGAAGTTGAATTAAATCGCCATCTGCAATGGCTCGTTTAACAAGTCCATAGCGTCTATTAGGCGATCCCTTCAATAGGTTTACGACCTCAGTATCCGTAAATACGTCTATAGGAAGAGCTTTTCTAATCTTTAGTGCCAGTGTGCTCATATGTGTAAATAAAGCAAGATACTGTCATATTATGACAGTATCGATCGTAATAAGCAATATTTAGACAATAAAACAACTTAATACTGGCCCTTAAGGAGCCTTTTTTACTTGAATAATCGAGCTGTTTTTAGAGATACGAGACTGAAGGGCATTTAGATCAATTGTAATATCCCACCCATGAAAAGGATCGCGAATACGTGCGGTCTTGGCATTGAGATCAATGGCATCTACTATAATGACATGCCCCCCTATCTCTCCCCCCACGGAGACAATAGCTGGACCATTTTTAGAGATTAGCTCCTGCAGTTTCTCCATATTACCTGGAATAGCTGTGGAAATGGGCTTTAATCCCGCGTATTCAATCGTATTCGCCATTGAGTTTTCGTTTCCGAGATTTGTACTTCGAAGGTCATGTAGATCCACAGGACGCCCATTATCTCGAATGAGCATAGCAGCCACCGCGGCTGTACAGCCTCTAAGGGCCTGCTGCTGGATTATAGCCTTGCCAGATTCGTTTAGACCAATTTCTAGAGAACTGCCTTCATACCTTCGAGTGGTCTCCTGCTTTAGAGTCGCTTTTTCTTTTGGTTTATGAACCTCTCTAATTTCGGCATCGCTGATAAAGGAGATTTCCACCTGATTGCGAAACTTTCCATCCATGATGGTGTCAACCGAGCTCGCAGGTGGATAATTTCGAATAAATTTCGGATTTGTTATTGATTCAGGCCGTTCAACTTTAAATAGTTCGGTAATGCGGGTCAGATCGGTCGTGTAAAATTTATTGTCTTTAAGATCACGAAATCCAACTTTCCCATCGGAGATCTGTAGGTCAGTTACAATCCTTTGTGTTTTACCATTACCCGTCGTCATTTGAAAAACAGATTCCTTTTTTTCAAAGAAACGATTTTTTTTATCGTTTACCTGTTTAGTCAATTCATCCAAAAGATTTTTCGATAGCACGACCGGTTTTTTGATCTCTCCGCGCGCAGCTGAAGTAATTTCTTGAGCTCTTTTGTCAAGATCAAGGGCTTCCTTTTGGGTTTGTTCTGGGGCATTTCCTTTGGCTCGTGCATTTATTTGCATAAGCTTAAAAAGTATCGAACATTCCGATCTGTTATGTTCATTCCCTAAACCAATTTTGGTAGCAAGCATTAAGAAGATTCCAAAAAAGAATCCCAATTCTGCTAAAAAAGATAGAGCGGTACAGAGTAAACGTGGAAAATGGATTTGCATTAGTCCCTCTACGCAATCATAACAGATCCGTTACAGTTTAAAAACAGGGCCTTGTGAGGGGGTTTTTCCTGCGAAAAAGGATTGTTTACCTGTGCGAAAATACTGCCGTTAAAACCATTACTTTGCTTTCATATAAGGAAAGACCGGCACTAATGACAGCATCTAATCCTAATTCTCTAAGAGTTTGATGACATAGGTATAAAGTTTATTTCCCTTAAGGGCCAAGTATTATTTTCCGAAAGGCACAGATTTTCTGGCCTACTTTTTAATGATATAGATAATAATTGCCTATAATAAGTATATTGTAAAAATCTTTTATTTAAGGCATTATTACACATATGCCTCATCTAAGAAAAAGGCACGGCCTTACATTACTTCAAAAGCTCCTGGCATTTTGGCCAGTAACAGCAATTATTGGTCCCAGACAATGTGGGAAGTCTACATTGGCGGAGGCTATTATGCCTTCTGGGGCTGGAAAATATACATTTGACGACTACGAGTTACGCGAGGAGGCACAAGGATCTATTAAGTCATTTGTATCGCGGCTTAAGTCACCTGCTATTATCGATGAGGTTCAGAAAGTTCCAATTATTTTTGATGAGCTAAAGCGTATTGTAGATAAGAAGAGAATATCAGGAAGTTATTTACTTACAGGCTCTAGTTCATTCTCAGATCAGGGAAGTATTAGAGAAAGTTTGACAGGAAGAATAGGTGTTTTAAGGCTTCATCCCTTCACTTGGGCAGAGAGAAATGAACAGTCTCAGGCTAAGGTTAATTTTTGTCAGCCATGGAAGACGAAATCGGTTCGCGCTTCCGTGGAGTCGGTTAGTAAGGACTTAGTATTGGGGGGAATGCCGGTTCCAGCATTCACACGATCTGATGAACAGAGAGAGCTTTATTGGAGCTCTTGGCTTGAAACCTCAATCTATCGGGATATGGCCCGATTATTTAAGCGAAATTATGATCCGGAAATTGCCTTTTCCATTCTTCGGCAAATAGGAAAAACATTGGTGGAAGGGGAGTTGCCCACTCTACGACATTTTAAAGAACGGGCAGTCATCGTGAAACGCTATCTTAGTGCGATGGAGATGTTGTTTATCGTTCAGCGTCACCGTTGTCATCCATCTGGAATTGGAAAGGATGTATGGCTTTTTATGGATACGGGACTTGCTAGGTTTGTTATGAAAACTGAAAATGGGGCTGGGGTCAAGCTTTCACTCATTCGCCATTTTCTTTGGAATGAATGGCTTTGCCATTGGGATTATCAAGGCAAACGTCTCGATCCCATTTACTATAAATCGGCTCAAGGTAATCCCGTAGATCTTGTGTGTGAGGATATTCCCATTCGAATCATTGCTAACTTGGAGCAGGTAACTCGTCGACTATCTTGGGAAGAGCGTCCGCTAAGAGGTGTTATGAAGAAACTTGGAAGTGAATACGGGATTATCGTAGCTCCAGTACAAAGGACCATTCCCCCAGATAAAAACGATGGAGTGGCTATTGTTCCGTGGGGGGCATGGAGTTAACTGACTGGACCGATTCAATAGGGATTTTTTTTCTGTTTTTGTAATTTGAAAATAAAAATCCCGACCACCCCATATTATTAAGAACTTCCACGCGCGCTCCTTATCTCATTGGTATACAGAATTGAAATTATTATTTTACAGTCGATAAAACTTGGTGCCTAGAGAGAGAATCGAACTCTCACACCCTTGCGAGTATTGGATTTTGAGTCCAACGCGTCTACCAGTTCCGCCATCCAGGCATGATGAAGTCGTGAATAAATATGCTGTCAAGATCTATCAAGCTCTTTACCAATTTTCAATGGTTTAACTCAAATTTTGTTTAACGAAACGACTGTCGAATCTTTGCGTATTGCATTTGAAGGTAGGAAATTGCTACACTGAGTCATGGGAGCGAGCAGAACGTTGGAGGCGAATGAGTTCCCAATTATCGTATTAGGACCTCAAGAAGTTAATGAATTAAGCATTAACTAAAGTCCTTCGCCAAAATTCCCAACGAAAAGCAAACAGATCCGAAAAGGAGGTCATTAAAGGTATCTAGTTTCTTAAGAATAGAGCTTAGAGAAGGGTTCTCTGAGACTGGGGAATTTTACGAAGTAGGAAGCAGCAACCTTTTTTAAAAAAATAAGGGTTGCGATATCGATTCATTTAAGATCATCCCGTTGTGAAAACCAAGGCTGACAATGAGATAGGACAGTCAGGTTTATACCAAGGACGCTAAACTCTACAGCCAGTATCGGTATACAGAAACGGCTGGGTGGATAGGGAATGAAGAGATAGTGAGTGAGCCAAGTCGCCAAGTAAGCTCATAGAGAGAAGTCAAAGCGAAACGCTTTGCCCTTTGAGCAAAAAAATAGGCGAGTAGGCGGTAAGTCGATGTGGGGCTAATACTCTCTACAGGTGTGTATAGATGAAAAGCTTTCTCCCGGGTATCTAAAATCAGACAGGGGTGTTAGATCTTTAATGATTTAACACCCCTGGTTTTTTTTAGAAGAGAAAAGCGATACGAATTTCAAATTTTCTAGCTAGATTAGTTCCTCGAAGAGGGGCCTGTGCCGAAATACTAGAAGAAACTGAAGTGGAGAGATCCTGTGATAATGAAGCTGTATAATAGGGCATAGTAAGAGGTAAATCAAAAGAGGCTTTTAAGTTTCGTTCTTCCCATTTTTTATTTAATCGAAGCGAAAGATTTTGAGTGAAAGACTCTCTTCCCGTTAAAGTACTTAAAGTTCTACTATGGTAGAGGCCTAGTTCTAGGTCTTTCTCTACATATTCGAGTTTTGAATGTGAATTTCTAAAATCAAATCCCATCTTAACAGTATAAGATGTTTTTTTTGAGAGTGAATGGGTTTTTTCTCCCGAAGAAAAGAGCTCTATATCCTTAATTTTTTCCATTTTGTCCTGAAGATTTGTGATAGCCGTGGAATTAAATTTCCCACTTTTAATGAGATAGGAATTGAGCCGTTCGATAATTTCAGCTTTTGCAAAGTTGTCCATTCTCTCTCGTAAAACTTTATGGGCTAGATCTTTTCGATTTTGAGTTTCGATTTTGATCTCTGATACGGAGTTGTGAGCTTGAGGCGTGGAAATTGGGGGAAGGGCTCTTTCAGATGTGTGAAAAATCTGAGCTATCCAAGTTTCAGAGGTGTTTAAAGGGGATGGGCCATTCCATAAAAGGGGGGAGAGAGGTATTCCAGGACTCTTTTTAATGGGGTAATGGGTAGATTCTCCCAAAGCTAGCCCCTGAAATAATAGTGCAATAATTAAAAGACCAATAACTCTCAACACGTTCCACCCAATTCAGAGCCACTTCAACTGAGGAGGGCTCAGGCAGTAAGCAAACAAGTGGCCAAGAGATGTTGGGCTGAAAACTGAATTTGATATTGTTTAAGAAATTAACGAATGGGGGCTTTAGTGACTAGATTTGGCACTGAACCGACCCGGCCCTCTTCGTAATTAGTTGAACCGAGTATTTGATTAACTACAGAAACTGGCTTATCCGAACGACGAGTTGCGATTCTATTTTGAGTGTGGGTTAGCTCTGAGTAAACGCTAGAAGCAAATTGAAAGATGTTTATTTTGGGCTGATTATTTTTGTCTTTACCTATATTGATGATGTCAGAGCCTCCACCAAAACCTATATCTCCAGCGGCCCCTGGTCCTCCACCCAACATTTGAGCAAGTAAGTTTTCAAAAGGGGAATCGGACCCACCACCGCCTCCTTCAGAAGCACTTGAGCCACCGCCACTTCCACTTTCTTCTTTCCCTGTCGCACCTCTCAGACGAATCATAGGTGTTTCATTTGGATTTGTTCCATTTTCAGCAAGTGCTTTTTTTAAGAGATCATCTGCTGAGCCTTTTCCCGTAAGAGCTGAACCTAAGGTTCTAGAGGCCTGATTAATTGAATTTGAGTCCTCTTCTTTGTTATCTTTTCCAGTGGTAATGGTTTTTGGCGCTATGAGCTCGGGTATTGATTTTGCGGGTGTGAGAGCCGCAATAGGAGTTGAATTTTTATCATTTCGAGCTGGTTTCTCTGTATTAGCTGGAATGGGGTTTTCAAAAGGTTTTATTTTAAAATCATCTTTTGACTTGTCAGAGTCGGAGCTTTTGGTGTTTTGAGCAAATTTACTTAAATCGGTCGCTTTTCCATCCTCTGGAACTTTAATTTCAGGCGCTTGAAAAGGGGGGGGCTGATTTAAGGGGGGAGGTGAATCCAATTTTTTTTTCTGATCCCCATTTTGAGCGGCAGAGGCAGCATTTTGGGCCGCCTGCGCACACTGTTGCATTGCCATCATCTGCATCATGTTCTTTGTGCTAGGGTTTTGTTCTTTCGACGCAGCCTCTAACCCCATAATACAACCTAATCCTGCCATAGCAGCTCCTGCCATAGCAGCAGCCTGAGCAGCTCCTGAGGATCCTGAGCGATCGGAACTCTCTTGTGGCTGAGCTTGGGTTTGCGGAACTTGTGGAGTCGACAGCGGGGGATTTTCGGCTATTAAAGCGGTCGAAATAGGGAATAGAAGACTCAACAGGGTGAGTTTAACAACTATTGTAGCTATTCTACTTCGAAGGTTCAAAATCTGCCTCTTTCTTTGAAAAGATAGAAATGCAAGCGCAAGGCCATATAATTCATAAAGGATACAGTGACTTAGACTGTAATTTTCGTTTAGGTTCTAGACAGTTGAAAAATGGCTAGCCATCTAACCAACTACTTATCGCTATTTGACATTTTCGTATCGGTTGACTAGGGTGCATAGGTTTTAAGAGGTGATTTATGGCGACACATGCGTCAGCAGTAAAAGCAGCTAGACAAGCTGTAGTAAGAAATCAAAGAAATAATCAAGCTCGTGCTCATTTTCGTACGATTGTTAAAAATCTTCGTACAGCGATGAAGGCTAAATTAGGAAAAGAGGCTGAAAAAACTTTGCAGCCGCTACTTAATGAAGCCCAAAAAGTATTAATGAAAGCTGCTAGCAAAAACTTGATCAAGAAGAAAACAGCTTCTCGATATGTGTCTCGCTTAAGCCAAGCTGTTCATAAAGCGACTAGAGCTTAACAATAAGCCCCTTCGTATCTTGGAATATTGGGATCGATTTCGTTTGACCAGCTATCGATTCCACCTTTTAAGATAGAAACATTTTTAAAGCCTTGATCTGCTAAGAATGAAGCAGCATCAAGGCTTCTAACTCCAAAATGACAGTAAACTAAAAGGGGTTTGTCCTTTTCCCATTTTTGTAACATTTCATCTAATAGCTCATGGGTTAGAGGTGAAGAGTTAGGAAGAGAGCCGAACTTAAGTTCCCAATCTTCCCGGACATCTAAGATCGAAAGAGAGGGCCTCTTTTGAATTAAGTGAATCACCTCTTGAGCGGAAATCTGTTCCACCCCTCTGGAGCGACTCTCCATTTGAACTTCCATGAAAACGACTTGAGATGGGGGAAGCTCTCGGCTAACCACAAAGTCTTTTAGAGATTGGGTCTTTTCTTTTGTGGACACTTTGACTGCGTATTTTCTCTGAATAAAATTGTAGAACTGAGGATAAACCTCGGAGATTTCCTGCAGTGATGATTTGTCTGTAATCACAGGAAGAGAGGGTTTTTTAAAAAGATTTTTCAGCTTTTCGCGAAGAGTTTTTGGCATTTACCGTTTATAGTCCATGTAGTTCATAATGTGCTTATCTCTATCTAATACAGAATATTCGTATTCCTTTGTATGATAAAGACATTCTGTAGGACACACCGAGCTACAAAGACCACAGTAGCAGCATAAGCTGACATCGATTTCAAAACGCTTAAGCTCCAGAGTCTTTTTCACTCCGCCTTTGGTGAATTCGGCAGTTGCAGTGGTCTCTTTCTTATCGGCTTCAATGTAAATGCAATCAACTGGGCAAACCACTGCGCACTGTTTGCAAGAGATACAATCATCGACATCATTAAATAAAAGACCTCGTGAACCCATGGGAAGATGGTCGCGAGTTTCAGGGTATTGAATAGTAACACTCCCTTTAGCGGAGACTTTCCAGAACATTTTTAAAGTGATTCCCATCCCTTTAAAAGTGGTCAAACTCGCATCTTTTATCATGCCTAAATATTCTGTGAAGGTCATCGGTCCACCTCTCCTAATACGATATCAAGACTTCCAATCGTTGCAATTAAATCGGCAACCATGACACCCTGGCTAAGTTCATTGAGAGTGCTGATATTCATAAAACAGGGGCTCTTACATCGAACACGATAGGGCTTACCCGATCCATCCGAAATGATATAGAAACCCAATTCTCCTCGGGGACATTCTGTTCTGGAGTAAGCCTCACCTATAGGCGGCTTAATGACTTTACCTACTTTAGCTCGGTGAGGTCCCTCTGGTATGCCATCGAGCAACTGTTCGATGATTCGCACACTCTGAAGCATCTCTTTCATTCTAACAATATGACGGTCCCAACAATCTCCAAGAGTTCCCATTTGACCTGTTCCTACTGGAACTTCAAACTCAACCTCTTTATAAATAGAATAGGGATGATCCTTTCTTAAATCCCATTTCAGTCCTGCACCTCGTAACATCACCCCTGTTAATCCATAGGTGTGGCAGGTTTTTAAGTCGATCACACCGATGTTTCGAGTGCGTTCAAGAAAGATTTTGTTGTAGGTTACTAGGTTGTTATACTCTTCAACCTTAGGTTTAAAATAAACGAGAAAGTCTTTGATTTTTTGAACGATTTCAGGGGTTATGTCCCTGTAGGTTCCGCCGATCCACATGTAATTATAGAGAAGTCGAGCCCCGGAAATACTCTCAAAAATATCCAAGATCATCTCTCTGTCACGGAATCCGTACATGAAAGCGGTGAAAGCCCCCATATCTAATCCGTACGTTCCATAAGACATTAAATGGCTCGCGATTCGTTGTAATTCGGAAATAATAACCCGAATGTACTCAGCTCTTCTGGGAACTTCGATTCCTTGAAGGCTTTCAATAGCGATGGCATAGCCCATTGAATTATTCATTGATGCCAAATAATCTAAGCGATCCACATAAGGTAATACTGCAATGTAATCCACATTTTCAGAGTGTTTTTCAAAGCAACGGTGGAGGTAACCAATTTCAGGATGGGCCTCTTTAACAATTTCACCGTCAGTGGTCACTACAACTCTTAGCACTCCGTGAGTACTAGGATGTTGGGGACCCATATTTAAGAGAAGATCATCTGTGCGCAGAGTCTCCTTTAAGTTGTCTGAAGGGGTCAAAGCGTGAGTTGTATCTGTTTGCATTAGTGAGCTCCTTCTTTAGTTGGGGCTCCATCTTCAAAATAGAGAGGTACCGGCATTCCATTATAATAATCGGGAGTGACATAGTCTTTTCTTAAAGGAAAGCCCACCCAATCTTCGGGGCAGAGAATTCGACGGGGGTCGGGATGGTTTAAGAACTGAATCCCAAACATGTCATAGGTTTCTCTTTCATGCCAATTGGCCGCTTTAAAAAGATCGGTGACACTTTCGACTTTGGCTTCATCTGTTCTAGGAAGGTAAACCTTTAGAGGAACGATCATCTTGTGGGTATAGGAACCGGGATGATAGACCACACATAGAGCGGATAGGGCAGGGTAATCGACCCCACTCACCATATGAAGGGTTTCAAAGTTGAGTTCATCCCTTAAGTATTTAAGGATGTCATGAATGGCCAAGGGATCTACTTTGATACTTGCATCCGGTTTGGTCTCTTCTTTTCCTAAGATACCCTGAGGGAACTTCTGCGAAAGTTTGGAAAAAATATCTTCGAATGTCATGCTTGTTTCCTTGCAAATCCAATAGGGCCTAATGCAGCCTCTTGAACTTTGATCTTTTTTTGGAGCATCATGATGGCTTCAATTAAGGTTTCAGGACGGGGAGGGCAGCCTGGAACATAGATATCCACGGGGATTACTCGATCTACCCCTTTTAAAACATGGTACCCCTCTTGCCAGTAGGGGCCGCCTTTGTTGGAACAGCTGCCCATCGAAATGACCCATTTAGGGTCGGGCATTTGCTCGTAAAGCATTCTGATTCTCGAGGCCATTTTCAAGGTGACAGTTCCAGCCACAATCATTAAATCGGCTTGACGCGGCGTAGCTCTGAAAACTCCACATCCGAATCGCTCCAGATCGTAGTCAGCAGCTCCGGTCGCCATCATTTCAATTGCACAACAGGCCAATCCAAAGGTCAAAGGCCATAAAGAGTTGCTACGTCCCCAATTGAGAACATCATCCATAGTTGTCATTACAACATTGTCACCTGGGCCCACGAGGATCCCTCCTTTTGTGATTTTAAGCGATAGGACAGTAGCAATGGAGAATCAAAATGGCAAACAAAAGCAGAAGGTTCTACTTAGGAAACCTAAAACGTATCTCAACTTCGTTTTTTTAAGGGATAGATATTATTTGAGTGAGTCATTTTGAGTGTGAAATCTAGTTTTTTTGTAAAATGAGGAATGGGTAATTTTCTGATTTTAGTGAGCTGTTTTTTGTGGAAAAGGGTTGGATTTAAACTAAAACCAATAAATTTTTAAAAAAAGTGAAAATAAATTTTTAGATCAAAAAAAACAGGAAGTTTAAGTTTATCGACGGAAAAAAGAAAAATGAGAGGTCTGGATTTTGAATTATGAAGAAAATGAAAAGAAAAAAACAATTAATGCCTTGATTCAAGATTATTTTTGCGTCAAACTAATTTTAGGGTTTGCAACTTATGGCAAGTGCAGCTCAATCAGTAATGTTACAATTATTAACCAATAAATAGGGGATGTCATAATGGCTACAAAAAGAAAAACAGCTGTTAAGAAGGGCAAAAAGAAAACTACCAAAAGAAAAACGACGAAGAGCAAAACTGCTAAGAAAAAAACTCGTCGGTAGTTTATTAAGGTGAGTCTTTGCTCTTTAAGGGCTAAAGGCTTGCTAGGTTGTTATCTAGTTTGGTGGGTTAGTGAACTTAACTCGTTAGAGCTTGTTCATTAACCCAACAATTTTAGAGCTAATTGCGGTGTTGAATTAGCTTGTGCCAAGATAGATGTTCCTGCCTGACTTAAGATATTGTACTTAGTCAACTCAGAAGTTTCATGAGCCACATCAGCATCCCTGATTTGAGAATAGGCAGCTGAAGTGTTCTCTTCGTAGTATTTTAGGGCAGAGATACTCGAATTTAAGCGAGATTCACCAGCTCCAATTTCACCACGAACGTCAGCGACCTTATCTAAGGCTCTTTGAGTTTGTTCTAGAGTTTCTCTGGCTCCGTTAGCATCACCGATTTGGAAGCTCTCTAATCCCAGAGTATTTAAATTAACTTCAAAGTTTGTTGTAACTAGGATTCGATCTTTGTCTTCTCCATTATTAGGTCCCACTTGGATGGAGATGGTACCGCCTTCTCCATTGATGAGTGCTCGACCGTTGAATAGAGTGGTTTCAGAGATTCGATCCAACTCTTGCTTTAACTGCTGATACTCTTTATCGAGATAAAGTCTTTCTCTATCTCCATTGGTATCAGAAGAGGCTTGAGTGGCTAGCTCCTTCATTCTGATCACGATATTTGTGATCTCATTCAGAGCTCCATCTGCCGTCTGAAGGACAAAAAATCCGTCGTGGGCATTCTTGATGTTTTGATTAGTGCATCTTATGGTGGCTCTTAACGACTCAGAAATCGCTAACCCGGCAGCATCATCCATTGGGCGAGTGATGCGTGAACCGGAGCTTAAACGATTTTGTGTCGTCTTTAAAGCTTCCTGAGATTCTTCTAATCGGTGCTGTGAAGCTACAGATTGAACGTTTGTATTAATACGAAGACCCATATATCCTCCCTTGAAATCCCTATCGCATCCAGCGCTCTTGCAATCTCCTTACTGCAAGGGAACCTCGTGTTCCGGGAACGAACCTTCTTAATTCTTGAGCTACAGTAATCCCTGTGCTCACAAGTTATTTCGTCAGATTGTGAAAGAAGATTAAGAAAAAAATGAAGAGATGCGATTTTTTCTTGTGCGCACCGAATTAAACAGTGCTTGTATGCTGAGCGAAAAAAGCGGTAACTAGCTTAAGTTATTAGTGAATATTAAATATTGTAAAAAAAGCAAAAAAAAATCAAGATTTCAACAAAAATTGCACATTTCACATTATTAGTTTTAAAATTTAATTGATATAATTTTTCTACCCATGAAAAAAAGAATCTTACTCATTGATGAAAGTCTCACGGTTCAAAAAGTGGTCGCCCTTACGTTGGACAAGGGAATGTACCAAGTCCTTTATGCCCGCAATCGGCAAGAGGTGATTAATACAGTCGTAGATACAGCTGTGGATATGATTCTTCTTAGTGAGACTGTGGCTGGACTTCCGTGGCAATCCTTTCCTAAAGAATTAGAGTCATGGCTTGGAAAAATGCTTTCCCCGCCACCTGTCGTGTTGATTACAGGGCAGGATATTAAAGAGGCCAAACATTATATTTCGATCTTAAAAAAACCTTTTACCCCGCAAGCTCTTCAAGACCTTGTTCATGGGCTGGTAGGAGAGGTTGAAAAAACTATGGAGAAGGATCTTACTCGAATTCTTCCCGCTGAAGATAATCTTCAAGCTACCTTTAATAGAGCCTTTTCAGATGAAGAGGAGCTGGTTCGTCAGACTTTTCTAGAGGGTGAAGGTGGGGCTTCGCAAGAATCATCCATTAGCCGCCTAAAAAACCTGAGTTCTAGGAGCTCTGCGTCTGAAGAGTCGGTTCCCATAACGGCTGCCGAACTGTGGGAAGGGGAGAGATCTTCTTCTAAAGAGAGAACTGTGCAGCGTGTGCCTGGAGGGCCTAAGGAAAGCACAGAGGAGCTATGGGGAACACATAACTCCCCGATTCGTTCACTACCGGAGGATCTCAACATGATGGAACAGGCAAACCCAGTGTTAACTTCAGAAGAGTCAATGGCCTACAAATTGGCTTTAGAAAATGAGGTTAAAACAAAAGTTCAAAACCAGGATTTACATCGCATGGTTGAAACAGCTCTAATGGAGCTTATGCCTCCTATTGTGGAGCGCTTAATTCAGGAGCGACTAGATAAGCTCTTAAAGGAACATGAGGAAAGTTTAGCCTCTTAATAAGGTGTCGTTTGTCCCACGTTGTACCTCAAATCTTTAGATATGAGTCGATTGCATCGACCAATTCCACGTTAAAAGAGAGAGCTTTACAAGGAGCCCAAGAGGGCACTGTCATTGTGGCTAAGCAGCAGACCTTGGGTCGAGGCCGAGGAGAACGACAATGGCATTCCCCCGCGGGGGGGCTTTATTTATCTCTTCTTCTCACTCCGAATTTCACTATCCGACCTACCGATCTGGCTCTTTTGGCGGGGGCTGTAATGACTCAAACCGTTAAGAGTTTTTTTCCTTCGAGTCTGTCGGTGGGAGTTAAATGGCCCAATGATTGTCTCATTCAGGGAAAAAAAGTGGGAGGGGTCTTGTGCGAGACAATTGGAGAGCCTACACGGTTAGCTATTATTGTAGGGGTAGGGATCAATATTAATGTTCCCAGTTCAGAGCTTAAAGCTTTTGACTCTCGTCCCTTTAAAGCGACCTCTTTTCTTGAGGTTTCACAAGGTAAATCCTTTGAACTTGATAAGGTTCTCGAATCCTTTTTGAAGTTTTTTTTTAAAGCTTATGAAGTGTATCAGCTAGAGGGGTTTCGATTTATTCAAACTTTGTGGGAGAAAGAATGCCTGTTTATAGGTAAGAAAATTGAGTTAAAAGAGACGGGTTTGAGTCTAGGAAAAAATATCAATTCAGCCTCTATTCAAGGCACTTTCCTGGGCATTGATGAAAGTGGGGCCCTTGTGTTATCAACATCCCAAGGTGAACGCAAAAGTTTTGTGACGGGAGAAATCACATGCTGTTGGTCATAGATCTTGGAAACACTCAGACCTCTTACGGGGTTTTTCAAAATTCGAAACTTATTTATCATTGGAGATCTGAAACAAAGGCCGTTCGAACGGTAGATGAGTATGCAGGTTTCTTATTCCCTTTGCTTCAGCATGTGGGAATTACTTTGAAGAGTTTTGAAGGGGTGGCCATTTGTTCTGTAGTCCCACCCTGTAATTTTAATTTGAAAAAATTCTGTGAAACCTACTTAGGTAAAGATTCTTTTTTTGTTTCCTATTCGAATAGGTGCTCGTTTTCGATCGGAGTAGAAACTCCTACAGAGGTCGGAGCGGACAGATTAGCTAATACTGCCTATGCTGTAAAAAACCTTTCACTTCCTGCGATTGTGGTGGACTTAGGAACGGCAACTACTTTTGACGTAGTCACCGAAGATAAGGTTTATCAAGGGGGTATTATTCTTCCTGGAATTGCAATGGGAGCTGAAGGATTAAGTCGTAAAACCTCTTTATTACCTTTAGTGGATACCGATTTTCCTAAGTCGGTCATTGGTAAAAACACCACCTCTTGCATTCAAAGTGGAATTTTATTTGGCTACTGCGATGCCATTGACGGGTTACTTAATCGTTTACAGAATGAAATAGGTAAAAAGTGTGAGATCGCTCTCACTGGAGGAATTTCCTCTCTCATCCACCGTCATTTAAAAACGCAAACCCGAATTCTACCTAACCTTACTCTTGAGGGGGTAGAACTTCTGTATAGGGAAAATAATTAGTTAGCTGTCTGTTAGGGCATTCCAAATCACTCCTTATCTCAAAGAATCACTTTAGCTTCTTGTATTCCGGGTTCTTTCTAAATAACGGCTAGAGGACTAGCCGTCACTCGAGGGCTTTGCATAGTTTGTAAAGGTGACGAGCGAGTTTGTCCGTGATTTCATTCAATTCAGGGTTATGAATCTCAAGTAATTGAAGAGCTGCTATACTTTCACGAAAACTGCCAAGAGCAATACGGTAGAATCTTGCTCTGTCTTTAGGACTGGGTTTAGCCGAACCCTCTGCGAGATTTAAAGCCACACTTGAAGCTGCTCGTTGCAATTGCCCCTTCAGATGACAGGGCACTTTAAATTTCGAAACCAGGCGATAAAATTGAACGGCCAATTCATAAGTTCTAAAATTATTAGTTCTGGCCAATTCATAAGTTCTAAAATTATTCATTCTCT
>SXPJ01000058.1 GCA_005776395.1 Bdellovibrionales bacterium | reverse complement strand
TTACAGGCCATTTAAATTCTTGGGATATTTTGGCAAACAAAGCGTCACCTAAACTCAAAACAGTAAATCCCCATACTTTATCGAAGTTTTAGCCCGCTCAGTCTGCTCATTAAATACTTACTATTTCAGATGTTGTGTAGAACAGACTAAACCAAAAAAGCTCTCAAAAAACACAGTATAGAGGGCCAGGTATATGCTTTAGTGCCTTATTCGCTCAGCAAGAGTTAAAATGGTTTTACAGAAAACAGGAAGATCATCTGGCTTTCGAGCTGTGATGATGTTGTCATCGAATACGACATCTTTATCAAGCCATAGAGCTCCAGCATTGATTAAATCATCTTTAATAGCCGATATACTCGTAACCTGTTTTCCCTTGAGAATATTGGCGCTGATAAGAACCCAGCCTCCATGACAAATAGCACTTACGATTTTACCTGTTCGGGCCATTTCTGCGACAAATTCAATGGCCACTTGGCTTCGACGAATGTAATCGGGTGCCCATCCCCCGGGAACGATGACAACATCAAAGTCTTTCGGTTGGACTTCATCAATATGGGTATCAACTGTAATAGGATATCCAAACTTTCCTTCATAGTTTTTTTTAGAATCGATGCCGGCAGTTACCACGGCCCATCCAGCCTCTTTTAATCTTAAAATAGGGTACCAAACCTCTAAATCATGATGTTCATCTGCAATGAGAATGACGGCTCGTTTCATACTGGCTCCTAGTTGCTTTATCTATTTTTATAAGGTTACATGCGTTTTATGAGTAATCAAGTGATTCATAAAACAGTTGTGGTAGGTCCACTCCAGTGCAACTGCGCTATTCTTATTTGTCCAAAAACCTTAGAGGCAATTATTATTGATCCTGGAGATGAAGCTGAAAAAATTATCAGAAGTTTGGATTCGGGAGTGAAAGTTAAGTATCTCCTCCATACCCATGCTCATTTTGATCATATCGGGGGGACAGAGGGGGTTAAATTGGCGACTCAGGGGCTTGTGTGTCTTCATCAGGCCGATGAGATGATCTATAAGAATTTGCCTATGCAAGGACGTATGTTTGGAATGCAATTTTCTGAAGCCCCTGAGATCGAAAAGTTTATTGAAGATAATGAAGAGTTGAGGTTTGGAGAACAAAAATTAGAGGTGCTTCATACCCCTGGTCATAGTCCTGGGAGTGTGTGTTTCAGGCTTTCAGGCTCTGAAGAACAGCTCTTTTCAGGCGATACTTTATTTAGACAGAGTATAGGAAGATCAGATTTATGGGGAGGGGACCATTCTCTTTTGATCCGTTCAATTAAGAGTAGGATAATGGTTTTAGATGAGGACATTAAAGTTTATCCAGGACATGGTCCGGCTACCCGTATTGGAGAGGAGAAAAGGAAAAATCCATTTCTCAATTAGTTAGTTATTAATCAGTGATAGATTTTAAAAGCTTGGCGGCTGTTTTTGAAAAAGCTAGTTGATTTGATTTTTGAACTTTAGCAGTGCTTACTGGCACGGCTAGATTTAAGAATCTAGATTTTACCGATTCACGTTCAAGACGTTTCAAAGCCTTTTCCACCCAGCCATTATTTTCGATGACAATGCCACTTCCTAAGCTTGCTGTCGTAATTAGATTGTTTTTAGAGTTAGGTTTCTCATAAGTTTTTACTGTGGGAATTTCAACGGCTATCTGAGGTAGAGCCGCTAATAGTCTTACGTCAGGTTGCCAACTTTTCTGATTGGCTGAACCATTGATCTGAATATTATCTGCTACATCTCGAGTAAACGGCACCCCTTTGTTCAAATAAGATAACTTCTGATTAATAGATAAAAAATATCGGAATCTAGGTTGAAAACCTCTAGCATTGTAGAAAGACCAAAACGGAATAGAGCTCTTTGGAGCATTGTCTTTTAAATCTCTTAAAATCCAAGCCGCATAAAGGAATGCCTTTTCGGGATTGTTTAGGTCTTTAATCTTTGCATTTTTAAAATATCTTCTTAGTTTTGAGTTTCTCACCCAAATCTTTCTAATTTGAACAATTCCAAATTCCCCCGCCTTACCTTCAGGAAGCTCTTCTCGAAATGAGGTTTCCTGAGCGGCAATTGATATTAACAAATTAGAGGAGATACTGAATCTTTTTGAAGCCTTAAAAATACCTACTGCATATTCTAATTTCTTGGAGTCTGAAAGGCTGGGTTTAGCTAAGGAAATGTTTTTGGATATTTTTAGTATCTCTGCCATTTCATTTGGAGAAAGATCCAAACAATAAGCATGGGAACTAATAAAAAATAATGAAAACAAAAATAAAAATATATAGTGTATTTTCTGGATGAAGTTATTCATAAAATCTTGTCCACATCAAGGTGCAACTTAAATGCCGAGATTATCGAATTTAAGTATCAGGAATTTTTTAAAAAAATGAATAGGGCTATATAGAAGGTGTCGAAGATTTAGACAGATAAGGATGATTCTGACACTTTTCTGTCTCTTTCCCTTAAAAGTGGGTGAGAGTGAGATTTCGATAGTTTAGGTAACCGCATTTTTGGAGGATTTTAAGTTTGAAATAATCCATGTCTTTGTAGCCGTAAGCCTGCCATTTGAGTCCTTTGATAGCCCTGTTAAT
>SXPJ01000057.1 GCA_005776395.1 Bdellovibrionales bacterium | reverse complement strand
TGGAGAAAAAAGATATATTTTAGCTCCTGTAGGAATTAAGGCTGGTGACACCATTTTGGCTTCTGAAAATGCAGACATCCAAATCGGAAATGCACTGCCTTTGAAGAAGATTCCAGCCGGTACAAATCTGCACAATATTGAAATGCGACCAGGTGCGGGTGGAAAAATGGCACGAAGTGCTGGTTCCATGGTTCAGCTAGTTGGATTTGAAGGTGGATATGCTCAATTGCGCATGCCCTCCGGAGAGTTAAGAATTGTTTCCGATAAATGCTGGGCTACAGTTGGCCAAGTTGGAAATCTTGAACATGAAAACAAAGTGATTGGTAAAGCTGGCCGTATGCGCTGGTTAGGTTTCAGACCTCACAATCGCGGAGTCTCCATGAACCCCGTTGACCATCCTTTGGGTGGTGGTGAAGGTAAATCATCAGGTGGACGTCATCCTGTTACTCCTTGGGGTAAGAAAACCAAGGGTAAGAAGACAAGAAACTCTAAGCGAACTGATAGATTCATTATCAGGAGGAGAAAGTAAAATATGGCTCGCTCCATTAAAAAGGGCCCTTATGTGGCTTTACATTTATTGAAAAAAGCTGAAAAAGCTCAGGCAAACCATGACAAAAAGGTTCTGAAAACCTGGGCACGCAGCTCTACTGTAGTACCAGAAATGTTAGGTCTTACATTAGCAGTTCACAATGGCCATAAGTTTCACTCTATTTTCGTCACTGAAAATATGGTGGGTCATAAGTTAGGTGAATTTGCTCCTACTCGGACCTTCCATGCTCACTCTGGTGATCGAAAAACTAAAGTGGAAGAGGGAAAGTAGGTTATGGAAGTTACAGCAACACTACGTTACGCAAAAATTACTCCCAGGAAAATGCGCTTGGTAGGGGATCTTTGCAAAGGTCTTCCTGTAGATAAAGCCCATTATCAACTGGATTTTTGTCAAAAAAGGGGGGGTAAGCTATTATCGGTCCTTTTGGACTCTGCTATAGCAAATGCCCGTGAAAAAGGCGGAATTGATTTAGATAACTTGTACGTCAAACGAGTTACTGTGGACGATGGTCCAATTTTGAAGCGTTTCATGCCTAGAGCAATGGGAAGAGCTACCAAAATTAAGAAAAAAATGAGCCACGTTACAGTGGTTCTTGATGAAGCGAGATAAAAGAGGGAACTGTGGGACAAAAAACACATCCAATTGGTTTTAGACTGGGAGTTAACAAGACTTGGGCCTCCCGATGGTTTAGCGTTCGTGAGTATGCAAACTTCTTACATGAAGATTTGAAACTGCGAGATTTCTTAAAGAAAAAACTAAGTCATGCTGGGGTTTCCAGGATTGATATTGAGCGTTTGGCTAATAAAGTAAAAATCAATATTCATACAGCGCGACCTGGTATTGTTATTGGTAAAAAAGGAACTGGCATTGATCAGCTTAGAGCCGAAGTTCAAAAGCTATCTAAGTCTGAGATATTTATTAATATTTTAGAGGTTCGTAAGGCCGAAGCTGATGCTCAATTGATTGCCGCTAGTATTGCCGAGCAGCTTCAAAAGCGAATAGCATTTCGTAGAGCTATGAAAAAAGCTATGAGCCAAGCTTTCAAATTTGGTGTAAAAGGCATCAAAATTCAATGTGCGGGTCGATTGGGTGGAGCCGAAATTGCCCGAACAGAAAGATATGCTGAAGGAAGCGTTCCTTTGCATACTTTGAGAGCAGATATTGATTATGGCTTCGCAGAGGCGTATACAACCTATGGTCAAATTGGCGTAAAAGTATGGGTATACAAAGGCGAGATCATCGAGCGAAGAAATATCGGTGTTCGTGCAGAAGTAACTGCAGAAGCTTAAGAAGATTAAAAGGGATTTTAGAGGAACGATATGTTAAGCCCAAAGCGTGTTAAATACAGAAGAGTACAAAAAGGCCGAATGAAAGGGAAAGCCTATAGAGGCTCTGACCTTAACTTTGGTGACTTTGGTTTACAGGCATTAGAATGCGGCAGAATTACTTCAAAACAGATTGAAGCAAGTCGTGTTGCAATTGCGAGATATGCTAAAAAAGTTGGAAAAATGTTCATTCGAATTTTTCCTGATAAACCAGTTTCTAGAAAACCAGCCGAAACCCGTATGGGTGGAGGAAAGGGAGCTCCTGAATATTGGGTAGCAGTAATTAAGCCGGGTAGAATTTTGTTCGAGATGGAAGGTGTAGATGCGGCCACTGCCAAACAGGCTTTAACCTTAGCTGCTCATAAACTTCCCTTGAGAACTAAATTTATTCAAAGAGGTGTGAGTTTATAATGGAAGCGAAAGAATTAAGAACTTTAGGGGTTGATGAGTTAAGAGCTCGATGTCGTCAATGGGGAGAGGAGCTTTTTAGAGCGCGCTTTCAGGCGAAAAGTGCCGAAGCGAAGGACACTAGTATCTTCAAAAAGCTAAGAAAAGACATCGCTAGAGTACAAACTGTTCTCACAGAAAAACTCAAGGCCGGTGAAACTATTACTAGTAAAACTGTGGCTCCCAAGGTTGAGGTTGAAGCTACAGAAGACAAACCTGCCACTAAAAAAGCTACTGCCCAAAAAAGCAGCGCTAAGAAGAGCAAGGAATAAAGAGGATTAATTCATGGCGACTGTAGAAAACAAACAAGGTAGAAGACAAGTAGTTCGCGGAGTAGTTGTAAGCGATAAGATGACTAAGACAAGAGTTATTGAAATCAAAAGAACTCAAGACCACCGCCTTTATCACAAGAAGCTAATTCATCAAAAACGCTTATTTGTTCATGACGAAAAAAATGAAAGTAAGCTAGGTGACGTGGTAATGGCTGAGTCTACAAGACCTCTATCGCGGCATAAGAATTTTAGATTAATAAAGATTGTTGAAAAGCGAGTAGCAGAATGATTCAGAGTGAAACATATCTTAATGTTGCTGATAACTCCGGGGCTCGGCAAGTTATGTGTTTTAAAGTCCTTGGTGGCAGTAAACGTCGTTACGCTTCAATTGGTGACGTCATTGTTGTAACTATTAAAGATGCATTACCAACCTCCAAAGTAAAAAAGGGGGCGGTAATGAAGGCTGTTGTGGTCAGAACGAAAAAGGAAGTTCGTCGTCAGGATGGTTCTTATATTCGCTTTGATGATAATGCGGCAGTTCTTTTAAATAACAACTTAGAACCTGTGGGAACCCGTATTTTTGGACCTGTAGCCAGAGAACTCCGAGTTCCTGCTAAAGATGGTTTTATGAAAATTATTTCTCTCGCACCGGAGGTTTTATGATGGGTGTGACAGTAACTCACGTTAAGAAAAATGACCTTATTCAAGTAATGGTGGGTAAAGAGCGAGGAAAAACTGGAAAAATTCTTCGCGTTAACCAGAAAAAAGGACGAGTTTTAGTTGAAAAGCTAAATATAGTTAAAAAGCATACAAAACCGACCCAGAAGTCTGCTGGTGGTATTGTAGAAGTCGAAGGATTGATTTCAGCTTCCAACGTATTGCTTTATTGCGATAAATGTAGTTCTGGCGTCAGAACCGCTAGAAAAGCTCTTGAGTCCGGAAAAAAAGTCCGGGTATGCAGAGAATGCAAAACCCAGTTGGATAAGTAGTAGGTAGTAAAATGAAGCCAAGATTATTTGAACATTACAATAAAAAAGTAGTTCCAGAGCTAATGAAAAGCTTTGAGTACAAAAACCCAATGCAGTGCCCAAAACTACAAAAGATTGTCGTTAGCATGTGCTTGAAAGAAGCCACTAGTGATATCAAAGTGATGGACAAGGCCATGGATGAACTCTCGACTATTACTGGCCAAAAGCCAAAAATGACTAGAGCTAAAAAAGCTATTGCTGCTTTTAAGTTGCGGCAGGGAATGCCCTTAGGTGCTGTGGTGACTCTAAGAGGCGCTCATATGTACGAATTTATGGATCGCCTTACAAACATTTCCTTACCTCGAGTTAGGGATTTTAGAGGCTGTTCCCCAACTGGATTTGATGGTTCTGGAAACTATTGTTTAGGCGTAAAAGAGCAGATCATTTTTCCGGAAATTAACTTTGAAAAAGTAGACAAAGTGAGAGGAATGAACATCACTTTTGTTACTAGCGCTAAAACAAACAAAGAAGGGTATGAGCTTTTAGAAAAGCTAGGTATTCCCTTCCGCAAAAAATAAAGTGAGAAAAGGGTAACTCATGGCAAAAACTTCAATGATGGTAAAAGCAGCGCGCAAGCCTAAATTTAAGACACGTAAATATAACCGTTGTCCTAGATGTGGAAGATCACGAGCTTTTTTAAGAAAGTTTAAACTTTGTCGTTTATGCTTTCGTAAATTAGCCTTAGAAGGATTGATTCCTGGTGTAATTAAAGCAAGTTGGTAAAAAATTATGATGACTGATCCTATAGCAGATTTATTAACCCGTGTAAGAAACGCAAACAAAGCCCGTCATCGCAAAGTTGACGTAATACCCACTCAATTAAAGATTTCTATTGTGGATTTGTGGGCAAAGGCTGGATTTATCAAAAATTATAAACTTTATCGGCAATCTTCTACAGACAAAACAGGATTATTAAGAATATACCTGAAGTATGTAGATAAAAATCAGCCGGTGATCCAGGGTCTAAGACGTGTCAGCAAGCCAAGCCGACGTGTTTATGTTTCTCACAGCAAAATGCCAAAAATTCTTGATGGAATTGGAATGGCAGTTGTTTCCACCTCTCGCGGTGTCTTAAATGACAACTTGGCACGTGAGCATAAAGTAGGTGGCGAACTTCTTTGTACGATTTGGTAAAAAACTATGTCACGAGTTGGAAAAAAACCGATAAAAATTGTTTCAGGAGTCAAAATTAAGTTTGCAGCTCCTGTTGTTGAAGTGAGTGGAAAATTAGGAACCCTCAAAAGGTCTCTACCATCCAGTATATCCGTTGAGGTTAAAGGAGAGGAAGTTCACGTAATGAATTCATCTTCCGCTCCCGAGACAAAGGCTTTACATGGACTTTCCAGGACCCTTATCAATAATATGGTGCATGGTGTTGCTGAGGGCTACACTAAAGACCTCGAGCTACAAGGCGTGGGTTACAGAGCTCAAGTTCAAGGTGCAAAACTAAATATGAGTTTAGGGTTTTCTCATCCTGTTGAGTTTCCACTTCCTCAAGGCATTACAGCCACGGTGGATGCCAATACAAAAATTTGTTTAAAGGGTGCTGACAAAGAATTGTTAGGACGTACTGCATCAACGTTGCGGAAAATTAAACCACCTGAACCCTACAAAGGTAAGGGAATCCGCTATGCTGGTGAGGTAATTACCTTGAAACAAGGTAAGACTGCGGGAGCAGGAGGCGGTAAATAGTTATGAGTAGTAAGATTCGCACTAATACTAATCCGAGACAGATTATTCGAATTCGGAAGAAAGAACGCATTCGAAAAAAGATTATCAAACATATGGGATCAATTTCCAGGTTAGTAGTCTATCGCAGTAATAAATTTATTTATGCTCAGATCATTGATGATCTTAAGGGTAGCACTTTAGTTCAAGCTAATACTGCAGAAGATACTTTTGGCTCTTTGAAATCAAAAAAGAATATTGAAGCTGCTAAAAAGCTAGGAAGTTTAATTGGACAACGTGCCGTAGAGAAGAAAGTAGAAAAAGTTCTATTTGATCGAAACGGATATGCATATCACGGACGAGTTAAAGCTCTCGCCGAGGGCGCAAGAGAGGCAGGACTTAATTTCTAATGATGCCATCAAAAAAAATTAATCCAAACGACTTAGAATTATCTGAACGTATTGTTTATATTAATCGAGTTGCCAAAGTTGTTAAAGGTGGACGTCGATTTAGCTTTAGCGTTATCGTTGTAGTTGGAGATGCTTCAGGTCATGTCGGGGTAGGACTTGGAAAAGCTCGAGAGGTTCCGGAAGCTATTCGTAAGGCCGGAGAATCTGCTAGAAAAAATATGGTTAAGCTGTCTCTAAAACAAGGTACATTCCCGCACGAAATTATCGGGAAGTATGGAGCTGCCTCGGTATTATTGAAGCCGGCCTCTGATGGAACAGGCATTATCGCAGGTGGAGCTTGCAGATCTGTGCTTGAATTAGCAGGGGTTCGTAATGCTCTTACAAAATCTTTTGGAACTACAAATCCTCACAACTTGGTAAGAGCCACTATAAATGGTCTTACAAGGATGCGACTACCAGAAGATGTTTTAAAATCTAGAAACGCTCAAGAGAGTGTTTATTAGTGCTGGGGTTAAGTAATCATGGAAAAAACAGCTAAAAAAGAGACTAAAGAAGTCAGCGGTAAAAAAGTTCAAGTTAAATTAGTCAGAAGTGTCATTGCTACACCTCAATGGATGAGAACTATTGTTCGAACCCTAGGGTTAAGAAAAATGAATGACAAAAATATCGTCACCGACACGGGTGCAATCAGAGGAATGGTTCGCAAAGTTCCTCATTTGGTTGAGTTAACGGAAGTTAAGGAGTAAGCGCATGGCGCACGAACAACAATTTCATTTAGGTAACTTAGTGGCTCCGGAAGGCTCTCGCAAAGAGCGAATCCGACGAGGACGGGGTACTGGTTCAGGACTTGGAAAAACTGCAGGCCGTGGTGGAAAAGGGCAAACTGCTAGATCAGGTAAAGGTAGACCTAGAGGTTTCGAAGGGGGACAAAGCCCTTTAGTAAGACGTCTGCCTAAGTTTGGTTTTAACAGTCCTAACAAGGTTTACTTTGACGTTATCAACGTAAATGCTTTAGACTCTCATTTTCAAAATGGAGAGACTGTAACTGTGACTCAATTAGTAGAAAAAGGACTAGTTAAGTCAGAGAAAGCTCTAGTTAAAGTATTGGGAGAAGGAAATCTCACCAAAAAACTTACAGTTAAAGCACATCGTTTCTCCAAGTCTGCCATCCAAAAAATTAATCAAGCTGGCGGACAAATTGAAGAAATAAAACAAGAAGAGCAGCTCGAACCACAAAAATAAAAAATAGGAGATAACACCTTGGCAGCAGTGGAAGGTTTAACGAAGATACCAGAACTTCGGCGTCGAATCGTATTCACCATAGGTCTTTTAGCTGTTTATAGGATTGGCTGTCATATTCCCGTCCCTGGTGTAAACACGGAGACCTTGTCACGTTTTTTTCAGACCAATCAAGGAACATTGTTTGGAATGCTGAACATGTTCTCGGGTCGGGCTCTTGAAAACGCCTCGATTTTCGCCTTGGGAATCATGCCTTACATTAGTTCGTCGATCATTTTTCAGCTTCTGACGGTAATCTGGCCCTATCTCAACTCTCTTTCTAAGGAAGGAGAAGCAGGTCGAAGAAAAATCAACCAATACACCAGATATGCTACTGTAGTTTTGGCAATGTTTCAGGGATTTGGAATTGCCACAGCTTTAATGAGTGCTGAAAATGCGAATTTCGTTTTATTTCCCGGGGTCAAATTTAAATTATTAAGCGTAGTAACCCTTGCTGCGGGCACCTCATTTATTATGTGGCTTGGAGAGCAAATCACTGATCGCGGAATTGGAAATGGAATCTCTTTAATTATTTTTTCGGGAATTGCTGCTGGAATTCCGGTTTCAGCGCATCAAACTTTTCAAATGGTTAAAGATGGTCAATTAACTCCGCTAACTCTTGTAATTATTTTGGCCCTAATGGTCCTAGTCATCGGAGTTATTATATTTTTGGAACAAGGGCAAAGAAGAATTCCAATTCAATACGCTAAAAGACAAGTTGGGCGAAGACTTTATGGTGGACAATCCACTCATCTTCCCTTGAAAATTAACACAAGTGGCGTTATTCCACCTATTTTTGCATCTTCTTTGTTAATGGCTCCATTAACAATTATCACCTTTTTACCGGCAAATCCGATTTCTGATGCAATCAGAGATGTAATCAATAGGGGAAGTATTCTTTATTACACTGCCTACGTATCCTTAATCGTATTTTTTTGCTTCTTCTATACAGCAGTAGTATTCAATCCAGAGGACGTAGCTGAAAATCTCAAAAAGCATGGGGGCTACGTGCCTGGAATTCGTCCTGGAAAAAATACTAGTGAGTATATTGATCGCGTGCTTTCCAGAGTTACTTTTGGTGGAGCCTTGTATTTGGCGTTAGTTTGTTTATTACCGGACTTTCTAATTAATAAGTTTAAAGTATCTTTCTTTTTCGGGGGAACCACCCTTCTTATCTTGGTGGGTGTTGCTCTCGATACGGTATCTCAAATCCAAACATTCTTATTAACGAGAGATTACGAAGGTTTCATGAAAAATGCTAATCTTCGAGGACGACGGGGTTAGGTTGTGAATATCACCGTTTTTCTAGGTGCTCCTGGTTCTGGAAAAGGAACCCAGGCTAAACAACTTGTCGAGAAATTTGAATTCGTACATTTGTCCACCGGTGACATGCTAAGATCTGCGATAAAGCAACAGCTGCCAGTCGGTCTAAAAGCAAAAACCTATATGGACCAAGGAAACTTGGTTCCTGATTCCGTAATGATTGAACTAATCGAAGAAGCGTTGCTTTCCTTACCAAAAAGTGAGGACTCAAATATTATTTTGGACGGATTTCCAAGAACTGTACCTCAAGCTAAATCTTTAGATAGCAAAGCAAAAACACGAATCTCTAAAGCTGTAAATTTTTTAGTCCCTGAGAGCGTTTTGATTCCCCGACTAACCGGGCGAAGAGTTTGTCCAAATTGCGGAGAGTCCTTTCATCTTATCTTTATTCCACCAACCAAAAAAGATACCTGTAATAAATGCTCTTCAGCGATAATTCAAAGAGCAGATGACGTTGAAGAAGTTGTTCGACGACGTTTAGATATTTTTAAATCTCAGAACCAGGGTCTAGTTGATTACTTCTCAGAACAAAACAAACTCATCAACCTTAATGCAGACAAATCGGTTAGCGTAATTCAAGATGAACTTCTTAAAGTTTTAAAACAGTAATGGTTTACATTAAATCAAATAGAGAGTTAGAGATCATGCGCCAATCCGGCAGGTTGGTAGCAAAAGTTCTAATGAACCTCACTAAAATGGCAGTACCTGGAACTAAGCTTATTGATCTAGATCTCGCAGCTGAAGAACTCACTCTTAGTTTCGGAGCGAAGCCTTCATTTAAGGGTTATATTGGTTACAGACACAGTCTATGCGCCTCGGTGAACGAACAAGTGGTTCATGGAATTCCAAGTGACCGTGTTTTAAAAGATGGGGACATTATTGGCTTAGATTTTGGACTCAGCTATCAAGGCTTCCATGGTGATAGTGCTGTTACAGTTGCAGTAGGAAATATTTCGGATGAAGCAAAAAAATTAATACTTGTGACTAAACAGTCTTTATATGCAGGTATTGATGCTGCAAGAGCCGGGAACACACTCAAAGACGTTGCATTTGCGATAGAGTCAGTCATTAAACCTCATGGTTTCGGAATAGTGAAAGAGTTTGTAGGTCACGGAATCGGTCAAAAGCTGCACGAGGATCCTCAGGTTCCAAACTATGCCTCAGGAGCCTCAAACTTAAAGCTAAAGCCAGGAATGACCATCGCGATTGAACCCATGGTGAACCGAGGAACTCATAAAGTCAGAGTTCTAGCGGATAGATGGACTGCGGTGACTGAAGATGGACAATTATCGGCGCACTACGAACACTCCATTGCCATTACAGATGGAGAACCTGAGATTTTAACTGCTTGGGAAAATATTCTTGACGATTCTGAAAGCCAAGTGTTGATCAATCAATTAAATGAGAGGGGCAAATATGGCCAAAGAGGAACTAATCCAGCTTGAAGGAACAGTAGTTGAGCCATTGCCTAACGCAATGTTTAGAGTGGAGATTCCTAACGGGAAAGTAATTTTAGCTCATATTTCCGGAAAAATGCGAATGAACTACATTCGAATCCTTCCCGGAGATAAAGTGACCGTAGAGGTTTCCCCTTATGACTTAACCAGAGGTAGAATTACATATAGGGCTAAGTAATTTAATATACTAGCTTATTTAGTGTCGCGTTAAATCCTTGTCTGGTAAGGGTTTTAAAAAAGCGAGAGATTTTTAACTCTTTTTAAAACAGTTAAGCAATCGAATTGACAAAGTAATAAGACTTGTCCTAAATAGGCTTTTTACTAAAAGGGCATAGAAGTGAAAGTAAGAGCATCAGTAAAGAAGATTTGTAATAAATGTCGGATATTTAGACGTGGTGGCGTAGTTCGGGTTGATTGCGTAGATCCACGTCATAAGCAAAGACAGGGGTAATTTGTGGCACGCATTGCTGGAGTCGACTTACCAAGAAATAAGAGAATAGAGGTTGGATTAACCTATGTTTTCGGAATTGGCCGCAGTCTTTCTGCGAAAATTCTGAAGCAAGTAAGTGTTGATCCTAATAAAAAAACAGATCAATTGGGTGACGATGAAGTCGGTCGCATCCGTGATCACATCGAAAAGAACGTACCTGTTGAAGGCGAACTACGTCGTACAATTGGTATGAACATTAAGAGATTAATGGATCTTCAGACCTATCGTGGTCTTAGACACCGCAAAAGTCTTCCGGTTCGTGGTCAGAGAACACACACCAATGCTCGTACAAGAAAAGGGCCTCGAAAAACGGTTGCGGTTCGTAAACAACTTAAAGTGACGAAGTAAGCTTTTAGGAGTCATATTGTGAGTAATCAAACACCTGCTGTGGAAGGTGAAGTAAAAGAAACCACAGAAGTAAAAGAGCCAAAGCGTAAAAAATCTTCTAGGAAAGAAATTCCAGTGGGTTTAGCTTTTATCCAAAGCTCATTTAATAATACGATCATAACGATTACAGATTCAGCTGGAAATGTATTGTGTTGGTCTTCTGCAGGACGAAAAGGTTTTAAAGGCGCCCGTAAGAGCACCCCTTTCGCAGCTCAAATTGCGGCTGAAGATGCAGCAAGATTAGCTGGCGATCAGGGAGTCAGAACACTTTCAGTTTTTGTGAATGGTCCAGGAGCCGGACGAGAGTCTGCATTACGGGGCCTTCAAGTTAGTGGCATGAAAATTACTTTTATCAGAGATGTTACACCCATTCCTCACAATGGATGTCGCCCCTCTAAACGTAGAAGGGTTTAGGAGTTAACTGTGGCTAGAAGTACCTGTTCAGTTTGTAAGTTTTGTCGTAGAGAAAATATGAAGCTCTTCTTGAAGGGTGACCGTTGCTTTGGAGATAAGTGCGCATTTGAACGTCGCGCATATCCACCTGGACAGCATGGTCAAACTCGCACTAAGGTTTCAGACTTTGGTCTTCAATTGAGAGAAAAACAAAAAGTAAAACGCATCTATGGTCTTTTAGAACGACAATTCAGAAAATATTTTGATGTCGCAGATAGACAAAAGGGCGTAACCGGAATGAATCTTCTAAGAAGGCTCGAAACCCGTTTAGACAGTGTTGTCTACAGAATGGGATTTGGGGACAGCCGAAAAGAAGCAAGACAGCTAGTTCTTCACTCACATTTTTTCGTAAACGGAAAACCGGTCAACATTCCCAATATTGTTTTGAAGGCGAATGATGAAGTCAGCGTAAGGCCCAAAAGCCAAAAGATGACAGCCATTCTTCGTTCTATTGAAAACTCTAAAAAGAGAGAAATTCCAGACTGGTTAGCAGTTAATGCAGCTGAGTTTAAGGGACATATCAAGTTCCTTCCCGAACGAAACCATGTAACATTACCAATCGAAGAAAACTTGGTCGTCGAGCTCTACTCGAGATAAGGAGTAATACAAATGGATCTAAATATTTCTCATAAAAACTGGCGCAGTTTAATCAAACCCAAAGGTTTGGAAATCGAAAGAGATTCCTTAACCGATACTTACGGTAAATTTGTAGCTAGGCCTCTTGAAAGAGGATTCGGAGTTACTATCGGTAATGGCTTAAGAAGAATTCTTCTCTCTTCTTTACAGGGAGCGGCTATTACTGCTGTTAGAATCGATGGGGCTCTTCACGAGTTCTCAGCATTATCGGATGTTTCAGAAGATGTAACTGACATCATTTTAAACCTTAAAGAAGTGCGTTTTAAACTTTACGTTGATGGAGCTAAAACAGTCACTATCGATAAGACGGGAGCTGGTCCTGTTACAGCAGCTGATATCCAAGCAGATGATACTGTTGAAATTTTAAATCCTGAACAACATATCGCAACTCTTGGAAAAGAGGGTCGATTTAGAGCTGAGTTTAGAGTTGAGTTTGGAAAAGGCTTTGTCACTGCAGAAGCTTTAAAAAGAGAAGACTTACCTGCTGGAGTTGTTCCAATTGATGCCTTCTTCTCTCCAGTTCGTAAAGTTAACTACACAGTATCACATGCTCGTGTCGGACAACGAACTGACTACGATAAACTTGAAATGGAAGTCTGGACAGATGGTTCAGTACGTCCTGAAGACGCTGTAGCGTATGGTTCTAAAATTTTAAAAGACCAACTAAGTATCTTCATCAACTTTGATGAAAGCTTAGAGCCTGAAATTCACGAACCTATTATTGAGCAAGAAAAGATTAATGATAATCTTTACAGAACCGTTGATGAACTAGAACTTTCAGTTCGTTCTGCTAATTGCCTACAAAATGCCGGAATTAAATACATCGGTGAATTAGTGCAAAAAACTGAAGCTGAAATGTTAAAAACTAAGAACTTCGGTAGAAAATCTCTTAATGAGATTAAAGAAATATTAATCGAAATGGGTCTTGGATTTGGAATTAAAGTTGAGAGCTTTGACCCAGAAACATATTTTGCAAACAAGAAAAAGAAGGATAGCGGAGCAGACTCTTTAAACTAGAGTTATTAACGCTAAAAAAGTTGTTATGAGACACTTACATGCTGGAAGAAAGCTAGGACGTTCCCCAGAGCACAGAAGAGCTACTTTAAGATCTCTTACTCTGGCTCTTATCGAAAAGGAATCAATTCAAACCATTCCATCAAGAGCAAAAGAGCTACGATGGTATGCTGAAAGAGCGGTTACATTAGCAAAACGTGGCGACGTAGCTAGTGTTCGTCAACTTATAGTTATGCTGGGAAGTACTAAGACTAATATTCCTGGGGAAAATCGAGTTCGTAACGCTATTGAGAAAATTTGCAAAGAGTTAGCCCCTAGATTTAAAGATAGACCAGGTGGATACACTCAAATCTTTAGACTTTCTACACGAAGAGCTGGCGATAATGCTGAACAATGTATCATGCGTTACATTCCAGGCCCTGAAGAAAGTAAATCAAAGAAAACTAAAGATAAAGCAGAGACTAAGAAGGCTTCAAAAGAAGTAACAAAAAAAGCGGCTTCAGTCACTGAAGATAAACCAGCTACTAAAAAAGCAGAAAAGACTGTAGAAAAACCAGCTGAAGACAAGAAGCCTAAAGCCTCAAAAAAGGACTAAAATAAGTTGAAAGCTCCAACAATAAAGTTTTCCACTTTACGTGGGATACTTTGGATTGCGGCTTTTTTTTTATTACTCTTCTTATATCCCTTATTAACAACCAAAAGAACGGTCCAATTTAGCTCTTCTGACTCAGAAGGGATCTCTAACCCCGTTTTTTTTCCTCTGAATGTTAAATTAACTGTTTATAGAGATCTTACCCGAGCTTCTAGGACTAAGGTGACATTGGGTGAATTGTTAAAAGAGAGCCCTGGTGGCCCTACCCTAATTAACTTTTGGGCAACTTGGTGCCCTCCCTGTCTCGAGGAGCTTCCTTCCATCGAGTTGTTTAATAAACAAATTAATGCTTCGAAAACAAACATGGGCAATAAAATACCCCGTCTAATTACTATATCTGTAGACGATCGCTTAGAGGATATTTCTAAGTTGGAGTCCACCTTGGATTTTAAACCTTCATTTTCTGTCATGTATGACAGAGAAGGTGAACTAGCTCGAAGTATGGGAACCACCAAGTTTCCAGAAACCTACCTAGTTAATTCAGAAGGTAAAATTCTATATAAATGGTTAGGCCCTCAAGACTGGTTGTCGTTTGATGTGTTGCGGCAATTAAAGAGCCACGTTCAATAAGCTTTGTTTCTGTTACAATATTTTCATGAGCAATTTCTATTTCTTTTCACTTTTAATGTTGTGTGTTGTTTTAAATCGAGGCATGGCTAATAACACGCCAAATGATTTAAACATTGATACACTTAATATCTCTCCTGAGATCATTAGCCCGAATGGTAAAAACAGGATTAAGGATCACATTCAAACAATTGAACAAAATATCACTCATACCGAAACCAATCTTCAATCGACCCAGAAAAACATAAGCGTCATTGAATCTGAAATTAATGAATTGGAAAGTTTAGCGAAGGAACATAGTATTCTCAAAGTTCGATATTTAGCATTTTTATCAACAGCCAATAAAGAAACCCTAAAGAATGAAAAGGCTTTATTAGAAATTGAACAATTCGAAAAAAAGGCTGAAGGGCCTGCGAAAAGTACGCAGAACCCGACAAGATTGGCTGAATTAGAGGCCGCTAGAGACGAAAAAAAACAGAGAGAGGATTGGAGGAAGGAAACTGAACAAAAGACAACCAGAATTAAGGAATTATTTACCGGGGTTGAGAAGAATCTCCAATCTATTGAAGGAAGAAAAGCTCCCCTAAAGGAACAACTTCAAACCTGGAACAATCGACTCTCTGAATATCAGAATCTGCGCATAAAACTAACCCAAAAGAAAAAAGACGCTGAGAGATTTGTGGCTTCCCAGAAGAAAACAATAACACAATAGTAATAACAACCTTTTAACTTTTAAATACTTATGCCCTAGCTAATTTCAAGGCAAGGGTATCTATTTTCTTTGATGTTTTCATTTTTAAATTAAGACTCATTTTTATCTAAAGAGTTAGAAATTCCACGCTAAAATCCCTTCCTTTTCATGATTGATAAGAATACAAAAGAAAGGTTAGTCTAAAGTAGATTAGGAGCCAAAATGCAAGAAATTACACAGGTCCCCCCCTTAGATTTAAAGCGACAATACCATCCTCTTACCGAGAAGATAATTGCAGTCTTTGAAAAAATATTTTTATCGGGTGGCTTTATTCTGGGTCCCGATGTAATTGCTCTTGAGCAGGAACTTGCCTCCTATCTATCGGTAAAAAGAACCATTGGCGTTACCAGTGGAACCGATGCTTTATGGCTTGCACTTAAAGCGATCAATATTCAGCCGGGAGATCTAGTTCTAACCTCTCCCTTTACTTTTTTTGCAACAGTAAGTGCCATATGCAATGCTGGAGCTATTCCTGTTTTTGCTGATATTGATCCAGACACTTTTAATGTTGATTCGAAAGCAGTTGAAAAAATTCTTCAAGAAGATACGAGAAGAGCAATCAAGGCTATTATTCCGGTTCACTTGTATGGACAAGCTGCGGACATGGCACCCTTATTATCGATTGCTGATAAGTATAATATTTTTGTAATTGAAGATGCCTGCCAGGCGATAGGAACCCATCACGAAATGGGATTCGTAGGAGCTTTGGGCCACTTAGGTGCATTTAGTTTATTCCCCACTAAAAACTTAGGAGCCTTTGGAGATGCTGGCTTTGTGTCGACTTATGATTCAGAGCTAGGAAACAAAATTACTCTCCTAAGAACTCACGGATCAACAGTTAGGTATCATCATGAAATTATCGGTAGCAACTGTCGAATCGATACCCTGCAAGCAGCAATCTTAAGACTATTTCTTCCCAAATTAAATGAATGGATTAAAGAACGCCAGCAAGCTGCAGCTTATTACGATGAAAACTTACAAAGTTTAAATGATATTATTCAAACACCTAAGCGAGTTTCTTATAGTAATCATACCTTTCATCAGTACACAATTCGAGTTAAGCATCAGAAGAGAGATTCTTTGAGTGAAATGTTAACTCAAAATCGTATCGGTAATTCCATTTATTACCCAATCCCATGTCATCTACAGAAAGCTCTAGCTCATTTAAATTTTAAAAAGGGAGATTTTCCAGAGGCCGAATTAGCTGCTGAAGAAGTCCTATCTCTGCCTATTTTTCCTGGTATTACACTCTTAGAGCAAAATTACGTTATTAAAAACATTGTTAAATGGGCTAGATAGTAACGAACAAAGTAGCCATTCAGTGCCCAAAAATAGAACGGCAGATTCCTGTTTTAATCTTATCGATGATAATTTGTGAGTCTTTGAGAGAACTATTTTTATGGAGTATAGCAATATTTCGTAAATCATCGAGGCTCCTTTCAATTACCCACAAATTTGACACCGATTTCTACTCCGATCTGAATGTCCGTCAACCTCTGTATTCCACGCCACATGACTTTGTTTCCTGGTGGCGGATCGGAAGCTCTCGCTAGATAGCCGCCGAGCTTTGCAATTTTTAAAATATAGATGGATAACGTTTTTTTGATGGGTTCTTTGTCGGGCTTAAGGTGGTCGAGTATTTTGGTTTTAACATCGGAGAGGGCGAACCCTTGTTTTACTTAAAACTGGAAAGAGGGGGCTAAATGACTACATTTAACCTGGATTTTTATCCCCTCTTTCCATTTTTAAGTAAAACAAGTCCCTTCACCTAGAATTGCTGCTCTTTCCAGCATTAATTTCACAATCCTGCTTCTCTAGGCCATCTGTGTTTCGAATCTCCTCTGGCATCAATGGAATTACCTGCCTAAGATCCGGATTAACAATTGCTCCCTGCAGAATTTGATGAGAATACGTTTTTTTA
>SXPJ01000056.1 GCA_005776395.1 Bdellovibrionales bacterium | reverse complement strand
CGATAAAACACAATCGCATCTTCGTATTGGCGTTTGAGTTCTAAGTACTGAGCCAACATAGGTGTCACAGTAGCGTTTGTGGAGGTTGACGAGTTCGAAGGGGGAATTGAACTTTCTACTTTGGTTTTCATTTAGTTGTCACAGAAGTACCAAACCCCCCAAGGCTAGACAAATGAAAAGATAGCTGAGTTGTCTTGGCTTTAGTGTATTCAACAGGTGATCTAAGTCCGTAGATGACACCTCTCTAAAATTAGAAATTAAAAAAAATCAAATATTCATGTAGTTGCCCGTTCCCACACAATTAATAACGCAGAGAAAAAAATATTTGGTGCGAGTGTTAAGATAAGACACACCCTAAGTAATTGAATTTATAATAATTATTAATGTAGAGCCGTGGCCATTTAATTTTTAGACAACCTCAATGGGATAAGGAGCTGATTTTAGTTAGTTTCTTTTGGTATTCGCCTTGCTCTGAAATAAGGGTGGGGGACACATGATTTTTTTGGGTTTAAAAAAAGAAAGACCAGCTCTTTTAGCTGTTTTTATACCGGTTCTACTTTTTGGTTGTATTCCTTTATCTGCCCATGAAGGGGAACACAAAACTTTCGTCAATAAAATTTCAACTACAGGTAAAAAGAATTTAGGAACCAAGGATGAAAAAAAGACCAATAATAAAATAGAAACTAAGGATAAAAAAGAGGCTTTACCCTCTGAAGAAAAACTAGAAGAACAAACTAATAATAAAACAGGTGAGGCATCTGACGTGAATAGAGCGTCAGTATCTCCTTTGGTGAATTCTGTATCAACTACAGCTTCTTCGAATCGCACCTCTGCTGTGATTGGCGTTGTTATTTCTACGGCCAATTCTTCAGAGAATGGTTATTCTTTTTTGGGCTCTGAACAAAATTCTAATTCCTCATCGGACTCGGTTGAAGTGAATGGGGAGGATCCCGATTCTGCCACCGAGAGAGCTAAAAAGAATATGACCGATTTAGTCAATCGAGCTAATACTAATATTGAAACTTCAGTAGCCACCAATCCAGAAGAATCAAAAAATGGGTCCTTTAATGTTGATGATCAGATTACCAGTTTATCAAGTATTGCTCACCACACTAATAGCGAAGCTATGTGCTTAACTTCCGGTGGAAATGGAAAAGCTGATGGGGCTCAATGTAAAGAATGGTTAGATAAGGATGTTTCTGAACACGGTAAAATAAGTGGAGATTCATCCCCGCTTGAGAGAAAAATATATCAGATGTGGGAAGGGGCAAAACAGAAAATCAGCGAAGGGGCCTATCGAATCTGGAATATAGCTTTAAGAACGGGTGAAAACTTACTCGATTCTCATGGTCGTCTTAATATTCAAGGTTTGTCAAAATATGAACTTAATGAAGAGGCTACAAAAGTGGCCTCTGAGTTAGGTGAAAAATCGGCTGAGCAGGCACTGAAGATTGTTCTTGGAGATGAAGCTCCTAAGCAGGATGAAATTATAGCTCCTCCTCCCGAGGTATTAAGAGCCGTAGCTATCAATATTACTCGAGGCATTGCAAATCACTCAGTCGCTAAGTGGACAGGTATTCAATCGGCTAAAAAGGGGATTGAAGTTATTACAAATACAGATAGAGATCCTCAGAAATATAAATCTGAAGTTGAGCAAGAGGATAATAACGCGTCAGCAGAGGAGCGGCTTCAAGCTCAAGCCCCCTTGGATACGGAGACCGAAGGGATAAGTTTGGAGGACCGAGTCGCTCGAGCCCAAGCAGTTAAAAAAGCCAGTATCGACGTAGTTAACCCCTCTTTTCAAGGGGATGAATGGGTAGCTGGGGATTCCAATAAAGAGAGATATGACGAGTGGGCGTACCGTGCGACTGTGGAGCAGATCTCAAATCCATTTATCACTGTTGATCAGATACAAAAACCCGAACAGATTCAGCTTTCCCAGCGTCAAATTGCTTCTGACTTAAGTGTAGGACCTGAGGACTCAGAAGAAGAGGGGGATCGAAAGGTTCAAATTAAGCAGCTAACACCCAAAGATCAAATTGAAGCTTATAATCGACAGCTGGAAGTGGCTGCTAGAAGTATGGAAGTTATTTCAGCCGAATCATCCACCTTTGTAAATACAGCAGACAAAATTAGATCTCACAAATTAGGTGAGGGAGAGACCCTATTAACTATCAACGATTTAACGCCAGCTCAAAAGAAGAACAACTTAACAACTGGAATGACCTCTCTAGCGCAGAATCCAAATTCCAAAGTGGTTATTCCCAAGAGCGCATCTCAGTTGACCATTACTAATTTTTAGAAGCTAGGCTCAAGCCTTTCTGCCAATAAGTCCCTTCACCGAGAATCGCTAATCATGCATGTCATTATTTGACAATGGTCATTAATTGACATAATCTTAGTAGTGTGAAGTGGACGGTAGATATCACGAAGAAGGCATCAAAGGGTATTGAAAAACTACCTCAGTTCGCACGTGAGAATCTTCGTGCTCTCATACTAGAAATTCAAACTGTAGGACCAGTTCGAGGGAATTGGCCTAATTACTCAAAGCTCGGTGTGAACGAGCATCACTGCCATATAAAAAAAGGGCGGCCAACATATATTGCGTGTTGGCTGGTAGTGAATAAAATAACTCAGGTGGTGGAGGTCTACTATGCCGGTACCCATGAAAATGCTCCGTACTAAGGGAACGGTTATTCTTTCTGTTTACGATGAAAAACAGGAGCGGCATTTTAAAGTGCCTTCGGGTCGTGTGAATAAATTGCTGCGATCTTTGAAAAACGAAGGCGTTTTGATTGAGGAAGAAAAGTCTATTCCAGCAGACAAAGTTTTTAGGGATTTAGATGAAAAGTATACGCGACCAGGAGTTGCTCTTCGTGGAGCCCGTGGTAAAGAGGGGCTTAGTCAGGGGGAGCTTGCAAAGAAGCTGAAGATTCCACAAGGGAATCTGTCCAAGATGGAAAACGGAAAGAGACCGATCGGAAAATCTATGGCCAAGCGTCTTTCTAAGATTTTGAATATCGATTACCGAGTATTTTTATAGAGCGTCATTCGATACAAAGTGGAAAATCGAGTGGCTCCCATTCTGAGGTGTTTGTCATTACTCAATTCTCGACCTGCGGTTTTGGTAGCTCATTAGAAAGAACCATTTAATGGAGAGAATAGCCCTAAGCTGCTTGATTTTCGGGTTTGCCTGGCGGATGAGGTGGAGGTGGTGAATTCGGATTTATTACCTTTTTTAGAAACATTTCCTTAGGAAAAGGAAGCTGATTAACTTCAATTTCTCTCATGAAACTGGGTATGTTGCCGGTGGGATTTAGACCTCCAAGCACTTTTCCATCTTTGTCTCTTCCAGTTTGTTCAAAAAGATAGATGTCTTGGACTTGGTAGTTACCATGAATATCCATTCCGAGCCCTTCGGAAAGATGTGTTACCTTTCTCGAGCCATCCTGCATTCTGGAGAGTTGTAGAACAATATTGATAGCTGAGGCAACTTGAGAACGAACTGCTTGGATTGGAACATCTGACTCAGTCATCATTGCGAGAGTTTCAAGACGAGTGAGACATTCTTTTGGGTTGTTGGAATGAACAGTTCCCATAGATCCAGAGTGACCGGTATTCATAGAACTGATGAGATCCATAGCTTCTCCACCACGCACCTCTCCGACTATGACTCGATCAGGTCGGAGTCGCAAAGATGATTTTACAAGATCTCTCAAAGTGACGAGCCCTTTTCCATATTCATCAGCAGGGCGGGCCTCAAAGTAAACTACATGAGCATTATGAATTTTTAATTCTGCAGAATCTTCGAGGACAAGAATTCTTTGATTGGGCTGACAGCGACTGGCTAAGATATTTAGAATCGTAGTTTTCCCTGAACCTGTTCCCCCTGATATAATGACATTCTTTTTTAAGTAGAGACAAACATCAATAAATCGGGCTGCATCAACTGTGAGTGCTCCTCGAGTAATTAAGTCTTTCATCTCTAATTTTGTTTTGGAAAACTTTCTAATAGCTACTGTGGTCCCATTTTTTGCGACTGGGGGTACGACTGCGTGAATCCTTGAACCATCTGGAAGTCTTGCATCTAAGAATGGGCGTTCCTCGTCGATAGGTCGACCTACAAATTGAGAGATATTTCTTACGGCAGCAATAAGAGCTCCCTCATCTTCAAATTTCGCATCAATCTTTTCAACAAAGCCCTTTCTTTCCACAAAAATATTAGCGGGTCCGTTGATCATGATTTCAGTGACTGAGTCATCTTTAAGATAAGCAAGAACGGGTGCTAGAAAAACCTGAATGCTGGCATCAAAAACTGACATTTTAGGGCTCCTCTACAGAGATTTCTCCAGATGCACCGGTGATGACATCATGAAAACTGTAAACTCCAGATTTGAGCTGAAATTCAATTTCAGTAACTCGATTAGCAGAGAGTTCTCGGTTTACTTCAAACTTTGTTCGATCTAGCTCTTTTTTTGTGTCTCCGTCTATTTGCGAAGAGACCCAGCGTTGAATGTTTAGTTTTTCAATGACTAGGGCAGCCGATTTTTTGTTGGTTGTTGTAAAAAGTAGCCGTACAGAAGCCCCCGATTTTAGAACTATTTTTGAGGGGTAAAATTCATTATTGGAGAGAATGATTGAAAAATCGGAAACTCCTTTCGGGGGGCGAGAGGGAGTTGTCGGGGGAACTGAGAGTCGAGCGATAAAGGTCTCAATAGGGACCAGATGGGCTGAGTCTGCCATTAATTGTTGCAAAAGTTCAGGAGCTAAAATCAATGGAGGTCGCTTAGTGGGTTTGGGTTTTGAGAAGGTTAGTTTTGCAGGGATAGATGCGGGAATTGAATCGGTTTGAATGGGATCTGTGGGTATAATTGGAAGAGCTAACTTTTCCTTTTTAGCCTCTTTTTTTAGAGTTATCTTTTGGGGCGGTTCTGCTTTGGGTTCAATAATAGTTTCTAGGTTTTTTGGGGGGGCGATTACTAAGGGTTGAGGTGGTATATAGCTCGGATCGGGTTGTGTTAACTCTTCATCATTTTCTATTTTTTTTTGGGGGGCGATTACTAAGGGTTGAGGTGGTATATAGCTCGGATCGGGTTGTGTTAACTCTTCATCATTTCCTGCTTTTTTTTCGGGATTGCTTTCTGCCATTTCAATGGCTATCGGCTCAGTGGGAAAAAGCGGAGTCATGGATGGCTCAAGTTTAGCATCTTCATTTTTTTTAGAAGGTTCGACTGGTATTAAGATTATGGATTGAACCTCTCTTTGGCTCTCTTCAGAGGTTTTAGGAATTCCAAAATTTTGTTCATTTGGAATTTCATCAGGCAAAGTTTCAGGAGATATTTCATCCTCCCCTGCGTGGCTTAAAAAACAAATACATAAACTGAGTATGGCAAGGTAATTTAAAATGGTTTGCCGAGTATTTTTGTTCATAGAATAGATCTCTCCCTAACTTATCGGAAGAAAGAGAATAGGATTAAAATAGAAGATTGGAACGCTATATCATTAATTTGAAGGCTTATCCGGGAAGCGAATCTTATCAAAGTTTTCGATAGATTCGCATCAACTGTAAATTAGTTTTTCAACCGTTCCCTTTTTTACAGGGAGTCATTTTTTTTTATATGATGTGCATTTTCATCACCGTAAAAACCCCAGCCATAGAACCTAAGATATTGATATTGCTATAATAATAATGCACATCAATCTGACTGTTTTGGCAAGGGTTCTGCAGTTCTTAAATTTACAAACAGGAAAAGGGCAAAATACATGAAGCTAAATAAAATTTTCATTCCTATTTTACCGCTATTAATGAGTTCTTCAGTGTTATTTGCAGAACTTACTTCTTCTTTCTCCCAAGGCGGTGGATTTGGGAATCCAGGTATTATGGGCAGGGGGGTTTTGCCTGCTCCTAGCCCCCAAGGCGGTGGCAACGGCGGCGGCGGCAATGGCGGCGGCAACGGCGGCGGCAATGGCGGCGGCAATGGCGGCGGCAACGGCGGTGGTGCTCAGTACAAGCCTAATCCCTTAGTTCAGGAAATTTTAAAAAAAGGTGAAGAGAGTGCTAAGGAGATCACTAAAATTGGAGAGAGCGCGACAAAGGCGCTTCAGGAGTCGAGCCAAAACTCGGAGAAAGCAATCGCGACGATCCTTAATCAGCCCAATCAAAACCAAGAAATTATAGAGAAATTGGTGGAAAAACAGAAATCTCAAGATGAGGCAAGAGAAAAATCTAGGGAAGCCTCTAACAACGCTTTAGCTGAAAACAAAAAAAGTATGAATACTCTTGTTAATACCATTGTGGATCTTAAGTTAAAAACTTTAGAGGCAAGTCTTCCTCCTCGAAAAGAGGTAGACTCTATGATTAAAACTCCTTCTAATGCAGAACTTTTATCTCAATCTCAAACTGGACGTCGGGGTCCTAGTTCATTTGGATCTGCCCTTAGTGCTAGAGATTTGGCCTCTGAACAAAGAGCCAATAATACAATTCCTCCCAGTGGAAATTCCACATCTTCAGAGGCGGGCCATTCAGGACACAATCATGGAGTTAAGTCATCTAAGATCCATAATCCACCTGCTGAAGATAGATTTTAATACTCTAAATTGAAGGCCAGTTTTTTGTCGTTTTCCAAGAGCTTAAGATCTCATTGCTTCTTACTGACAGTAAACTATTTTTTAGCTTTTTATCTTTTCCTGAGAAGTTTTCTAACGGAGGAAAAAGCCCCATGTTTACATTCATGGGTTGAAAATTAGTTCTATTCGGATCTGTGATGGTTTGTAGTAAGGCTCCAAGAATGGTGGTGTCAGGTAATATCATTTCAGCTCGATCTAGGTAGAGTTGAGAGGCATTAACTCCTGCAAGTAGACCCGTAGCCGTTGATTCCAGATATCCTTCTGTTCCAGTGAGCTGACCTGCCACAAAGACCTCGGGCTGTGTTTTAAGTTGTAACGAGGGATTTAAGAGTCTGGGAGAATCAATGTAGGTATTTCGATGCATACTGCCCAATCTTAAAAATTCTGCTCTCTCTAGTCCTGGCAACTTTCTAAAAATTCTTTCCTGTTCTTTGTATTTTAATTTAGTTTGAAAACCGACGAGATTATAAGAGGTTTTGTATCTGTTTTCAGTTCGCAACTGAACAACTGCAAAAGGTCTTTTTCCGGTTTGGGGATCATTTAGACCTACCGGTTTCATAGGTCCAAACGCTAGAGTTTTTCTGCCGCGAGCTGCAATGGCCTCTATCGGCATACAAGATTCAAAATATTTTTCTTCCTCAAAATTATGAGGCAAAACAACCTCTCCTGAGAGCAGATCATCGACAAGGGTGTTGTATTGATCTTCTGTAAGTGGAACATTCAAAAAGTCTTTAGTCTCACCTTTATCGTAACGGTTTGCATAATATAATTTCTCCATGTCTAGACTATCTGTAGAGATTATGGGCGAAATAGCATCGTAAAAATAAAGAGAGTTATCTCCAAAAATGGGTTGTAGAGAGCTGATTAAACTTTTTGAGGTTAGAGGACCTGTGGCTAAAATAGTGATGCCATCTTTGGGTAATTGACTGATCTCTTCTCTTTGTATTGTCACTAAGGGATGTTTTTCTAATGTCTCTGTAATAATTTGGGAAAGTTTAATACGATCCACAGCCAATGAGGCTCCGGCGGGAACAGCGATAGATTCGGCGACCGATAATACAAAGGCCCCAAGCTGTTTCAGTTCATCCTTTAGAATGCGGGAGGCGGAATTTTCAGATACGGAGCCAAAGCTGTTGCTGCAAACCAACTCAGCAAATTGGGATGTCGTATGGGCCTCGGTCATTTTGTGCGGACGCATTTCATGAAGAATGACTGGAATGCCGCGCATGGCTATCTGATAAGTGGCTTCACTACCCGCAAGTCCAGCACCGATAACATGAATTAAATTTTGACGCATCTAGACTCCTTGACGCTAGGGAATCGTTCTCTTACACTAAAAGCTAACTTTTTCACAAACATTTCTTACACATGAACCCACACATACTATACATAACAACTCAAGCCTTAGCAGCCAATCCGGCCCCCAGTGAAAGTGTAACCTCTCTCAACATGCTGGAGATTGTTCTTAATTCCAGTCCAGTGGTGATGATTGTACTTTTACTTCTCATAGTTTTTTCTTTGATAAGTTGGGCCATTATTATCCACAAATGGCGAATCTTGGGACAGGCAGAGGAGAGTACTGAGAATTTTCTGGAGGTTTTTTGGAGTGGAAAGAGTATGGATCATATCTATTCTGAATCTAAGAGATATCCCAGCACTCCACTAGCGACTATTTTTCAATCGGGATACAAAGAGCTCCAAAGACTGATGGACAAGGAAAGGCAAAAATCTTCTTCCCGAGATCATGCGACTACAGATTTGGGCTCTATGGTTCCACCTGAGTCCTCTATTGAAAACTTGGAGAGATCTCTAAATGTAGCTTCGAGACGAGAGACTATAAAATTAGAGAGCTCAATGACTTTTTTGGCGACTGCAGCAAGCACTGCTCCATTTATTGGACTGTTTGGAACCGTGTGGGGAATTATGAATGCGTTTCAAAATATTGGGATTCAAGGAGGGGCTAGTTTGGCCACGGTGGCTCCTGGAATCGCTGAAGCTTTGATTGCTACAGCGGTGGGACTTGCATGTGCTATTCCTGCAACGATGGGCTACAACTATTTTAATAATAAGCTTCGCGGTATTCGAGCTCGAATGGAAAATTTTGGAGCCGATTTTTTAAATATTGTTAAGCGAAATTTCTTAGGTAGTTAAGATAACCCCTTTTCTTTTAAGATAGTAAGTTATGGCTGGTTTCAAAATTTCATCAGATGACAGAGGCCCAGTAGCCGATATTAATATCACGCCGCTTGTCGATGTGATGTTGGTACTACTGGTTATTTTTATGGTGACCGCCCCAATGTTAGAGAGCGGTATTCCTATTCAACTCCCCAAGGCTTCAGGTAAAGCTCTACCCAAGGGGGAGTCTCCTATTACTTTAAATATTTCAAAGGATATGAAACTATTTTTAGGAAAAGAAGAGATTCTCTTTGCATCGCTTAGTAACAAATTACAGCAGTTTTATAAGAACAGGGATAAACAAGAGATTTATATCAGAGCAGATAGTTCTTTGACTTACGGCTTTGTTGCTGAAGTTATGGCTATTGTTAAAAATGCTGGGATCAATAAAATCGGTCTTGTGACCCTGCCACCAGGTAAATAAGTTTTTTTAAGGAGTTCAATGAGCTCGAGTTCGACTACTCAAAGCTTTGTTAATATACCCCTATCATCAGTTCTTATTTCAGTAGGGGCTCACTTAGCTGTCTTGATGGGGCTCTTAAGTCTCCATGTGATGGATGACTTCTCATTTTTTAAAAAAAAGGAGATGAAGGAGCCCTATCAGAGTTTTATTCAAGTCGATGTGGTGGCTCTTCCCGATGAACTACTTAAAAACATTCCTAACGTCGATATGAGCCAACCTATTGTTGATAAACCAGTAGTTCCTATTGAAAAACCGAAGAATCTTTCAACGCCTGCTGATCTGATGAAAATTTCCGATAAAAAGGCTGCCAAAGAAGAATCTGACAGAAAAACCAGAAAGGAAATTTTGGAGCAACAGACCAAGGCTTTGAAAAAACTTCAAGAGGAGGCCAATCGAGAAGAGGCTTTGAAGAATTTAACTGCTAAAGAAGGAAAAAGAGGGAGATCTAAACTAGCGGGTAATAAATTATCGCAGGGAAACTCCGCAGTGGGAATGATTGGAACCGCAAGTGATCAGTATCGAGCCTTGGTGAGTGATGCCATTCGAAAACATTTCAATATTTATTTATGGCAGCAAAAGAGAGGAACTCTATTGGCTGACATTTACTTAGAGGTCTATCCCAATGGAAGAGTCAAATCTAGAAAGGTAGTAAAGGCTTCGACAGATCCTCTTTTTGATTCGGCAGTTCTGCAGGCGATTGATACTTCACAGCCTTTGCCAGTTCCTGAAGATATTTCTTTGCTCAAAGAGGGTTTTCAAATTACCTTTAAGCCCTAATTAAGAGGAGTCACCTATGCGAGCTCTAGTATTATTTATGTTTTTTTCTCTGCAATGTTGGGGAACAATATATCTGACAGTGAGTGGAGCCAATGTCAAAAGAGCTAAAATTGCTATGGGTCAAGTTCATCCAATGGCAGAGGGGGGGGCCTTGGATCCTCAGCTTGCAAGAAATGTCCGAGAACAGTTAAAAGCGGATCTTTTGTTTAGTAATCTTTTTGACTTCATACCTGAATCGGATTTTTTAAAGTCGGATTTGCCCCAAGACTCTACCAAAATTGGTTACGAGGAATTTTCCTCTGCAGGAGCCGCTTTTGCTCTGAAGTTTGCCTATCAAATTTGGGGCGGAAAATTAAATGTTGAGGTTTATCTTTACGATGTTCCTGGCCAAAAAAGAATATTTGGAAAAAAATACCAGTCAGTGCCAGTTCAATATTATCGATTAGTTCACGCGATATCGGAAGATATTTTAGCGGAACTTACAGGGGAAAAAGGTTTGTTTACCAGCAGAATTCTTATGACCTGTTGGAAATATCCTTATAAAACACCTCCACCTAAAGAGATCTATGTTGTGGATCCAGATGGAAGAAATTTAACACCACTTACCTCAGATAAAACTTTATCAACAACCCCTACCTGGATGCGAGATGGTAAAAATATTACTTATAGTCAGTACGAATGGGTCAATCGAGGAGGTCTGAGAACTCGAGGTGTGGTTTTGAAAAAACACGATCTCACGAATGGAAAACGACAGGTTATTTCCTCAAGAGAAGGCATGAACAGCGGGGCCTCTTGGAGCTCTAATGCAAGTCAAGGGGTTGCAACCTTAAGTTTTACAGGTCGACCTGAACTCTATTTCTTAAATAAAGACGGTGGAGGTGGGCCAGAGCCTTTGAGTAGAAATATTCAATGGAAGAGACTTTTAGGAGACGGATTTCAATCTAATCAAACTTCGCTACTTTTTGAGGTTGAGCCTAACTGGGCACCTGATGGAAAGAAAATTGTGTTTTCGAGTGCTCGCACTGGGCACCCCATGATTTATGTTTTGGATATTGTGACAAAAGTTGCAAATCAACTCACTTTTGCAGGTCAATACAATGCAAGTCCCTCTTGGTCTCCTCGAGGAGATAAAATTCTTTTTGCGGCTCAGAGAACTGGAGAAGGCAATTTTGATATCTATATGATTGATCCCGATGGAAATAATCTAACTAGAATGACTGCCGGAGAAAGTCGTCCCGGCAGAAGAATTAATAGTGAAAATCCTTCGTGGGCGCCGACAGGACGTCATTTTGCCTTTTCAAATAATGAAGAGGGGCACTATGGAATTTATGTGATGACTGTGGATAGCACCCATAAGACAAAAATTTCTCCGCCGGATAGAGAGTGTTTTAGCCCCTCTTGGGGGCCAAATGAGGGGTGATGCTTTGCGGGGAATCTGATCCATTACAAATATTTTAGTGAGCATTATTAGGTTGAGAGGCAACCCCAAGCCTACTGGTACTTACATTTCTATTATCACCCCAAAAAGCTCGGCTTAGGTTCATCAGGGATTGTCCTGAGGCGATTCCCCCTTCTTTACCTTCATCTCCGTCATTTCGTACTAAGATATGTGAAATAGCTCCCATAAATAGAACCTCTTTTACTTTTTTGTCTTCGAGTTTGCAGGTTAAAGCGGCCCCTCCGGAGTCTCCGCTTTTAATTCGATTAGAATCCAAAACCAAACCAGGTGAGCGAGTTAAAGGGCCTCTATCAACTCCAGATGAAGAGTTGAAACTACTATTAGTGTTAAAACGAATAAAATTTCCAAGCTCTCCATTTGAAGCTCTGTCGAAAGTTCCTGTCGCAGCAATGGTAGCTTGATTTCTACCCTGAGAGGAGGCGTTAATAGAGGCGTTTTGTTGTAAAACAAGAGGCAGAGAACTATTTTGGGTGAGTTCAGTGATTTCAATAGGAGTTGGAACTCTAGCGATATTAAGGCTTAAAGCCGATTCACAAGGAATCTCTACTTTTAAGACGATTAAATCAGGATTTCCATTTTGTACGGATTGTCCCGTGATTCTGTCAGGAGAACTTACTTGAGTAATCTTGGCCTGCCCCATACTGGTTCTAATAGTTCTTCCCGTAAGCTCTCCTTTTCCTTCAATACAATGAAGTGCGGAGGCTAAATGAACTTCGCAGCTGGCTTGGGGGTTTTTTCTAAATAACTTCATCACCTCGTCTGGATCTTTGGCTATGGGGGTACTCGCACATAGAGCCCCAGGAAGTCCTAGTTCTACATTAAATCTCTTTCCTCGAATTCCATTGGTACAAGCTTGAAGCGCTTCAGTGTCCTCAGAAGCAGGAATAGGGGAGAACCCTCCATTAGGTATTGTGCGTGAGTTTCCAACACCAAATCTTCCGCTAGAGTTACAACTTCCTCCAGTTCCTCCTCCCGAAAAAGGATTTAAGGTAGGGCCTATGGAGCGGTTAGAGGAATTGGGGAGTTGAGGTTCTATAGCCTTTAAAGGCTTAAGGGTGTTTAAAACCTCTGAGAATCTAGGAACTAAGGGTTGGGTTGTAGACGGTAATTTTGCTAGTTCTGAATTGTAAATCTGTTCTTTAATGGGATTGAAAAGAGAGTCTAAAGATTCTGGGTTTGCAAGTGAACTTGCAATAATTTCAAAGAGTAAATCCAACCCCTTTTTGTCTGTTTTTTTTATTTCCTTTAAAAGAGGATCTTCTTGGTATTTTTGAATTAGGCTTTCAATAGCAGTATTAGTGTCCTTATTCAGTATCTTATTTTCTGTATGAACTAACAAAAGCCCTGCTATTTGAATCTTTTCTTCGTTAGAAATTTCATTAGAAGATTCTCTAATAAATTGTTCTAGATCACTAAATAAGATCTCTTGGGTTTTATTGGGCTCTTTGTCGTTTTCATTATTCTTAATATCCTTATTTTTATTCTTCTTAATTAGAGAAAGAATTTTAGCTTTTAACTCTGGGGTTAAATTAAGCTCTTTAAAGCTATCCTTATTATTGATTCCCAACAGCTTGTAATTGGAAATG
>SXPJ01000004.1 GCA_005776395.1 Bdellovibrionales bacterium | reverse complement strand
GTTGGAGTTAATTGGATATTGAGGTTTAGTTGTTTGAGACACTGCATTGAAAGATTGGTTGCGATAGATTGCAACTGAACTGGATAGGCTAGGGTTAAGGTCTGAGACTCTGAAGTAAGTAAGTTATTTTTTAAAAAAGCAGTATGTAAAGACTTAGCTTTATTGGGGTCGTAGATCTCTTTAGAGGAAGTGGGGGAGGCAATAAAGGGATCTAGTCCCGAAGCAAGCAGGATAGGTTGTTGGAGAGTGTTAACCCACTCTGTTTTATTAATGGACAAGAACAAAGCTTTTCTTAGATTTAGATCTCGTAAAAGGCGATTTCTTTCGTTAAAAATGAGAACTGTTCTATAGGGTGTTGGATAGAGCTGAATATTTTCTCGTCGTGATGTTCCGATATCTCCGAATATCAAATGGGCCTCTTTGTCTTCAAAAGAGTTCATTGCGAATTGTTTATTTGAGAAGGTAGTGATTTCGATTTGATCCACGATGGGGCGAATTCCCCAATAGTTCGGGTTTCGAGTTAGTATTAACTTGGTGGAAGAAGGTTTGTTTGCAATTAAAAATGGACCCAATGAACGAGAGCCTTTCTCGAAAGGTAAGTCTTGTAACCAAGATGATGGATGGGACAGAGAGAATAAGAACTGGGGCACTGGTTTTATAAAAGTAAGGGAGAGAGTTTGAGGGTTTAAGGCCTTTATCCCTACTTGAGAAAAAGGGACTTGCCCCTCAAAAAAGGGCTTAGCTTGAATGATAGGAAACAGGAATCGAGCCTTATTGAACTTTTTTGATGTAAGAGCTTTTTTCCATGATTCAACAAAATCGGCCGCAGTTATCGAGATGCCATCTGAGTTTTTAATGTTTTTTTTAATTTGAATCAAAAGGTTGTTTTTTGAGAATGTCCAAGACTCTGCAAGAGCGGGTTTAAGAGCTATTTCATTATTAATATAAAGCAAACGAAACAATCCCTCTCCAGTAAGGTTTCTGATTTCAAGGCAGGGAGAAAATTCGCAATTTAGATCTTTTAAAGAGAATGAAGGAAAAGAAAAGATGACTCGAAGAACTTTAGAAGGTGTGTCCGAAGAATGTTTCAAACAAGAAGGCAGGGAAAATAATAAAATTGAAGTAATAAAAAAAACGATGTCAAACTGTTTTTTCACAATGCTTGAATAGGACGTGGGAACTGTTCTTCTGGCAAGAAAAAAATAATTATTTCATGATAATAATTATTTGACCAAAAAAAACCAGTTTGTTATTTACCTATCTTTGATTGATTCCAATCTACAACATCATTTAGGAGGAACCTTAAAATGAATAAAGCGCAACTCGTGGAACAACTTGCATCTGATCTTGAAATCACCAAGGCTGATTGTGAGCGTGTTATTGATAGTACAATTGAAGCTATCAAAAAGAGTGTTAAAAAGGGCGACGATGTCACACTAGTCGGATTTGGAACATTCACAAAATCAAAAAGAAAAGCACGAATGGGCCGCAATCCTCAAACAGGCGCAGCTATTAAAATTCCTGCATGCACCGCTCCAAAGTTCCGTGCTGGAAAAGCTTTTAAAGATTATTTAAACTAGAAGTTTTAGTTTTTTATTTAAAACGCCGTTTTAGGATCTCCTGAAACGGCGTTTTAATTTGTAGAGATTGCAAAATAGTATTTTTCCATTTCTAATCGTAATTTTTCAGCAAAAGAGAGCTCAATAAGACAAATAACTACTGTGAGGCTTATGACCAGTGCCCACGCGTAAATATTTTTGCCAATCTTTCGGTGAAATATCCAAAGGAAAGTTAAACTAATCAGTCCATTGATAAGCCCTAAAAGAGCCCCTATTTGAAAGAAACCCAAATAGGGAAAGAGGATTATGGGAAAGGCAAGTCCACCTACAAATCCACCTATGTAGTCTGAGAAAAGTATTTTTGTTAAAGAGTTATGGCTGCTATTCATCTGTGAGAGAAGTGGAATCTCCATTCCAATGCCTAACCCTAAAAGAAAAACGAAAAGAATTAAAATCTTTTCTGGAGCAAAGTTAAGCGAAAAGGAGATATACATTAGGGGAACTGCAGAAATAGCACACCAACAAAGATAGGTTTCTACAGCAAGAAAATAAGCGAAACTGTTTTTAGATAGAGATCTAGTAAGTAAAGCTCCTATACCCATGCTGAGCATCATCAATGAGATTACAAGCGAGTATTGTAGAATACTAGCCCCCATCAGAAACGTGGCATAACTACCTAAAAGTAATTCATAAGCCACGCAAGTGAAGGCTACTAAACCCGCACAGAAATATAGATACAAGGATTCGATCTGGGTCATTTGGATTTTGAAATTATATATCTAATTTGATTTTTGGTGATAACATTTATTCTATGACTCTTATTCGAGAATTGATTGTAGATGCTTACGGTTGTGAATTGGAATTGAGCGAAACTAAACGACTTGAAAAGGCTGCTAGAGAGGCTTTAGAGGCTGAGGGAGCTACAGTTGTTAAGAGCTCTCATTATAAGTTTCAGCCGCACGGGTTAACTTTATGTCTCATTTTAAAGGAATCCCATTTTATTATTAGTACCTGGCCTGAGTATAAGATGGCGATTGTGAATATATTTCTGTGTAATGATGAAATGGATACGAAGAGGGTATGGAAGGCATTTTCAGAGAGTCTTTTGCCTTCACAAGTTCGCTTTCATGAGGTAACTCACGAAGTAGGGATGAATCCCATTAAAAAGTCAGCCTAAATAAAACGATTATTGCCATCCTACAGAGTCAAAGATTTGTTTTGACACAAATGACTGCCCTTTATTGGAAAGATGGTAGCAATCGATTGCGAAATGATCTTTTTGAAAGTCCATTCCGAGAGGGGGTTCAATACGGAAGTATTGATTGCGAATGCTTTTGTTTTTCCATTTTTCGGTTAATTCCTTTAACGTATTGTTAAGAGCATCAACTCTTGGGGCTAAGTAATCGTTTAAAGTGCCCTCCTTGAATTTTTTAGAAAAAGTAGGGCAGTAGGGGAAAAGTTTCTCCCAACTTTCGTTACATCGATATCTTCCTTTAGAGCTTTCGAACCATACCTGTCCATCCAAAAGGGGATATATTTTTTGAACATCAGCTAATGAGATTAGGTAGGCCTTGCCCCCTTTATGGTTTTTATCCCAAATTTCCAGAGCCTTATCAAGATTGTTATTGTAGTTAGAAGCTAGGGTTTGTTCAGAGTTAATATTGTGACAGAGATCATTGTACCCAATGAGAAAAAAGGCAATCACAGGCTCTTCGGGGGCTACATCTTTTGCGTTACTTACCTCCGTAATTAAATTCTCGCTTTGAGCGCCACTTAGACCATAATTTCGCACCTCAAACTGCATTTCAGTTGTTGTTAGGTGTTGGGCTAAAAGTTGAGGCCAAGCGAGTTCCCCTTTTTCATGTTTATTTAAGTAAGCTCTGTCTTTAGTTAGTTTAAACATGGTCAAGTCAGAGAGGATAGTACTTACAGTGGTTAATTTGGTTTCATGCGTTACATTTGTGTAGTTTAAAAGTCCTGCGGTAACGGAATCTCCATAGGCCTCTAAAATAGCGGTCTGAGAAAAGGCGTATCCATGAAGCAAAAATAGAGCGCAAAAAATAAAATATTTCATTGTTCCTCCCGTCAAAACGAGCCCCAAGAATAAAGAAAATGGGGCGTAAAATCAAGGGGTAGTTTTAAAGGCTGTTTGTGAATTGTGGTATCTCTAACAGCTGGAATTGTATAAGTAAAATTTGATAGTCGTTAAGCTGGGAAGTGACAATTTAGGGCCCCTCTAAATTTTGTATGGAATGTGGAAAGTTTTGCCGAGTCGTTGGAAGTCTTTTCCCTTTTTGTGCTGTTTATTGGAGTGTGTCTAGGCTAATCGAAATGGCACTTGAGTTGCTTAGTCTAAAAGAAACGATAGAGCTACTCACTCTCTTATCGGTTAATGAGTTAAATCACTTGAAAGGAAATTTATGGATAAAGGAGTCTATACAGCCCTCTCAGGCGGGATTGCAAAAAGTCATGAGTTGGAACTCATTGCGAATAATTTGGCTAATGCTAACACTCCGGGATTTAAACGCGATTCTGGAACTTTTAATGAATATCTGACGGATTTGAGAAGAAATGATTCGGTAGAATCACTTCCTCGGGAAATTATCTCTTCGAGTTCCATCAACGGACGCCCATCGGGGGACAAAAGCTTTGTTGAGATGGATGGAGTTTACACCGATTTTAGACAGGGCAATGTTGAGAAGACTAATAGAAAACTTGATCTAGCGCTTGAGGGAGGCGGTTTTTTTGAGATAATGACTCCCGCAGGTGTTCAATATACACGGCAGGGAAATTTTAATATCTCTCCTAAGGGAATTCTTGTTACAGGGAATGGGTACCCTGTTCTTTCCAAGGCAGATAAAGTTCAAGGCTCGACACCGGTTGAAGGAGATCTTTTTGGAGTCATTGATAGCTTAGGACAACAGGTTCCAGCCCCGGCTCGAAACCCACGACCCGAGCAAAGAATGATCCAATTAGGTAATGGGCCTATCGAAATTGATCAAAATGGAATCATTCGACAAAATGGTGCTCAGGTCGCTCAAATCAATATTGAAGAGTTTCAAGAAGCACAATGGTTAGAGAAATCAGGCAATACCTATTTTAAAAATATTTCTCCTAATAATCTTAAAAATGGGGAATTAAAAACTAAGCTACACCAAGGATTTCTAGAGAGCTCCAATGTGAATCCTATTTCGGAAATGACTCGAATGATAGAAGCCACTCGAGCTTACGAGTCACATTTGCAAGCCATTAAAACGCACCAAGAGGTCGATGGGAAAACAGTGAACGATCTGGTTAAGTAAAATTTAAATTTTGAAATAAGGAGAGCATTATGATTACAGCTTTGAAATCTGCCGCTTCAGGTATGGAAGCTCAAATGGCTCAGATCAATAGTATTTCAAACAATCTCGCTAACGTGAATACGACAGGGTACAAAAAAGAACGCGCGGAATTTCAGGACCTTTTATATGAAACTTTGCAAGAGCCGGGAGCCAATACTTCGGCTCAGACTCAAGCTCCTGTGGGAATTCAACGAGGTATGGGCGTTAAGGTGAGTGGAACTCAGAGAAATTTTGAAATGGGCAATCCAGTTCATACGAGTAGAGATCTAGATATGATGGTTAGGGGTGATGGATTTTTTATGATTGGAATGCCCAATGGAGAAACCGGTTACAGTCGAGATGGATCATTTTACAAATCGGCTCAAGGAAGAATTGAAACTATCGATGGATACCCACTGCAACCAGAGATCATCGTACCTCAAAATATTAAAAAAGTAGAAATCGCCGATAATGGAACGGTTTATGGTTATGTGTCTGAAGCTGAGAGAAGTCAGCTAGGGCAGGTTCAATTGGCTACATTTGTGAATAATGCTGGATTAAAAGCGCATGGAAAAAACCTCTATTTAGCAACAGAGGCTAGTGGTCAGCCCAATATTGGAACTCCAAACTCAGGAACTACGGGTGCCATTATGCAGAACTACATTGAGACTTCTAATGTAGACGTGGTCCATGAAATGACCGATATGATTACAGCTCAGCGAGCTTTTGAAATGAATTCAAAAGTAATTCAGACCGTGGATCAGTTACTTCAAAACACTAACACAGTTATTAGGTAAGGTATGAAACTTTTAATTTTAGCAGCATTATTTAATTCGCTGTTGGGCGCAGGGATGGCGAGTCCTCAGAGCTCTCTTGAACCTCAAATCGTAACCTCAGAGAAAAAGTTAAAAAAATATATCGCTCGTGATTTCGAAAATCGAGGACGAATAGAGGTGGAGAGGATCTTTGTGAAAGAGAGTATTCCCACAGAGGCTGAAGTGATCTCTGTGGAACCTCGACCAGCTTTAGGGTTAGTTAATGTTGAATTTGCCTGGCCTGAAGGGGGAACGACTCACTACGTGTTTGGTAGTGCATTGGTGAAACTTTATGCTCCTATTGTAGTGGCTAAGACAGTCATTCGAAATAATGAATCTTTTACTAAAGATAATTGTACTCTTCAAGAAAGAGAAGTTTCTCCTTATCGAGTCACTGGATTTTATGATCATTTAGAGAGTTTGAAAAATTTAAGAGCGAGAGGGTATATCAATCCTGGGATTATTATTTCACATACTCATACCCAAGCCCCTTTTTTAGTTAATTTAGGAGAGTCTGTTCAGTTGGTTAGTGAAACTCCGGCTGTTAAAGTCTCTATTCGAGCTAAAGCTTTAGAAAATGGTCGTGAGAATCAATGGATTCGAATTGAAAATATTAGTAATAAAAAAGTCCTGCAGGCCAAAGTGATTTCTCCTGGTGAAGTTTCTCTTCATTAAAGTTTAGGAGGTTGTTGTGCGAATGATTGTATTAGTTTTTTTATTCTTGTTTTTACCTGGATGTGCTTGGTTTGGAACTAAAAGTACCCCTCAAGAAGAGGCTAGTACTAATCCGAAAGTGGCTCATAGGTATGAAATGGCTAAACCCTCTAAGCGGGAGCCTGGATCTCTTTGGAGCGAGGATTCGAGATGGAATACTATATATAGTTCCTCTAATTCACGAATGGTGGGTGACATGCTAACTCTTAAGATAAATGAACCCTTCAAAGATAGAGTCTCCATGGCTATGAATCAGAATCGAAGAGTTGATCCAGTTAAACCTGCAGGTGATGTAAAAGCCGATGCTAAAAATGATAATAAAAGTGAATCTCGAGAGCCCGCAAATGTGAATCAGGGAGCGGTTAAAAAGGATGATACGGCCCAAGTTGAGGCTACTATTCTAGAGGTTCTCCCAAATGGTTCATATCGAGTAGGCGTTAACCGTGCCTTTAAAATCGGAAGAGAACAACCCTATGTGGTTTTGGAAGGTGTTATTCGAGAAAAAGAGATTGCCTCGGATGATTCAGCTTCAACAGATGCTTTAATGAATTTAAAACTTGAGACTTTTGATGAACAGAAACATACGATGGCTCCTGATAAAAAGGTGGCTCAAGAAGGAAACGAAAAAAAATAAACTCATAGAGCGAGGAAATGAGACCCATGAGATATCTTTTTCTGATTATTGGATTTAGTTCAGTAGTTTTTGGAGCCCGCATTAAGGATATTACGATGTTAAAAGGGGCTCGTAGTAACCAGTTATTTGGTTACGGTTTAATTATTGGGCTTCCTGGTACGGGAGATAAGGCCAATGAGCTTACTGAAAACTCGATGAGTTTAGTCTTGAAGGGATTAGGCATAGATACCAAGACACAGAAGCTAGATACAAAGAATGGGGCCGTTGTAGTTGTTACAGCCACATTACCTCCATTCGCAAAGGTGGGACAACAATTGGATGTGAGTGTTGCTTCTATAGGAACTGCGAGCAGCTTAGATAATGGAACTCTCATGATGACTCCTCTTAAAGGCCCTGATGGGAAAATCTATGCGATGGCCCAGGGAAAAGTAATCGTTATGAAGAAAGAAACCAAGGGGGGGGGAGGCGGAGGGGGAAGCTCGGCCAATCTTGTGAGTGCGGGGGTCCCCAATGGAGCGATGCTAGAGAAGGATATTGGATGGGATGTTTCTCAAGAAAAACAGTTGAAGTATGTGATCAATAATCCGGATTTCACAACAGCTGTTAGAATTGCAAAGAAAATAAATGATGAATTAGGGGGTAAATATGCAGTGGCTAACGATGCAAGCACTGTCGAGGTGATGTACCCCTATACATTAGAATCCAATCCTATTGAGCTTATTGCTCAAATTGAAAGTTTAGAGGTCGAGGCAGATCGAAAAGCAAAAGTTATTATCAATGCTAGAACTGGAACCGTCGTTCTAGGAGATCAGGTTAGAATCTCTCCAGTTGCGATTGCTCATGGTAATTTGAAACTTGAAATTAAAAATTCATCTACCACGCAAGCCAGAAATATAAGTTCTTCTAATCCAGCATCCGGGCAGGTCCAGCCTCAGAATCCTACTGCAGGAGCCGTGGAAGAGGGCGGGGGCGAGTCCTCTAAGAAGTTGATGGTGATGAACGCTGGCTCAAGTATTTCTGAAGTGGTCTCCGCTATCAATGATACGGGTGCCTCGGCAGAGGATCTCATCGCAATATTGCAAGCACTAAAATCTAGTGGTGCCTTATTAGCCGATCTGGAGATGCAATGAAGATTCCACCTAATTCACCCTTTGTAGCGCAGCCAGAGGCTCCTAAAGAGGAAAAACACCCCGAGGTTCGAAAGGTTGCTAAACAGTTTGAATCACTCTTTGTGAATCAGATGATTTCAGCCATGCGTAAGACGGTGGTAAAAGGGGGAATCGTTCCTGAAAGTAATGCGGAAAGAGTTTATCAGTCGATGCTCGATAGCCAATATTCGGAAAAAATGGCTGACACAGAGCAACTCGGTCTTTCGCAACTGATTTATGACCATTTATTGCGGCAATCGCGCTCAAGGTGATACACTTAAACTGTAGTCTTTTGATTTCAAAGGAGATCCTATGAAGGTAAGCAACCCTCCCAGTACAAATCCCTATCAAGCAGAAAATACAATTGAGAGCGTTAAGGGCAATCCAAAGCTAGGAAAAAATCAAGGATACGAATCGGTTATAACAAAATCTGAAAGTTCTAGTCATGCAGGGGCCAACGTAGAAATTTCTGATAACGCTAAGCTTATGCGTCAGGCCTCTGACATCGCTAAAGCTGCCACTGAGATCCGAAAAGACAAAATTGCTGCCTTGAAAAAGAATATTCAGGATGGAACTTACCACGTTGAGGCTAATGAAATCGCTGATCGTTTGGTTGAAGAACATTTAAATGCAAATTTCGGAAAAAATAATCTGTAAGTACAGTCGATAAGTCGTTTCTAAATTTATCCATTAGTTTTTAATCAGTAAGGGCAAGTTCATGGCCATGAACCCGTTTGCATCTTATCTCTTCTCCTTAAGTGATGAGAGCTGTGCCTTGGCTAGCTCTCTCAAGGGTATTCTTCTGAAAGAGAGAGAAGCTTTAATTACTTTAAATACAGAAGACATTCTTATTCTGGTGACTCAAAAAGAGAGTGGAATGATGAAGCTCTCTAGAAAACGAGCTGAACTTAAAAAGTTCTCTCGGACGCAATTTCAACAAGAAGATTTAGAAAAACTTATCTTTTCAGATCCAGAACTACAAAAAGAATGGGATCTCAAAAAGAAAAATTGGGCAGTCTTGTGGACTGACATTCGAAATGTTTGTGAGCACAATCAGAAATTTATCGGCCATTCAATGAAAAATTTAGACAGGCTTGTTGAGAACTTAAAAAGACTTCTAGGACAGCATGCAACTTATTCACCTAAAGGTAAGCGGATAGATCAAAACTCCCAAGGATCTGTTGTGGAGGGAAGGTACTAATGGCTGTCAATGATATTCTAGAAATCGGGCGACAAGGATTAACCTCTAACCGCCAAGCTTTACAGACCACCTCTAGTAATATCGCTAATGCAAACACTCCTGGTTACACTCGTCGAAGGGCCGTAGTTGAGACTAACAATCTTTCGATTTCGCAGGGAGTGAATCTGGGTAGTGGAGTCGAAGTGAAGCAAGTGCTTAGGGTTCACGATCAATTTGTAAATAAACAGATTATCAATGAGTCTCAGTCTTTCGGAGGAGTTAAAGCTAAATCGGAGAATCTTAGCCGAGTTGAATTGGTGGCTCAGAGAGATGCAGATAATGTAAATAATTTGGTCAATAAGTTTTTCCAGGATCTTAGAGAGGTTTCCGTGAGTCCTGAAACTACTGCCATTAGAAATGTTGTTCAAAGTAGTGGTTCAGCATTGGCGGGTGGAATTCGAAACATGTTTTCAGATCTTGAGGGAATGAAACAAGATTTAGATTATCGAATTGAGGACAGCCTTTCTCAAGTTAATGGACTTACAAGAGAGCTTGCGGAACTTAATCGAAATATCATGCAGGGAAGTGCACGTAAAGACACCGTTCTTGATCTTGAAGATAGACGGGATTCTGTCATGAGAGAATTATCTCAAAAAATTAACTTTCAAACTCACACCGATGATCTGGGCCAATTTTCAATAGTCACTGGGGGTTGCATATTAGTCCAAGGGGATCGTTCTAATGATCTGTTTGCAGAGAGAACAGCTGCCCATGGAGAAAAAGGGGCTGGCTCTCTGGATATTTTCATTAAGAACCATGGAGAGGGCAGAAGAGTCACAAGTGGAATCACTGAGGGGGAGTTGGGTGGCATGATGTACGTTAGGGATAAGGTGATAAATCCAGCCATCGACCATTTAGATAAAATAGCCTATCACGTTGCAACTCAAGTTAATTCAATTCATAGAGAAGGTGAGGGGATGGATGGAGTTTCGGGACGTGATTTTTTCAAAGATATTGGAACTAGTTCAGCGGGGGCTTCTTTTCGGTTTGATCTCCATGATGCTATTAAGGACAACTTTGAAAATATTGCTGTGGGCTTTTCGGGAGAGGCTGCAGGAAGCAATGAGATTGCGCTTAAAATTGCTAACATTCAGAATGAAAAAGGATTGGCTACAAGCCATCTGGGGACACAAGAAAACTATACGATCAATGAATCCTTAAATGCTTTGGTAGGAAGAATTGGTGTTGAAACCCAAAGAGAAGGAAATCTTTTTGCCCATCACAAGGATGTGGTTCAACAATTAGAGAATTATCGTCAATCTGTTGAAGGGGTGAATCTAGAAGAAGAAGCTGTGAATATGATTCAATATCAAACTGTATTTAATGCCTCTGCTAAAGCAATGAAAGTTGGCGAGGAGCTTTTTAATACTATCTTGAGTTTAAAAAACTAAATTGAGAGCTAAATATGTCAAGAGTTTCAACCGTTCAAGTTTTTGATAACGCCCAAAGAAATATTCAAAATGCCAAAGAGCGAGAAGCTGTTTCGGCTGAAAAATCAAGCAGTTTAAAAGAGCTTTCAAAGCCTTCTCAGTCTCCTGCTGAGTGGATGATTGTTGAAACACAAAAAAATGATATGGCAGTTCGAGAAGGGATTTCGAAAAATGCCATGCTTGCAAGTCATATGATTAATACTACGGATGGAGTTATTTCGCAGGCTCAAGAGCTGGTTCAAAAGGTCCATACTTTGGCTTTGTCTGCTGTAGGAAATGCGGCAGGAGATGTTTCTAAACATGTTCTTCCTGAGGTGAAAGGGCTCTATGAAAATTTCATTCAGAACCTTAATACTAAATTTGGCTCAAGAAGCTTGATGGCGGGACAAAAATCTACCGGCCCTGCTTTTGATATTAAAGGGAAATTCTTGGGAGACGCTGAAAAAATTGAAGTGGAAATCGATCGAGGCCTATTTGTTCCTATTAACGTCTCAGGAGGACAGGCAATTTTAGGAGAAGGGTTAAGGGACGGGGTTAATATCATTCAAGGAATGAAGAATTTGATTACGGGGCTTGAAACCTCCAATCAAGAACTTATTGGAGGCTCTCTCGATGTCTTCACTAAGGCCACAGATCAGTTATCCATTGCCAGAACTCAGCTAGCGGGAAGTTCTATGGCCATAGAAAAGGCTATTCAGAGAAACACTGAAAATAAAATTCAGCAATTGGATGCTATTTCCCAAATTGAAGAGGCTAATCCCATTAAGGTTTTTTCAGACTTAGCTAGAGATCAGACCGTACTAAGAGCGGCCCTAGAAAGTTCCCATAAAATCATGAGTGAATCTCCCGCCGATATTCTTCTGAAATAGCTATATAAAGTATTGTGATATTAGATTAATAGACCTATTCGATCAAAAAAAACGGTGTTTAATTCTTATACACCTCTTAAATTTCGTTATAATGTATTTGGGTGTAAAGACCTTTTGGGATTTTACCGAATAGTTAGGTGAGTATAGAAATAATGCTAGTTCTAACAAGAAAAATTGGTGAATCTATTGCTATCGATGATGATATTAAAATCGTCGTGGTTCAAGTTAAGGGCGGTCATGTTCGCTTAGGTATTGAGGCGCCGCGCCACACCAAGATTCATCGAGAAGAAGTTTATATTGCGATTCAAGAGCAGAATAAACTTGCCGCAGAATCCCAAAATCCTACCCCACTAAAAAATGTTGCTAAGAGTGTTAGGTCCAGTTAACATTTTAATAATCACCTAAATTGAAGTTAAATATAGGCTTTCTAAGGAGATAGGAAATGATCGTTGAAACGACACGTTTTGGTAGTATCTCTGTTGCCGAGGAAGATATTATTACGTTTTCTGAAGGAATGTTAGGTTTCTCTAAAATAGATTCCTATGTTCTTGTAGAAAGAACTGATGATTCTCTTTTTCTTTGGTTACAAGCGGTTAAAAAACCTAGTGTTGCATTTCCTCTGTTGGAACCACAAATTTTAGAGCGAAATTACAAGGTGGAATTGGAAGACGAGGATAGAAAGTCCCTTAAACTTGAGACAAGTCTCACGGGTGGAAAAGTTTTTTGTATCATAACAATTCCTACAGATCCCACAAAAATGACTGTGAATTTAAAAGCGCCTATTGTGATTAATCTTAAGAAGCGAATTGCAAAACAGGTGATTTTGCATTCGCAAGATTATCCAATTAGAAAGTCGATTTTTTCAGAGCTTCAGCAGCATTGTGCAACTAATCAGAGAACTATTTTTCCGTCAACAGATGCAACTTCATATCAAGCTATTCATATCAGTGAAGAGATGGGGACACTGCCTAAAGAAGCCTAAGAGATTAGGAGTGTTTAGATTTTCTAAGTTTTGAGTATTTACTTAGAATCTTTTTTACATAGTTCATCGTTTCTCTAAAGGGTGGAATCCCCTTGTATTTATCTACTTTCGAAGGCCCTGCATTATAGGCCGCTAAGGCTAAGGTCAGATTTCCTTGGTATCGGTTGATCAGTTTCCTCAAACATTCACATGCCCCCATGAGATTATTGACTGCGTGATGCGGTTCGTGAATCTCACAATAATCAGCCGTTTCAGGCATTACCTGCATTAATCCCATCGCCCCCTTATGTGAAGTCGCCTTTGAATCGAAGTTAGATTCTACTGCAACAACAGCTTGTACTAATTTGGGATCTAAAAAAGATCTCTTAGCGGCATCTTCAATATTTTGAATGAGTTGGGGAGAAATTGCACAAAAAAGCAGGGTAGGTAAAAAAGCGAAGAAGGAAAGAGGGGCTAGTTTAATGAGTAAGCTCACAATGAATAAACAATACCATAGGTTCCTAAAAACACTGAAGTGCTTCCGGTGTAGTATCTTGCTTCAGCGCGAATATTTAAGCCAAGCAATGGGATTTCAAATCCAATTCCAGGGCCAAATACCATTGTTCCTTGTGTAATTTTGTTGGTCCCGGAGTAGCCTAAGTTTTCTGTGGGTTGAGTCATAAACCTGGCAGCACCCGCTGAGATTGAGAGAGTAATATATTTTTGACCAATCGGTATTTGGGCTCTTAATTCAGTATGCAACATGAAATGGGTAAACATATCCGCTCCTAATTCAGCAGATAGAGAATTAAGCAATCTGTATCCGATTAAGGCTCCAATGTTAACGGTGCTTGCATAAGTTTTTGTTGAGGTTCCTGAAAGGGTTTCAAACCTAGACATTCCTACGTTAGCTCCGAGATAAAGAGGTTTCTGGGTTAACGAAGATAATTCTCGATAGAGTCTCTTTACTTCTCCAACGGAAAATTGAGTGTCGAAAGATTCCTGTTCAGCTAGAGAGTTAGTATTTTGCTGGCTTCCGGGGAGGTACTGATATTCTTTAGCCACATAACTTGAGATAATCTCTTGAAATGCAGTTTTAAAAGCCAACTGTATTTCCTCACTCGTCACAGAGCCACCTTCAGGGGTAGAAAAATTTTGAGAACTAACAATAAACTCTTTGGCATGGCCTGAGTCGAAAAGAAATATCGAGAGACGAGAGTTTTCAAGATATACATAGCTCATAAGATCTGAGGCAACTTTTTTAAAGTCGTTTAATATTTCTGTCTCACTAAATCCAGTCAAAGAATAATTGGCTATATAGGTTTGAAAAAGGTTGGTATTTGCGGCAGCTTTTGCTAAGCCTTCCTGTAGAGACTGATGAAGTCCGAGTTCGGTTTTATCCGTAGTATTTAATATGGCAAGTTTGTTTCCGGAATTTTCACTAGCGATCCCATTAAGGGAGATAAAAAACATGAGCACACTTATTGCAATCATGTTTTTTTTAAAGGAAATTCGATATCTCATCGACCTCATATTTCTTTCCTAAGCTGCCAGCCTTGGTGGAGGCGATGGCTTTTTCTTGGAGAAGTAGTAGTTTGAAGCTCGCTTTGTGGGGCCAGACAATCTAATGCAGTTTAGTGCGATACCCACGGGCGATTTCGAGAAAACTTTACAGGTTTGAATAGCCTCAACAATATCTTTGGGGCGAGTATGGAATATACGCGCTACTAATACGATTAAGTCTCCCAGACCTGCCCATTGGTGAGCAAGATTTGAAGAGAAGAGAGGCGGCGTATCAATATAAATAGTATCAAACTCTTTTTTCAATTGGGCTAAAACCTGTTCCATAGGTTTCGTAAAGTTGGGCAATACGCTCGGATCGAAGCGACCTCCGCGAGGCATAAAGTAAATACCATCAACATTGGTTTTGACGATTAGTGAGTTGTAATCAGTGTTCTGAGAATTTTCTAATATGTATTTTAAGCCAGGGGTGTGATCCTCAATAATTCCAAAGAATTTATTGGGATGTGAAGTCAATAAGTCACCATCGATAAGAAGGGTTTTTCTGACAGGATTTTGAGATGCTAGGCTTAGAAAGTGCGTTACAGTACTTTTTCCTTCGCGAGCATGAGGAGAGCTGATGACAATAATGGGGCACTTGACATCGCGCATTTCCCTCATAATTCTGTAATTCATAATTTTTAAATATTCTAATGAGTAACCAGGCAAGTCTTCATTAGTCCCTTGCTTTTTGATCAAGGGAACTTTTCCAATAACTGGAAGATTCAGTCTGTGAACTTCAGTTTCGCTATCTAAGCGGGGGAATCCAGCAATCAAAATGATGACTGTAATTGCAATAATGAAAATACTCAAAGAAAGTGAGCTGTAGAGATGCCTAGAAAGTTGAGGGGCCACTCTGTGTCCTGATCGGGTAGGTTCTTGAAGTCTGAAAATTTCAGCTCCTCCGGCCGAAAGCTCCAATTCGGTTTCCTGTTGTTTCTGATAAAGGCTAGTCAGTAGTTTCTTCTTATGGTTAAGCTCCATAAACATTCGTTCATATTGAAGCCTTTGCTGATTAAAGAGTTTTTCTTTCTGCGAAAATATCTCTATTTCCTTGTCAACGCTGGCTAATTTAATTTGATCAGCTCTGTGCTCGATCTCAAGAGAGGCAACTTTCTGTCTAACATCGGTGGAAGGCAGAGGGGTTCTCATGAAAGTCTGTACTTCTTCTTCGTTAAGATTAGAAAGTTTGGCAGTGACATCATCTAGTTGTTGTCGAATTATTTTTAATCGCCCTTCTTTATCAGGATGATTCGATTGCTCGGTAAGAGTTATCTGATATTGAAGTTCAGTAACTTTTTGGGTAAGGGCAGAAATAGTTGCGACTCGAGCTGTATGCTCACCTTTTTTGGCTCTTGGAATACTTAAAATGAGTTTGTAAATGGCACGATTGGTAGCCATTCGATGCGAAATATTATTTTTTTCTGTCCTTAATTTTTGTACTCCCTGATTATCCATCGTGATATTTAAGAAATTAATGAATTCGGGATTATTTCTCTGATAGTCAACGATGCCCTGTTCCTTCTCTTTTATTTGATTAAGGAAACTTGAAATTTGCCTTGTTAAGAAATCTCTTTTAAGAAGAGATTCTCTTTGCCCTACTTCAGGATAATAATTTTGAATAGTATTTAAATAGGCCAAACAAATTGAATGGGCAGCATCGGGATTGTGAGATGTGCAATGCATGCTATAGATGTCGCTATTTTTATCCCATGAGAGGGAGATAAAGCTTCTTAATACACCGGCTGGATAAGCAACACCTCCTGGAAACATTGACTTTAAATAAGGGGGATGTCCTTCATTATAAATTTCAGTGAGCTGATTACGAAATCGTTCGAAAACCTCTTGCCCTAATAACAGATGAACCATGTTTTGTTTTCGAGCATTGTTCATTGTGTTAGCGGACATAAGCACAGTTTGATAAATCTGACGTCGAGTTGTATCAATTAATAAAGTCGCATCAGATTCGTAAACTGGAGGTGTTTTGTAAAATTTATGTAGAGAGATTCCGTAGATTACAATAATTTCCAATAGAAAAAGCCACCAATGTGTTCGAACATAGCCAAAGGCTTTTAACAGAATGTGAAATTCATTTACTGGAGTATGGTGCATAAGTTTGTGTAGGTCCCACACCTAGTAACGGCAAATTATGAAGAAAGATTAAGAAAAAAATGAAGTTTTCTTCATAATAAGTGAAGCGCCGCATCGATTGTTGGTTTGTGAAAAAAGATTACAGCTTTAATGATATTTATAATTATATCATTTTTTATCGATTTTAATCCCGTTTTCACAACTCAACAGCGATCCTCGGTGAGCCACGGTGCACGATAAAAAGTGGAGTCATTCAAGAATTTGAATATGAAAGTGGGGCTACCAGCTCCAAGGAAAGTCGCTGTACGCCCCGATTTCATATTCAAATTCTTGAATGAACCATCATAAAATCACTCCAATGGCACACCGAGACTTTGCGAAAAGGTTTTTCTAGTGCTCTTCAATTAGCCTCAAAATTTATTC
>SXPJ01000055.1 GCA_005776395.1 Bdellovibrionales bacterium | reverse complement strand
CGCAAGAGCCTCTTTAAATTCGGATTTAACAGCCATTGTGACAGAGACAGAATTTGTAACCCACATAAGACAGTCAATATTTTCTTTTTCCATAAACGTAACTACCTGGTGAAATAAAGAGTTAGAATGAGTTAACCCCTCTCCCACCACAGACACAGTAGCTACATTAGGCACTTCATTAATTCTAATATTTTCCTTCTGAAAAGCTTCTCTTACTAAGGCGAGTTTCTCTCGTTCACAAAGAAATGAAATTTCGATAGCTGTTTGGGAAATAAATCTCAAGGGAACTGCGATATTTTTTAAAACCTTAAAGAAGTAAGTCAGCGAAGTCTGTGCCCGAAATAAATGAAATCCATCTTTAGTTGCTACACCCGATATTTTCACTTGTTCTATAGGAAGAGATAAACTTTTCTCTCGAGAGACCACTTGAGTTCCGAGCTGAGATTCAGATTGGCTTGAAGCTATTCTAAGATCGACACCAAATTTTTTAGCCACCTCGATACTTCGAGCCTGCATTTTAGCGCCAAGACTGGCCATTTCCAACGCAGAATCATAATCCACTGAAGTAAGTATTTTTGCCTCTGGTACAATTCTAGGATCTGCCGAGTACAAACCTTCAACATCAGTTAGAATTTCGCAACGATCCGCTTTTAAGATGGCAGCCAAAGCTACCGCAGTCGTATCGGATCCTCCCCTGCCTAAAGTTGTAATCTCTTTTTTTTCACTGATTCCTTGAAACCCAGCAATGATCACCACTTTTTCTAAAGCCAATTCCTCTAGAATTCTATTGGGTCGAATATCAATAATTTTTGCATTGGTATGATCATGAGTCGTGATAATTCCGCTTTGAGATCCAGTAAAGGAAATAGCAGGCACTCCTAGTTCTTGGAGCGCCATTGACAATAGAGACATGGAGACTCTCTCTCCTGCAGTCAAAAGCATATCCACCTCTCTAAGGGGAGGGATTTTAACTGTTTTTCGAGCTAGTTTTAATAAGTGGTCGGTCATGTGGCCCATTGCCGAGGCGACAACAACTACATTAGCCCCACTTTTCTTTAAGTCCGCGATTCTTCTCGCAGCAGTTTGAATATGTTTAGGGGTCGCTAAACTGCTTCCACCATACTTTTGAATAACCAGCATAATTTTGAGTTAACAGGCTTTTATGGAGTGTCAACTTTTTTGGATAAAGTCTCTAAAAAGCTTTAGTCCATCTTGACAGTTATCGAGTCAACAAAAGTTCCATCAATAAGTTTGGCCTGGCAAGTAATCGAAGTCCCCACTATTGCACACCGCACATAATGATAGTCCGAAACACAGGCTTGATGAGGGCCTGAAACAGCCCCGCAGGGATACAGAGGGGCCCCTCCCCCACCCGCAGTTATATAATTTATTCCATCTTTAAGATTTCGATCGTACCCGTGATTATGACCCAAAAAGACCAATTTAACCCCAAGCCGTTTAAACTGAGGCACAAAGTTTTTAATGACCCCATCATGTCCACTATGACCCGCTAAAATCGGATAGGCAGGATGGTGAAAAAAAGGAATATACTTTCTGCCTTGGGGAAGTTTCGAGAGCCACTGAATCTGTTCGGCCGTAATTTGATTCGAATTAAGAGCTATAAAAGTAAAGCCCTTAAAATCTACAGTATAAAAAGCTTTGTCATTTCCCAGAGCCTCTCGAATCACATTTTGAGTACAATGACTTGCCTCATGGTTCCCGCAGGCATGATGTAGATTCTTTTTCACGAAAAATGGGCGATAAATTGGAAAAACGTCACTCCACTGCTTAGCAATGTCACCGTTAGCGACCATATCACCCGTGTGAAATATAGCCTCAGGATCATCCTTAATAATCTGATTTACGATCTCTTTGTTTGTTTCTAGATCACTTCGAGAATCCCCCATAACTGCAAAATCAACCTTCGAAAGGGGGGTGATCTTAGTATGAACAGTTATTCCCTTTTTTCTATGAAGTAAGATCTCTTGATACCGACCTCTTCCTTCAGCTGTGACATTGTTATTAGACGGAAGAGAGAAAACATTAGAATTATGGCAAGAGGAACAGCTTATTTCGGAGTCTGGATGAATGGCTTTCCAACTTTTTTCAAGTCCTGGAACGGAAAAGCCCTGATGAGTAACCCAACCTAAAAAACAAAGGATCAACTTAGTTTTAATCATTATTTTAATTTAAAGCACTTCTAAAATTGTCATAATCCAATCTAGAAGAGTAGTATGAACCACACTTATATGTTGAATCAATCTAAAAAACCACTTTTTATTCGTATCGGATTGGGAATTTTTATTCTAGGGGCCGGAGGCTTTTGGCTACTTCAAAGCCAACGTTCTGTCGCGGATAAAATCCTCACTGTTTTACCTAAGTTTTCTATAGGCTGTCTTGCTTTTGTTGTTTTTTTAGACTGTCTTCAAATCTTTTTTATGTCCGTTAGGTTTTGGTTTTTATATCCCAAAGAGCACCGAACCAAAATTCAAAACGTCTTTGCCGCAATGTCGATTGGGCAAACACTCAATTCCTTCTTACCTGCCAGAGCCGGCGATATTTATAAAATAACTGTTTTAACTCCTAAACCTTCAAAACCTGACTTTACTATACTAACCCTGACTGGAATTCTAGCTGCTGACAAGCTTGTCGACTTAACCTCTTTTCTAGTTTTAATTTTTATCTTTGGCTCTTACAAAGAAAATATTAAATCTCTTAGTTTGGAAGGGCTGGGCTCTTGGAAATGGCTATTAGGAATAGCTCTTATATTAGCTCTTCTCTGGCCAATTTTTTTAAAAAAGTACTGGTCTCGAATAAAAATTTGGCTTGTCGCTTTTTTAAAAGGACTCAAAAGCCTGTTCTCACCCAAACAACTTTTCTTTTCACTAAGCTTTGCTATTTTTGTCTGGTTAGTTGAAGCTCTAGCTCTCCAACAATTAAGTATTTATCAGAGCTATCCTCTAACATTAACCCAGTGTTTTTTTGTTTTAACACTTCTTAACTTGGCAATCGCTGTTCCCATATCGGTCGCTAATATTGGCCCTTTTGAAGCTTCAATTGCATTTGCACTAAAAAAATTAGGAATGCCGCTAGAATCGGCTCTCGCCATAGCCACAGTTCATCATGGTCTTCAGGTATTATCCTATGTACTAACAGGATCCATGGGTTGGATTATTCGTAGATTAAACTAATTTTATCCTTATTTGTTCTTATAAAAAAGTCATGTTTCAATTCATAAAGGCTATCTAATTCTAAAGTCGAGCAATCGAAGCAAAATGTTTATCTCGGGCAAATAGAACCAAATTAAACTGAATACACAGCGAAGCTATCCATAAATCATTAGTCGGAATTAGCTTACCCAATCGGCGAAGCTCCTTATACAAATCTGCATAAATAAGGGTTGTTGATTCATTTGGAGACAGGATTTGTACACCCTCCGTATTCAAAAACTCGATCAATTTACGTTCATTCACTTCGCTCCTATTTTCACACGCAAAGCCAGCTCTCAACTCACCGAGAACAATTAAAGGAACATAAATAGTGGAGGCTCTTTCCAAAATATCCAGAGTCTTTGGATCTCCTTTTACGAGATCGGTATACCGATTAGAATCTATAGCTAAATTCACTTCCACACCTTTTTATCGATTAATTTCTGTTTTGAAATCTCGATTTCCAATTTGTCGGCATCGGATTTTGAAATAGTCCCACTCAAAAAACTTAAATCACGCCACTTGACAGACCTCTCTCCAGAACCCTGAATGAGAGCCTCCAAAAAAACTTCATTGATTGTTTTTCCGGTTTGCGTAGCCTTCCTTTTAATGGCCTCATCCACTTGAATGGGAACATTTCTAATAGTAGCTTGCTTCGATTTAATATGAATCTTTTTCATGCATGCAATATACATATTTCGCATGCAATTCAAGCGTCTCCACAGAGGTCACTAACCTGAAAGTGACATAAAAGGTGGCACCCTTCGGGTGCAGCATTTAGAATTGCTAATCTAGAAGTAGGGATAAAAAGTAATCTGTCGACGATAAATAACTTGAAAAGACCTTTCGAATCTG
>SXPJ01000054.1 GCA_005776395.1 Bdellovibrionales bacterium | reverse complement strand
AGAGTCTGACGTTCTGTTGAAAGATGTTTCATGATCTCTTTAATCTGAGGAGCAAATCCCATATCAAGCATGCGATCTACTTCATCTAAAACAAGGAAATTAATTCCACTAAGATCAACAGTTCCCTCTTGTATGTGATCATTTAAACGGCCTGGAGTTGCAACGATATAGTCAGCACCTCGCTCCAACTCATCTCTTTGACGTCGGAAAGATTCTCCGCCCACAACAAGACTACCGTACATTCCTAGCCCTTTTCCCATTTGTCTCAACACCTGGTTGATTTGGGCTGCAAGCTCTCGAGTTGGACACAAGATCAAAGCTTGTTGAGTGGGTTCAGCGTAGAGTCGAGTTAACAAGGGAATACCAAAAGCTCCAGTTTTACCTGTTCCCGTTTGAGCTGTTCCTAAAATGTCTTTTCCTTCAAGTGCAACTGGAATTGCTTTTTGTTGAATTGGCGTTGGAGAGATAAAATTCATTTTACCCAAAGATTTCGATAAGGCTTCAGGAAGTTGAAGCTCCACAAACGTATTAAATGAGGTCACATACCCTTCTTCTAAGTACACGGAGACCTTAGGCCCAGTGATACCTGATAATTTTGTTATTAAATTTTAAATCGAATAGCAGTGAGAATTGTCAGGCGGAAAGAGTACGTATGTAATGCTCACCAAGCGACCCGTTTTCACAAGTCTTCAACTCGAATTTTGGGCACCTTAGCAGCATTTTATTTTTTAAGCACGAAAATAATTTAGCAGGGCGTTAAAACAGTATTGTTTCTTTTGAGATTCCATTGATTTAGCTACATAGAGGTTGTTACTGGACGTATCGTAAATCGTTACTATAATATAAAATAACTAGATTTTAGGAGGCTCTACATGGCCATGATGAAACGTATTTTCTTATTTATGGTAGTAAATATTTTGGTCGTAATGACCATCTCTTTAATGCTCAATCTCTTGGGCATCAGACCTTATCTGACCCAATCAGGGATAGATTACCAAGCCCTGCTCGCGATGTGCAGTGTCGTAGGTTTCACGGGAGCCTTTATCTCTCTCGCCCTTTCGCGAATCATGGCAAAGATGATGATGGGAGTTCGGGTGATAAATCCCGTAAGTGCTCGAGGCGAAGAAAAAGAATTGGTTACTCTTATTCATCGTCTCGCTCAACGAGCGGGTTTAACTGTAATGCCTGAAGTAGGAATTTATCAAAGTCCTGAAGTGAATGCTTTTGCGACTGGCCCCTCGAAATCTCGTGCTTTAGTAGCTGTATCTACTGGCCTACTGAATTCAATGAACCCTCAAGCGGTCGAAGGTGTTTTGGGACACGAAATTGCTCATATCGCAAATGGTGATATGGTGACCATGACTTTGATCCAAGGAATTGTGAATACATTTGTGATGTTCTTTGCTCGTATTGCGGCTTGGGGCTTAAGTAGTTATTTAGAGGGGAATCGAGACCGAGAGAATAATCGTTCAATCGGTTGGTCGTATTATCTCTGTAGTTTTGTATTTGAAATTATTTTTAGTTTACTTGGAATGATTGTTGTTTGTTATTTCTCTCGTCGAAGAGAGTTTAGAGCCGATGCTGGAAGTGCTCATTTTGCAGGAAAAGAAAAAATGATTGGTGCTTTGCAGGCTTTGAAATCTCAGTATGGAGCGATAGATAATAGTCATCCTTCTGTGGCTACTTTGAAAATTAGCGGCCGCAAAGGATTATTATCTCTTCTGTCGACTCATCCGAGCCTTGATGATCGTATCGCTGCTTTAAAGGGTGTTATATAAAAATTTCATACACCCCTTGTGTCAATTCATTAATAAACGCGGGGAGTTATCTATTTTATCCTTTCGTCAAATGAATCCTTTAATGATATATAAAAGGAAATGGCAACAGCAGCTCCTTTTACACCAGAAGTAGATGGTCAACTCGCCTTTGATAAGGCGATGAATGATCCTACTGTTCTTTCTAAGAAGGACAGTGAGATTAAAGAAGACTATAGAGTTTTTCTTCCCAATTTTGAGGGGCCTCTTGATCTACTTCTTCACCTCATTCGAAAAGATCAACTCAATATCTATGACATTCCAATTGCACACATTTGCAAAAGTTATTTAGAACATTTGGAAGTGATGAAGAGTATCGATGTGAATATTGTCGGTGAATTCATGGTGATGGCTTCAACTCTCATCCTTTTAAAGTCTTTAGTTTTATTACCCAAAGAAGAAGGGGCATCAGAAGCTGCTGATCCTCGAATGCCTCTGGTTCAGCAGCTTCTTGAATACGAGAACTTTAAAAAAGCTGCAGATCAAATTGAGGCTTTACCATGGATGGGTAGAGATCTTTATGTAAGACCTCCAGGTGCTATCGAATCCATAATGCCTGTGGAATCGATTTTAGATGCCCCGATAGATCCTGTAGATCCTTTTCAGCTTTTAGTTTGTTTGAAAATTGCGACCCATAGAACGACTCGTCCTGCACTTACTATTACGACTGATCCTGTATCAATTAGAGATAAAGTGATTCAAGTGGGTCAATTTTTAGGACAGCAAGAAGTTATTCAATTTACGGATCTCATCCCTGCTAAAGGGGAAAGAAAAATTTTGGATGTCGTTGTCGCATTCTTGGCAGTCTTAGAACTTGCTAGACTTAAATTCGTGGAGATTATTCAACACGAAAATTTTGGAGTGATTCAAATTAGAGGGGTCAAAGACTTAAATGACCTTAATGTAGGCATGTTAGATTCGTATTAGGAGAGGTATGGAACTAGAAAGAGTAACTTCGGCGATTGAATCGATACTTTTTGCTTCTGATCGACCCGTTTCTGTAGGCCGTTTGAAAGAGGTTTTGGGTGAAGAAAGTCCTGAAGAGGAAACTTTAACTGAAGCTTTAAATCATATTAAAGAACGGTACTTGAATCCTGGATTTGGATTCGAATTACGTGAAGCTCAAGGTGGATTTCATTTCGTCACTAAAACTGAAAATGCTGAGATTATCCGTAAATTTTTAGAGACAAAACCTTTTCGTTTGAGCCGTTCTGCTTTAGAAGTGCTTGCAATTATCTCCTATCGTCAGCCTATAACTCGGGCCGAAGTTGATCAGGTAAGAGGGATCGATAGCTCCCACTTGATGAGAACTTTAATTGAGCGTGGCCTTGTAAAGATGGCCGGTAAAGCTGAAGTTCCAGGAAGACCCGTTCAATATGCAACAACTCCAAGATTGTTAGAAGTGTTGGGGCTAGGAAGCCTTTCTGAGCTCCCCCCACTGACTGAGTTGGACCAACTTCAAGGCAATACCGTCGATCCGATTAAAACCTTGGAAGAAGGGCTTGATAAGTTCCTCGTAGCTCAAGGAGAACAGGCTGAAGATTTAAGTGAGGAGGATAAAGAGGGATTAGCGCAAATCGAGACCCTACTTGATTCAGCTAAAAAAGGAATTCGGGAAATCCATGAATCTCAGTTACATGCTGAAATTGCAGAGGAAAATGAGAATGCCGTGGCAGCTTTCAATTCTCATCCCCGTCCTCGAAAAAAGAAATCTACGATAACTTACGAAGAGATTACGAATATAGAAACTCTGATTCCCTCTGAAGAAACAGGATTAGCTTTGGCAGGGGAAGAGACTTTTATGGAGATGCCTCTTATGGATCCGAATATTTCCAATGAACCGCCCACAGTGAATTGACATCATTACTTAAAAGACTTAGGGTGGCGTCATCAGATTATCGCGGGGTGGAGCAGCCTGGT
>SXPJ01000053.1 GCA_005776395.1 Bdellovibrionales bacterium | reverse complement strand
TGCCGATCAGAGTTACTCTCAAGAATAAGCTCCATCTCACGTTTTTTTCTCCACTCTTTGATATCTTTTATCTGAAAACCTTGAAAACTACGAAATACTTCGGGAATATAGAGTTTGGCCTTCGGTTCCATGTTGTCTCCTTAAGTTGATTATTTTTTGCAAAACAATTAAACCAAGGAAGACTGCTAGAATCCAAGGCCTTTGTATTTTGTTTCGCATAATGAAACAAAATACAAAGGCCTAACCTCCCGTGTTATTGAGAAAGAATCAGAGAACTGAATATTTTATCTGTTTCTGGAACATTGGTTTTTACTTTAATTAGGATGAGGGTGTTCTCCTTTTTTGTTTAGTAAAACTTAAAAGAAATAACACCCTTTTTATTTGTCTAAAATAACTACCTGCACATTTCGCACAAACTGCTTTACACTACGGAGTTTTACAATAGCAATTACCAATGAGTGGATTTGTACAGGTTCCGCGCTTAATTACATCTCCAACATAGACCAGACAAGGAAGCCCAGATTCCAGCCCCCCAGAAGCATTGACACAGTACCCGGCATCATCATAATAGCAGTTATCTAATTTTCTTCTTGTAGGGTTCGCACTAGAATTATTACCGGGTGCTTCAGATGCTTCGGGTGCTCCGGGTGCTCCGGGTGCTCCGGGTGCTTCAAATGCTTCGGGTGCTTCGAATGGTACATCAATGGCCATACTTGCTTCTTTTGTAAATGCGATTAGACACAAAAAATGAAAACTAATTAAATTAAATCGTTGTAACATTGTAGACCTCTTTCTATCTGGGTTAATTCATAAGTACCAAGAGTCCATGCAATTACTTATCAGTTAACTCAAACAAATAATTAAATAAACTATACTCATGTAGCAATATAACAGAAAAATTTAGGGCTAGGGCTAGGGCTAGGAGCAATATATTGAATTTAAAAAGTAATTCAAAGAAAATTCCTTATTCCTAATTTTTTTATAATTTGAACGGATTAAATTTAAATCCTTAATCTTTTTCTTACTTTTTACTATTTTTTTTACAGAGAATTTCTAGGTTTTTTGGAATAAGTAATGATTTGGCAAAGGCAGTTTTTCAATCCAAAATAAACTAGGAAGTTTAGAGATAGAGATGAAAAAAAATAATTGTTATCCATCAGTAGCACCGTGATAAATTAATTCAATGGTTTGTGCTTTTAAATCGATAAGAATTAAGGCACTAGCTTCAACACTAGGTGCCCAATAGGTTGCAGAGTCTAAATATACCATTTTATTTTTTATGGTTTTTTTAAGCTTTTTATGAAAGCTTGTAGCAAATTTTTGAAACTTTTTTGATGAACCTATTTCTTCTGAAGTAGCTAATGGTGAAATATTATTCTTGAGATATTCAGCATGGCTCTGAATACTTCTCATTATTTCCTCTAAGCCTTCTTTAGGAGATATAGGGCTGGGTGATAGATCTTGTTCTTCACTAAGAAATTTTAGAGCTTGTTTTAGGGTGCGTTCAGATAGCTGATACCGATAGTGTTTGGGGCAAATGGCGTAATCAGCAATATGAGTTTCTAAAGGGAGACAGAACTTTTTAATGAATTCATCAAGCCTCATTAATGAGGTGGAAGATGCGTGGGAGACAGTTTGTAAAAATAGACAGAAGAATAATATTAATGATCTATGGAGCATAAAATACACACTATAATTTTTGCACATCAAAACCTCGAGCTAATTATAATGCGCGATATCAAAGTATTTGAGTTGAGCAATAAAATATTGATATGTTTAAAATCATTCTGAATTATGAGAAAGTTTGTTCCTCGAGAACATGCATTCTCTAATCGAGAAATGGTGGTCCATTCACGGAATAGTATTTAGACAAAATCGTACGTCGCCATTGCGTAATTGCACAAAATCGTGAAGAATAAAAATTTTGAAAGGAGTCGCTATGTCTGAACGGTTAATAAAGCTTCTCAACTCGTTTGATCCCACCTTACCACTCTCTACGGCGCATACGATCCCTAGCGCCTGGTATTTCGATTCCGAGTTGTACGCTCTTGAATGCGAAAAAGTCTTTGGCAATACTTGGCTCTACGTTGGTAGGGTCGAGCAGGTGAAGGAGCCCGGCTCATTTTTGACGATTGAAGTCGCTGGTGAGCCGATTCTAGTTATCCGTGACGAAACGGGGACGCTACGTGCTTTTCACAATGCCTGCCGGCACAAGGCAGCTCAGGTCATCAACGAGCCATGCGGACATGCGAGCAAGCTGCGTTGCCGCTATCATGGCTGGACTTATGATCTACAGGGTAGACTGCGAGGCACGCCGGAGTTTAATGGCGTTGAGAATTTTAATAAGGATGAGCAAGGATTGCCATCGATAGCTGTCGACACATGGGGGCCGTTCGTGTTCGTCCATCAGGGAACGCCGATCCAATCACTCGCTGCATTTCTTGATCCGTTTCCCCGCATGACCGAAGGGTCAGGCATCGATACGCTTCACTTCGCCGGCCGGCGCGACTATGTGCTCGAGTGCAACTGGAAGGTGTTCGTCGACAACTATCAAGATGGCGGTTACCACGTTAATACGGTACACCCGGGACTGGCTGGGGCGCTCGATTACTCGAAGTATCGCACGGATCTACATGGCATGAATACCGTGCAGATCAGTCCGATCAAGCCGTCGAATGATCCGACCGTTAATAAGGTCCGCACCGGTACGCATGCCTATTACTGGTGGATATTTCCCAATTTAATGGTGAACCTTTACCAAGGCGTCATGGACATTAACCTGACGTTGCCGCTTGGGCCCAACCGTTGCCGGGTGCTGTTCGATTTTTATTTCACCGACATCGAGAGCGACGAAGCCCGTCGTTTCAACGAGCAAAGCATCGCGCTTGCCCATCAAGTACAGCTCGAAGATATTGGCGTCTGCGATGAAGTGCAGCGCGGTTTGAAGAGCCGATCGTATGACACGGGCCGCTTCAGCGTTAAACGAGAGGCAGGTGGGTATTATTTTCATCAGTTGCTGGCTCGCACTTTGCGCGGTGATTGATCCCCTTTCCCTTACTAGATATCTAAATTAATAAAACCTTCTGAATAAAAAAAAACCGCTCCTCTTGTTTTAAGAGAAGCGGTTTTAATGAATACCTATTACTTATTCAGCGACAGAAACTTGAACCGTTTCTGCATTATAACCAGATACTGTGATTAGAGTGTCTGGACCAGAAGCGATCAGTGAAGGAATGGAAAGCGCTGCTTTACCATCGGCTCCAGTTTTTGCTACTGCAATGATTCCTCGGCTTGAGGTAGTGATAGCAACCGTTAAACCAGGAACCCCTTCGCCCATATTGTTACTAGCGGTCAGGTTTAACATCACATTGTCTCCAGAACGAAATATAGTTTTCTTAACTTGATAATTTATAGGAGTATCAGTTCTTATTTGGAGAGAAGGATCCCCAAGTAGGTTGTACCATCTTAAGTTATCAAGTGTTTCCTCATTCTCCCCCATCTTTTCGAATAGATAAAGTTGACCGGCTAGAACGCTACCACCGAGAGAAGAGATTTTCTTTTCAAAGTGAGACTTCGCGATTCCTACCGACATCACTGCGGGGGGATGCCAGCTGATATTTACACTTCCTCCGTAGAAAGCCACAGCGCCTGCAGCTTTTTTATCTTGGGTTGTCTGAGTCACCCAAGCTTTACCAAAACATTTTGGGAGTTTTACCCAACTTGCATTTTGGCAAGCCACATCGATTAGAAAAGGAAGTCTATCCGTATTTTCTAACAAAGCTACTTCAGCATTACTGAAAGTGTCATTGGTTGAGCCCCAAGAGGTTCCTGAACCATGACCGAAATAGGAGATCCAAGAACGCCCTTGAAGTGCAGATTGCGTGATATTCATAGCTGTGGCTGTTTCTTCACTGGCGAAAAAGCTATCTACACTTTTATAAGTGTTAGCTTTTAGGATTTCTTGAATCTGCTCTGCATATTCCTTATCAGAAGGGCCTGAACCCTCTGAACTCGCAATGGTCATACCATCGTGATACCAAGAGGCTCCCTTTTCTGGTTTCTTTTCGTAGTCGATCCATCGATTTATTTGCGTTTTAAGTTCTAACTTATTATCTGCTACCAAGCGACCATAAAACAGGTCTGGAATGTTATCGGATCCCGAAAGTTGCGAGTATTTTAAATCGGAAGCTGCCGGGCCACTTGAAGTTGATTCCATGTAGGTGGGTAACGTTATTTTATTTCCGATTGTGATCAAATACGAAGGCTTAACACTATGAGAGTCGTAATATTGTTGAACAAACTTCAGAATCGATTCTTTGGTTCCCCCGGCCTCAGTCGACGTGAAAACTTCAACATTATAGCCTCGTTGTTGTTTCCATGTGATCAAAGGGGCAATGTCTTGTCTGAATTCATCAGCGACTAAGATCAACATCGTTTCAGGAGCTTGTTGAGATCGAATTGCAGTTCCAAGCCCTTGTCCATTAACCGTTGCTAGTCGAGCCAGTCGATAGAGAGATTTTGGAAGTAATGTGGTGCTTTTTGAAGAAGAAAGTTTGTTAAAGGTGACTCTTACTTTCAACTCAGTTGTGACTTTGAGAGATTTGTTTGCAAAATCCATTTGAACTGGAGTCATCGCAACTCTCATCAAACGGAGGTCTTGAAGTTTTCCTACCTCTTCTAGCTTTGCAATTTCAGCAGGGAAAAGAACGTCGGATTGGTAGAGGGCTGAATTAAATGCAAAGGCTTCAGCTCTACCAGTACTGCATCGAAATTTTCTTTGAGCGGGTTGGATTCGAACATTGGGAACTTCGATCTGTTTTTGATCCAAGATAGTTAAAGTGGCTTTGTAACCTTCGGGTACTGAAATTAGTTGTCCTGTAGTGGCTAGTTCTGGTGAGCCTACTTGAGGCGTTGGAACCAAACCTTTGATTGTAACAGAATCAAATCCATCTTGCGTTTTCTCTACGTCGATAAAAGGCACGGAGAGCGTAAGTTCCACAGGGCTAACCTCATTCCCTCTGGACAAAAGGTGTGATTCGACAATAGCTCGATCTCCCTTTGAGTTAAATTCAATACGCTGTCCAAATGCACTGATCGCAAGAGACAACGGAACCGCGAAGAAACACACCTTGGTGGACCAAGACATAGAAGCCTCCGAATAGTTGAAAACCGATTTTTTTATTGACTACAAATTTTGTAAATTGATGAAACTACGAGCTATTTACCTAATCAAAAAATAACACAGCTGATGAGTAATGGGTAGAAGATCCTTTTCATATCTTAACAAGTGTTTTATTAAGGATTTCATTCATTAACCCGAGAAATCTGAGTTTCAATATTATAACCGCTGGTTGTGAGAAGTAAGTTTGTCATTGAAAGATTATTTTTTAGATTTAGCGTAACTCGACCCTGAGAGTCAGTTTTGCCGGTAGCTAAGGGTTTCGATTCATTTGACGACGAAAGAGAGGCTAATATTCCCGCGACAGGTTGGTTGTTTATATTTGTAATGCTCAAAGTTAATGTTTTACTATTGCCGTTGCTTCTTACGGATTGCTTTACTCTGATAGGAGTAGGTTCTGAAGTCCTCAACTCAAGAGAGGGATCTCCTAGAAGCTGGTACCAACGCAAATTGTCAATAAGTTCATCTCCTGCTCCTTTCTGCTCGGAAAGGTAAATCTGACCTGCCAATACAGTTCCACCTAAATTGTGAATGGGTTTTTCGAAATGGGCTTTGGAAATCCCTACCGCCATGATGGCAGGAGGGTCCCAGCTGATATCAACGCTACCGCCGTAGTAAGCAACCGCTCCAGCGTTATTGTTTCCCGATTTACGAGTGACCCAAGCCTTCGCAAATGGGGTTTGATGGTTGATGTAATCCGCATTAGCGCACGAAATGTCTAAAATAAATGGCAATCTGGAATTAGAGAGATTGTTCACTGCATTTACGTCAAAATCATCATTAGTACTAAGCCACCCTAAACCTGATCCATGACCCATATAGGTGATCCAGGACCTTCCTTCGGAGACTGCTTTTAAAATATTGGGGGTCGTGGCTGTTTGATCCTCTTGAAAAAACTCATCGATTTCTCGAAAAGAATATTTTTTTAAATGACTAGCAATACTTGAAACGTATTCTTTATCGGATAGTCCGGAGCCTTTTTCGTTACTAGCTATGACGGTACCCTTAGAGTACCAAGTAGCTCTTTCGGGAGCTTTTTCGTACTCGATCCATCGAGAGGTTTGTACTCTTACCTCTTCTTCATTATTGGCAAGTAAACGACCATAAAGGATATCTGGGATAGGATCTGTTCCGCTGAGTAAAGTGTAGGGATAATCACTTGCAGCTATTTGTTCCTTATTGGCTGTCGTAGTCATTTCCATAAACGGTGGAAGCGTTTCTGCATTACCGACTAAAAGTAAATAGGTAGGTTTGGTTTCCTGGGATTGATAATAGTTTTTAATATACTTCTGTAGAGATTCTTTACTTCCTCCAGCTGTTTCGAAACTCACCCAGTCAACCGCGATTCCTTTTTGGGATTTCCATTGAATGAAGGATCTTAATGCCGATTTTAAAATTTCTGGGGATACAATTAACATTTTTTCCGGTTGGGAATTAGCTATCACAGAGGTCCCAAGAGCTTTTCCATTAGAAGCCATGTTTTGAGCGAGTCCAAAAAGTGTTTTTGGCAATGCATGGCTCAGAGAATTTTTTTCTTTAATGAATTGAACTTTGAATTTGAGTCGATAAGTGACCGAAATCGATTTATCTTTTGGGTGAAATTGGATCGGGTTAATAGCTATGCGAGCAAAGTTAAGAGATTGAAGCGCCCCTACTGTTTGGAGTTCTATGACTTGAGCCGGAAAGGCTTCGTTTGATTCGTAAGTTTTGGAATCAAATACAAAGAGTTTTTTTTTGTCACACTCACATCTTGTTTTGGCTTGATAGGGGGCAACCCAAGTGTTTGAAAGGGTTGTTTCCTCTTTTTCGATAATAGTAAGTTCAGGTCGATAACCCTCGGGTACGGCAATTAGTTTTCCTGTCGTTGGTAAAGAAGGGCGACCTAATTGCCCTAATAAAGAAAGGCCTGCTACCGATATTTCTGTAAAACCATCGAGAACAGTATTTCGTTCTAAGGCTGGAAGTACAAAGTCTCCCATAATGGGAGAGACCACTTCACGACTCATGACTGGATTTACAATTAACTCTGCCTGGTTTTGAGCTGAAGAGATAAATTCAACTCGATCTCCCAGACAAAAGGAGCCCCAACATAAAAGAACTAAACTAGAAGACTTAATCCAAGACATGAAACCCCCCGGTTACATATTCCTGAACGTACTACCAGCAATGGAACGTAAATTAGTTGCTAAGATCGTCGTATCAAATTTAGAGGATCTTGAAAAATAAAAACTGATAGCAAAGGAAGAATTTAGATAAGTATTGTAATAGCAATAATTTAATGCGACGCAGACAAAAACAGTTTGGCGCTATAGAACTAACCAGTTAACCCCGTACCCGCCGGGTGGTTGCTTCAACAGTTCTCGATGAGCCATCATAAAATTGAGTTCCCCTATATTTTTAGGGGTGTACTTTTTGCCATAATAGCCGTTACGATGATTAGATTTTAACCCAGTCTTTTCATACTTGCTCCTACCTAAATAATCGATGAGTTCCACCTGGAATAACTCATAAAGCGTTCTCTTAGCTATTTTCTTAAAATCAAACCTCATCAATTCAAAGACTTTTTTTAGGCTCTTCTAAAAGAGATTTGAATGTTTTACGCGTTTCTGGGAGATTGGCTTCTGCTTTAATTAGTATGAGAGTGTTCGCCTTTTTTGTTTAATAAAACTCAAAAGAAGTAACACCCTCACACAAACCGCTTTACACTCCCTTTTCTTTACCGTGCCTGACCCCATGTTTTGAAGGCGAGCCGAAAAGTTTAATAAAAAGGTAATGGTGGGTTTTTGTTTTAATTCGGCGCCAGATACTTTTCAAGATTATGATCTTGGAAGACACTTTTAAGAACTAAAAAAAGAATCTCTCACTCTTAGCTATTGCCGCTCCAATAAATACATAAATTTAGTGTGCTCGCCCCAATAAGAAAAGTAAGAGACTTTGTCTTTAACTGCAAATTCAGATAGTTTTGAAAAACTAATTAAATATGAATAACTCTTAGGGTTCTTCCAAGACCAAGGCTTTCTTTCGATCTGGCCACAAAACTCATAGCCCCCGTTTAAATCTTCTCTCTTTATGTTGTACTTACCGATAGCTAGATCTATGGTTTTCCATCGAGCTTCGTTCCACCTGAAGTAATCTGATAAAAGAGTCGTAGAGAACATAAAATAACACATCAATAAAACCACCGATCCAAAGAGTTGTTTTAAATTAAGATCGACTGATGAAATAGTTCGAAATGCCAAACAAAGTCCTGCAGGAATCAATAAGATCAAATACCTGTCAAAGTGACCGTTACGAACGACCAAAATGATAAAGTACAGAGTTGAAAACAGAAACAAAATCTTTATGCGATCGCTTTTTTGGGGGTCAGAGCAAAGTAGCTCTCCCCCCAACAACAATCGACAAGCCCCCGAAAGAGATAGAAGTGTTAATAAAACTCTGATGGGCATCTTGATTGCCTCTGATCGCGCACCTAATAACACCTCATTCACTCCCAAAAAACCAAATTTGGATAGTAGATTATTATAAAACGGCATTCCGTAACCCAAAATTACAAGTACTGCGGTAATAAACATGACACCGAAATTAATGCGCCTACAAATTTTCCGCCATTTATTTTGAATGTCTCTTATTTTATAGCAGGGCAAGAAAAACATCGGACAACAAGCAAAACCTAAATAAATAAGATATTCATATGGCCTCTGTAGAAGTTGGAAATTAGGTAACAATTCAAGATCGGCCATTGAAACGGGAGACACTTTTTTCCACCAGAGTTGTATTAGAGGAGCTGAAAGCAAAAACAGGCTTAACTGAAAAATTTCCTTCAGGGTACAGTTAAGAATTCTACTGCCCGACCGAAACTTAGAAAGATATCCGTTTCTCTCAAGGTAAACAAAAACTGTCGCAAATGTAAGTAAAAACAAAAACTGCCTTTGAGCAACACCGCAGAGATGGAAGAATAGAGCGATCGTCCAGCTTGACCAAGAACGCTTCTTGATATACCAGCCCCCACTCAGAACGCCCAAACACAAAAAGAGCAGAGCTAATGGATCCGTCATAAATGAGAAACTAACATTCAAAAATGCCGGATAAAAGAAAACGCAACAAAACCCCAAAATTCGAATAACGATTTTCAATTTTCGGTTTTGAGGTGCTGTCAAAGCATCTTCTGCAACAACAATTGTAAAAAAGGCCGCTAAGACACCTACCACTAGACCAATGCTTCGTAGGGAAGCGTTTGACATGGATGTTAGAGATCCCAACAAAACACCAATTAGAATTTGAGGAATTGCCCAAGCACTTTGTCCGTAGGGGACCGTGAACCTTCCATTTTTGATGGTTTCGAAGACATTGGCGGTGTAAACCCAATCATCATTAAGCGGAAACTGCCCCCAAGGTTTAATTAGGTAAACTGCTAATCCAACCAATAGCAATGCCAGACATCCCACTAATAGGTTCGAGAGCTTCATATTTGATTCAATCTGATATTTTTTCTCAAAATTAAATCTAAACATATTTTTTTCTGTAATTTTTTTTTGACAAAAAAGAACCTTTCTCTTTTGATTGTGAAGCACAATTAAAAACTCTTTTTAAGTCTCTTGTCGGCCTAACAAGTACTCTGTAGAATTTCCCTGCCAAAAGTGGACTTGCAGTTAAACACATTGTTTTAGATTTTCAATCTCAAAATTTACTGGAGATAAATACCCAAGCGTTGAGTGCCTACGTTGTCTGTTATAGAAAACTTCTATCCACTCAAAAATCTTTCTAAGAGTCTTCTCTCTAGTTTTAAACTCTTCCCAGTAAATCATTTCTGTCTTAAGTGTGTGAAAAAAAACTTTCTACTGGAGCGTTGTTCCAGCAGTTACCATTACGTGACATACTACAAACCATCTTATGAGTTTTAAGTGATTTTTGGTAATTAGCACTTACATACTGACTTCCACGATCTGAGTGATGAATCAGCCCATCTTTAGGATGACGACGTTTAAGTGCATTTAAAGTGAGCTCTCTAGTCATCCTTTTATCCATACTCCAACCCACCACTTGTCTTGACCACAGGTCAATAATAACAGCCCCAAAAAGCCAACCCTCTTTTGTCCACACGTAAGTAAGATCTCCTTTCCAGACAGTATTAGCTTTATCAGGAGAGAAGTTTCTTTCCAGTAAATTGGGTGACACAGCAAGGTCACAGCCCTCGACAGAATAGCCCTTCAACTTCATGAAATTTAAAAAGGAACCACTTCCGACACCAACTTCAAGAACCCGCTTGGAGTTCATATTAAAACATCGAAGTCGTTTATAGGTTCTTAAGTTGTTAAGGTATTCGAAGCACCGGACCCAGAAAGTGGGCTCAGTAGAGTAGTTTTCTTCAAAATATTGGGACTCCATAGCCATTTCGATATTTGGCGTCATGATAATTGGATTTATTATCAAGTTACAGTCATTACATTTTTGGAGCGTAATTTCTTGAATGGTTGGTAGGATGTGTTCCTACAATTTGGGCAGAGAACTTTATCCATTAAATTAGAGCAATGAGTAGCCTGCCCATTTACTAATTTTATTAGCGATACTCTAGTCTCTTTCATCTAGCCATCGCATTTGAATGGCCTCTAAAATTTTTTCGTTAGATCGTTTGGGATCGTCGTCAAATCCGGGAAGATCGGTGATCTTCTTGTGAAGATCGGTAAATCGCAAGGTGAGAGGATCTAGATCTGGGTAGGTCTCATAGAGAAGAATTGCAATCTCTTGTACATCGGTCCATTTCATGGGGTGTTTCCTATGTTTTTACCTTGAAGGGCTTCTTGTAAAGCCTGGTTTAAGAGTAGCTCTGCCATATGTTTTGTTCTTTCCCCTAAGGCTTCAATGTTAGTTTTAATGAGTTTGCGATCTTTCCCAGAAACAGAGGTCTGAAGCTCCTCCATGGCCTTTTTAATTTGGGCGAGATCCTCAGCATTAACTAAGCTTTTTCCTTTGAGCAAAGATTTTTGTGTGGCTCGAATAAGGCTATCAGCTTCGATTCGTGCTTCAATTAAAAATCTCTCTTCAAAGTCTTTCTCGGCATTCTCAAAAGAATCGAAGAGCATTTTTTCAACTTCGAGATCGGTCAGCCCATAGCTGGGATTGACACACACACTGGCGGTAGTTGAGGTCCGAATCTCCGTGGCCTTCACGTTTAAAATTCCATTGGCATCAATGATAAATTCAACTTCGATCTTTGGAATTCCCGCAGGCAGAGGGGGGAGCCCTTTTAATTGAAATTTGGAAAGACTGCGGTTGTCTTTTACCAATTCACGTTCCCCTTGCAGAACATGAATGTCGACTGAAGTTTGCCCTTCTACATAGGTAGTAAAGGTTTCTGAAGCAGAAATAGGAATCGTCGAGTTTCGATGGATAATTTTTCCTACAACTCCACCCATGGTCTCAATCCCTAAAGAGAGGGGAATGACATCTAGGAGTAGCATTCCTGAAATTTGGCCGCTTAAAATATTGGCTTGAACTGCAGCTCCAATCGCTACCACTTCATCTGGATTAATAGTGCAGATAGGCTCACGATGAAAAAGTTCCTGTACCAATTTTCTTACGAGTGGAACCCGTGTGCTTCCTCCAACTAAAATGGCATCTGTAATTTGCGAAGGTTTAAGTCCTGCATCTTTTAAACATTGTAAGCAAGGTTCCTTGGCCTTTTCAACAATAGCGCGAATCCAATTTTCTAACTCTGTTCTTAAGAGGGGAAGTGAAAAGGAGCTCTCGCCTTTTTGAGGCTCTGTCCAGCTCCAGATAATTGATTCCTCATCTGATAATTTTCTTTTTAGTTTTTCTGCTTCCAGAATCAAAAGAGCTTGGGAGTGTTTATCAGCACGTGGATCGATTCCGGTTTGCTCTAGTATCTTTTTAGCCAGTTGTTCAGCGATAGCATGGTCAAAATCATCGCCCCCTAAAGCGGTATTTCCATGAGTCGCTAGAACTTCAAAAACCCCGTCTGTAACACGTAAGATTGAGATGTCAAAAGTTCCACCGCCTAGATCAAAAACAGCGATATTTCCAAAGGCTTTTTTATCAAGTCCATAAGCCAAACAAGCAGCTGTGGGTTCATTGACAATTCGAACGACCTCAAGCCCCGCCAGTTCTCCGGCAAATTTAGTGGCCTGTCGTTGAGCATCGTTAAAGTAAGCAGGCACAGTAATGACCGCTTTATCTACTGTCTCACCACTCTCTTTTTCTGCCATTACTTTAAGCTTTTTAAGAACAAAAGAGCCCACTTCCATAGGGGTGTAGGATTTCTCACCTATCTTGAAGCGAATCATCTGTTCTGAGCTCTCGGAAAAATCGAACGGCAGAAGCTTTATCCATTGACTAACATCAGAAAGCCCTCGGCCCATAAATCTTTTCGCGCTATAAAGAATTCGAGAAATATTTTTTGATTGGGCCTGTTTAGCTATAGATCCTACGCGAACTCCTTCTGTTTCATGAAATTCAACAATAGAAGGGACTAAAGGGCTTCCATCTTCACCTTTAAAAAGTTTAGGACGACCTCTTTCGAGCGTACCGATTAAGCTATGAGTGGTTCCTAGATCAATTCCTACAATCATGACTTCACTTTTCTTTCTATGTCAGTCAGCATGGAGTGGATATATTTATCGCGATTTTCATGCCTTCTCAAAAGTTCGGCAACTTGAGTTTTATTAGGGGCCTCATCAAAAGCTTTGGCTAAAGGCTCCCAAGCTTTTTCACTCTCTTTAAGTTGTTTTTCGAGCTCTTTTTTAAATTTAATTATAGGTTCTATCTGTCCTTCACTGAGAAGATCTTGAACCTCAAAGTAGGCTTCAGCGAGTTCTGTAGGAATCACAGCTTTTGCTGCAGAAGAGGAGGGGGCTAAATACTTTTCAATTAGGTATTGGGTTCTCTCTTCACGCTTTTTTAAGGTTTGGTAGGCTCGATTTAAAGCTGTCGTCCATCTTAGCGCATATTGAGGGGCCGGATGAGGCGAATTTGCAAATTGATCAGGGTGTAGCTTTTTGGAAAGCTCATAAAACTTCGCTCGAAGCTCATCCTCATTGAGTAAAAGAGTTTCTTTGATTTGCAAAACATCGAAATAAGATAGAGAGATGTCAGCTCGATAATCTAAAATCGAGTGGCAGGTTTCACAAAAAACAGAAGGAGATGTTTCATGGGAACATTTCCAGCATTTGATTTTATTAGACTGAGAATGAAGTACCACAACCGCAACTTTTGGAAGCATTAGGATTTTTAAAGTTAAATCCTGTTCCGTTTAAGCCCCCTTGATAATCTAGAGTAAGACCTTTGACGTAAAGATAGCTTTTAGGGTCGATAAAAACTTTAACTCCATCCTGTTCGAAAATCTTATCATTAGGCTGAGGTTCTTTCTGAAATTCCAATTTATAAGAAAGACCACTACACCCTCCGCCTACTACCCCTACTCGCAGGCCGCCTTCGGGCATTTTTTCATCCTCACGAAACCGTTTGATATGTTTTACAGCCGATTCAGTTAAGTTAATCATAACTATCTCCGATTTAATACATTCCTACTCTTCTGTGCTTTTCTGCTGTTTCTTTTTGTAGTCTTCAATAGCTGCCTTAATTGCATCCTCAGCTAAAACTGAACAGTGAATTTTTACGGGGGGCAAGGATAGCTCATTGACGATATCGGTATTTTTAATTTGTAGAGCCTCCTCAACCGTTTTTCCTTTAACCCATTCAGTGGCAAGGCTTGAGCTTGCAATCGCACTGCCGCAACCAAAAGTTTTAAACTTAGCCTCTTCAACGATATTTTGAGCGTTAATCTTAAGTTGTAATTTCATCACATCTCCACACTCCGGAGCTCCCACAACACCGGTTCCCACTGAGGTGTCCCCTTTATCTAAAGAGCCCACATTTCTTGGGTTGTTGAAGTGATCAATTACTTTAGGTCCGTATGCCATAATATTCTCCTTAGTGCGTCGTCCATTGGACAGACTTTAAATCAATACCTTCTTTAGCCATTTCATAAAGGGGTGACATATCTCTCAGTTTTTTGACGACTCCCACCACTTTTTCAATGACAAAATCTATCTCTTCTTCAGTTGTAAATCGACCTAGTCCGAAGCGAATCGAGGTATGGGCTAAATCCTCTCCGATGCCCATCGCTTTTAAAACATAGGAGGGCTCTAATGAGGCTGAAGTACAGGCCGAGCCGGAAGATACAGCGACCTCCTTGAGTCCCATCATCATGGCCTCTCCTTCGACAAATGCAAAGCTGATGTTGAGGTTATTAGGAAGCCTCTTCACAGGATCTCCATTGAGGAAAATTTCATCAAGCTGAGAGAATAGAGCATTTTTTAAACGATCTCTCAATGCGCTAACTTGAACTGTTTCTTTGTCTAGATCGGTGTAACAAATTTCTGCTGCGGCTCCAAAACCGATAATACCTGGAACATTTAAAGTGCCTGAGCGAAACCCTCGCTCATGTCCCCCTCCGTGAATCATTGGAGATAAACGGACTCTTGGGTTTGAGCGTCTAACGTAAAGCCCTCCAACCCCCTTGGGACCGTACATTTTGTGAGCTGAAAGAGAGAGAATATCGATTCCCATTTTTTCTACATCGATGGGAATTTTTCCCGCTGTTTGAGCGGCATCGACATGGAATAAAATTCCTGCTTCTTTAGCAATTTTTCCGATCTCTTTAATAGGATGAATAGTTCCTACTTCATTATTTGCATGCATGAGAGAGATTAAAATAGTTTTATCGGTGATAGCTGCTTTAACCTGTTCAGGGGTGACAGATCCATATTTATCGACGGGTAAATAGGTCACTGTGCAACCGTGCTTCTCTAAGTATTTAGCTGAGTCTAAAGTAGCTTTATGTTCAGTCTCCGCAGTGATGATGTGATTACCTTTCTCAGCATACATTTCAGCTGCCCCTTTTAGGGCTATATTGATACTTTCGGTGGCTCCACTGGTAAAAACGATCTCTTTAGGATTGGCACCTATGAGTTTAGCGATTGAAGCTCGAGATTTCTCTACAGCCTCTTCTGTTTCCCATCCAAAGGCGTGGCTTCGGCTGGCGGCATTTCCAAACTTCTCAGTGAGAAAAGGCATCATTGCCTCTAGTACTCGAGGATCTAGAGGGGTAGTCGAGTTGTTATCTAAGTAAATAGGAAATTTCATACGACATTCTTCCTGTCAGCTAAAGCTTCTAATGAAGTTGATTGAAAAAGTTTAACTATCTTTTGGTTTAAGATATTCATGGGCGAAATAATGGTGCAGGTGGCTTTAACTGGACAGGTGTGGGTCTCGGTCTCCACACATTCAGTTAATTGAATGGGGCCTTGAATCATCTGAGTTATCTCCAATAAATTGATCTCATTCAGCGAACGGGTGAGTTTGTATCCCCCTTGGTTTCCATACATGGGTTGTACGATACCTTTGGACTTCATCGTCTGCATGATCTTGGAGAGTAGGGTCTCAGGAATTTTACAGGTGGCTGCTATTTCACGCACGCTGGCCGTCTGCTCCTCTTGTTGGGCTAAGTAGTGGAGAGCAATAATTCCATACTCAATTTTTTTGTTCACTCTTAACATAACTAAATCTCATAAATTCAACTACTTCCATGAAAAAGGTTTTCATACAAATCTAAAGTAGTCTTATGGGACTTATTAAGTCCAAGTACGTCCCAAGCTCATTATGTGAATTTAAGGGGGGGAAGTCAAGTAGTAAGACCAAAGTAATCCAGGTAAGAATGCACCAATATAAAGGATTGAAATTACTTAATAAAGTAAGTATCGAAAAAGAGGGTGTGAAGCCACCCTGAACCCACGAGAAGTGATAATTTCTAGAGTTGTGCTTTTCATTCTGCAGGTTTTCTATTACAAAGGATCTTCAATTCACATCAGTGAATTTTTCATCTGTGAAATATCCCAATTAAGAATCGGGTTTTACACCGAGTTCCGGGGAAAAGAGAAATCGGTAATTGAAGTTAAAAGTTAGGAGAGCACACTATGACAGAGGGAAAACGTTCGTCATCTACTCGTGGAAAAAAGAAAAAGGTTAAGTCTTTAAAAGAGACTTCAAAAGAAGTTGTTCTAGAGAGTTCACCGAACGAAATGGAAGAAAAGACAGATGATCAAACTGAAGAGAAGTTGTTAACAGTTCAAACTGAAACTACTGTTTCTGAAGAGAGCCCAAAGGTGCATGTAGAAGGGGATGGTTCCCATGAGCCACTATCTGAACTCTCTTTAAATAAGAATGAGAAAGTCTCTGAAAATGAGAATGCAAAGAATGAGAAAACCGCTGAGCCTTTGCGAACTAGGTTGTCAGATGAGTACGTGATTCAGTGTTATTTTGATAAGTCCCAAAACCAATTTATCGCTTCAGTGTTGGAATTTGAACATGTAAAAGCCACGGGAACTTCAAAGGCCGATGTTATTCGAGACTGTGAAAATCGACTTGAGAGCCATTTAAATTTAATGAAAAGGCAAGGGGAGAGCTTTCCTGAACCCTTTCAAACTCGAAACTATCCCGAGACACTTCATGTTCCGATTTCTCAAGGGCTTTATCGACGTCTCGATCTGCTCTCAAGACAGGAAAAGGTCAGTCTAGATCAATTAGTGATTGAGCTTGTTTCGGGAATGGTCGAGAGACGATTACAAGTTCCGTCGAAACATTTACCGCAAGGGGGAGGGCCGCAGCGTCCACAGCACTCCTCTCAACATTCTCAAGGGCAAGGGCATCGAGAAGGGTATCGTGATAACCATCGGGGCGAATCTCGCCGAGAGGGGCATCGCGAAGCTCCACGAGAAGCTCATCGGGAAGGACGTCGAAACTATTCTAATGAAGATAATATCGGAAATCTTAAACGAGATTCTCAACAGTCCCCAAACCGTAATAACCGCAATAATCGAGGGGGACGTAACTTTCATAAGACGATGGAGTCTCGAGAGAACTTTCTAGAGTATGTGCGCAATCTAGAAAAAGGGAGTTGGAAAAAAAGATAAGGCCGAAATCCTTAAAAGGAACTTCGGCCTCAGCTATTTAAATTCAATGATGTCTTAATTAGACAGATTGGAAATAATCTTTGGATTTTATGGGATCTGGTTTCATGGTTTTTTTGCCTGGTTCCCAGTTAGCAGGACAAACCTCTCCAGTTTTAGCGACCTCTTGAAGCGCTTTTAATACACGGAGAACCTCTTCAGTGTTTCTTCCAATACCTAAATCGTGAACGAGTTGGTACTGAACGACGCCTTGAGGATTAATTAAGAAAAGTCCTCGCAGAGTGATACCCACTTCTAAAAGGACGCCATATTTTCTTCCGATATCTTTGCTTAAGTCTTCAAGGAGAGGAAATTGAAGTTTTCCAATTCCACCCTCTTTGCGAGGGGTTCGTGCCCAAGCTAAATGGCTGAAACGGCTGTCGACTGAGCAGCCTAGAACTTCACAGTTCGCTTCTTTAAACGATTTATACGCATTATCGAAGGCTGTGATCTCTGTGGGACATACGAAAGTGAAATCTAAAGGATAGAAAAACAAGCAGACCCATTTGCCTTTGTAGTCAGCTAATGAAATTTGCTTAAAGTCCTCTCCTACTAACGCATTGGTTTTAAATTCTGGAGCTATTTTTTGTACTAAAGTATCCATGGTTGCCTCGCTTTCTAAATTAAAAATAAGAAGTAGAGAGGATAGCTTTGGAAAGGGGTTCGGTCAAGGAAGGGACTTTTAACTCTCTGGGACCTTTGAAAAGGCCATAAATTGCCCTTTTCTATCCTCTACAGGTGTTAGGGTTTTAGACATAGCTGTTCTTGGAAAATCAAGGGGTTAGCCGATGAGTAGGGGAAAATCGTGGAGCCCTGTCTCTCTTAATGACACTTAGAGAGTGCAAGGTGAGCAAAGGATTATCTGGTATAGCCATTGCACACTAAGCAGATGATGAGGTTGGATGAGCAACCACCCCATTCTTATTATTCAAGAGGAGTTAGCTCATGAAGAAGTTCTTGTTTGTTGTTAGTTTTGTTTTATTAAGTCAGGTCACTTTGGCAGAAGAGGTTAGGAGTGGCTCTCACATTGGTGCCACTACGCCCCAGTCGGCCCCTACAACTTCACCGCCACCTGCTGTAGAAAAGCAGTCTAGGCTATTTGAGTATGTTAGTGCCTGTTTAGCTGGAAGAGGATTGCCCCCAGCAAGCCCGTTATCTGCCGCAACTCCTAGGTTATAATAAAGAGATAAAGTTTTAGATCTTAACCCTTAAAGAGAGCCCCCTCTCCTTAAGGGGTTTTTTAAAAGAATTTGGCAAAAGTTTTAGGCTATTAGGTTGACTCTCTGTGATCCGAACCTAGTATATCTTGCATATGCTAGATGATAAAAAGTCCAAGTCCACAAAAGAGCGCGATATTGAAGAAATAGGGCTAACCGCAGTCCCCTCTGGCATTTCGTCCTTAGTCCCAGTGGACGAGCTTTTGCCCTCAAACCTGTTTTTACTTCCTGTAGCTCATACAACGCTTTTCCCAGGAATGATGATCCCTTTGATTCTGCCTGAAGGTAAACTGACTAAAACCTTAGAGAAGGTAATGGAACAGGGGGGAATGCTTGGAGTTATTCTTAATAAAGATCCTGAAGCCGGAAATGTAGCCGCAGGGCCTACGACCTCGATCAGTGGACTTCCGGTTGAAGGGGTCGTGCATACGACTCAACCAAGTCCTGAGAAAAAGCGAACAGCGAAAGAGACCCCTTTTCATCGTTATGGGGTAGTCGCACGAATTTTAAAGAAGATAAATTTACCTGATAATCAAGTCAGTGTTTTATTGTCTGGGTTACACAGATTTGAAATAAAGAAATTGATCAGTACAGATCCCTTTTATGTAGCCTCAGTGAAATATCTTTATGAAGAGTTGGAAAAAGGGCTTGAGCTGGAAGCGCTTATTCGAAGTGGCCTATCTAGATTTAAACAGATCTCCAAAGACAATCCTTTGATCTCAGAAGAGGTTAAGGTGGCATTGGTTAATATCGATGGTCCAGGAAAATTGGCCGATTTTATGGCCTCAGTGTTAATCCGAGATGTTAAAGACTATCAGGGATTTTTATCTCAATCTTGTGTTAAAGAAAGACTTCACTCCTTGCTTCTTCTTTTGAAAAAAGAGGAGGACGTACAGTCAGTTCAGCGTCGAATTTCAGATGAAATCAATCAAAAGGTCTCAGCAGCTCAAAGAGAATTTTATCTTAATGAGCAATTAAAGCTCATTCAAAAAGAGTTGGGACGAAATGGCAGTGATAAAAATCGAATCATTGAAAAGTTTCAAGAACGACTCAAAGATAAGAAATTACCTCAAGAAGCTAAGATTAAGATTAATGAAGAGATCGACAAACTTTCGACACTAGCAGAGCAGTCTTCAGAATATTCGGTCTCTATTAACTATTTGGACTGGGTGACTTCGCTCCCTTGGGGGGTTTGTTCTAAAGAGTCTTATGATCTGAAAAGAGCCAGAGAGATTCTGGATAAAGATCATTATGGTTTAAAAGAGGTTAAAGAGCGAATTCTAGAATTTCTTGCTGTTAGAAAGCTCAAACAAACTTCTGAAGGCACGATAATTTGTTTTGTAGGCCCGCCAGGAACTGGAAAAACCAGCTTAGGAAAGTCAATCGCGACAGCTTTGAACCGAAAGTTTTTTAGGTTTTCTGTAGGCGGTATGAGAGACGAAGCTGAGATAAAAGGGCATCGAAGGACCTATGTAGGGGCCATGCCTGGAAAGCTTATTCAAGGCTTAAAACGAGTAGGGACACAGAGTCCGGTATTTTTAATTGATGAAATTGATAAGATTGGAACCTCTTATACTGGGGGGGATCCTGCTTCAGCACTTTTAGAACTTTTAGATCCCGAGCAAAATACCGACTTCTTAGATCACTATTTAGATCTGCCGTTTGATTGTTCGAACATATTCTTTATTACAACTGCGAATTCACTCGATACGATTCCTCCTCCATTATTGGATAGAATGGAGATTATTACTTTGTCGGGCTATACCGATAATGAAAAACTTAATATCGCTAGAAAATACCTGATTCCGAAACAGTTTAAGAAAAACGCTGTTAAGACCTCTAATGTGAAGTTCCAAGAAAAGGGCTTGAAGCTTTTAGTTCAACAGTATGCACGGGAATCTGGCGTGCGGGTTTTGGAAAGACAGATTTCGAGAATTTGTCGTAAAGCGGCTTATCGTATTGCCAGTGGGAAAACTCAACCCGTAGTTGTGGACCATTTAAAGTCTTTAGAAAAGTTGTTAGGGCTTCCCCCTTATCCTCCTGAAGATATTTCTCTAGATAGGTGGGTGGGAACTGCAACCGGTTTAGCTTGGACTCAATATGGTGGAGATGTTCTTTCGGTGGAAAGTGCTCAGGTGGAGGGGCGCGGAGGTTTTGTTCTTACCGGAAGCCTAGGTGAAGTTATGCAAGAATCTGCTAATATTGCGTACACCTTCGTTAGAGGCAAAGCCACTGCATTGGAGTTGCCGAAAAAGTATTTTGAGAAATTCTCACTTCACTTGCATGTTCCTGCTGGAGCCACCCCTAAAGATGGCCCTTCGGCGGGTGTGACTATGGCAGCTAGCCTTTATTCCTTAGTGACACAAAGGCCAATAAAGCCGGGGATTGCTATGACTGGGGAGTTGACGCTAACTGGAAAAGTTTTGCCTGTTGGAGGCATTAAAGAAAAGCTTCTGGCAGCCAAGAGAGCCAATATTAAAACGGTGCTTTTACCTAAACAGAATGCACGAGAACTCAAAGAGATCGAATCTGAAGTCAAAGTGGGGCTTAAGCTCATTCTCGTCTCTCAAATGGATGAGTGTATCAAGTATCTTTTCTAGAGCGCATCTCAAAACCCTCCGCCCCTGCAAGTGGCTACATTTTTCCTGGACATCGTCTTCGTCGTTCGACTCCTCAACGTGCCTATTGGCACGCTTACGGGGTCTCACTCCTGCATCCTCAACCAGAAAAAATTCGCACACTTTCGTGACGCGGATAGGTTTTGAGATGCGCTCTAGTCTTTTATTTGAGTCTGAGCGAAGTTGGATTATAATTTCTTTATGTCTAATTTAACGCATGCACCTATCGAGTTGGTTAAAGTTTCCCTTCAAGAATCTGAGCTTTTAAAAGATTATATTGAGGCCCTGTATCGTTTCGAAGGCGATTATGAAGCCATAGTGAATATTGAAGAGGGGCTTAAGAGTTTATTTAAAAATGAAATGCTTGCCACTCCTTATTTTATTAAGAAGGGGAGTGAAAAGATTGGGTATGTGATTCTAACTAGGTATCACAGTGTCGAGAAGGGTGGACTCACCATTTATATCGACGAGCTTTATGTTGAAGAGCGTTTTAGGCGTCAAGGGGTGGGTAAAACGATTCTCGATGAAGTAGTCAGTGTTGCGCGACGTGAAAAAGCTAAAGCTCTTTGGGCTAATACGGAACATAATAACGAAGGATCTCAGCGGTTTTTTAAAAATGCTGGATTTCGTCAAAATCGATATTTAAATTTTGAAAGACACATTTAATCTCTTCTCTGTTTCTAATCTTTCTTGCTAAAATTAAAGGCTATGAAGCAATCTCGTTTTGTGCTGGTGACTGATCGTGGAGGGCATCTACACAATGCTTTGATGCTACTTGATCAGGTTTCGAAATCTCCGGATGCGTTTGTAACGACCTATGGACCCGATATCGATTCTTTAACGCAAGGAGAAATTCCAGTTTATAGCGTGCCCCACCTATTTCATTGGTTTGGAAAACTTCGAATCTTAAATCCTTTTTATGTTGTTTGGCATTTTTGGAGAGCCTTTAGATTGGCCTGGAAACTTCGTCCTGAGAAAGTGGTTTCACTTGGGGCAAGTAATGTAGTGCCTTTCTGTTTTTGGGCAAAACTTCTGGGGGCTAAAATTTATCATGTTGAATGTATGAATCAGGTGAAAAATCCCAGTATCACGGCGCGAATGTTGTATCCCATCTGTCAGGAGATCTATGTTCAGTGGTCTGAATTGTTGCCGAAACTGGGGCCTAAGGCGAAATATGTGGGATGGGTTCTATGATTTTTGTCACTGTATCAACGGGCCATTTTGATCCTCTCATCAAAGAGTGCGACAGTCTTTATCAGTTAGATCTTCAAAAATTTCCATTTTACGGACAGATAGGATCTGGAGTTCATATCCCAAAGTTTAAGCATACCAAAATGATGGCACCTGATGAGTTAGATAGGTTTATGGCCGATGCGGAACTCGTGATTTCTCATGGAGGCACAGGGATGCTTTCTAGATTGTATCGCCTTAAGAAAAAAACGATCGTGATTCCTAAACAGATTCGATATGGTGAAGCCAATGATGGCCAGGTGGAGCTTGCTGTGAAATGGGCTGAACTCGGGATGGCTGTATTGTGTATGGATATTAAAGATCTTAGAGCGAAAATAGAAGAATGTCGTTTGGTAAAGTTCTCCTTTCCTCAATTTGCAAGGCTCGGGGAAAATTTACAAAAAACACTCTTCTAAAATTTATCTACCGTTAGATATTTTGTAGAGTTTTTCTAAAAAAAGCCGTTCATTTTCTGCTAACTGATTTAAGTTGCTTAGTCTTTGTTGAAGACTCTCGACTTTTCCTATCAGTTCAACCACAGATTCGGGAGTGCGTTCCCCTTCTGGTTTTTTTATTTCAGTGTCAATGGCCGTTTGGGTTTCAGTAATAACAGTTTTAAGTGCATCCATCATATCTTCTAAAACATTCAAGTTATCTCGAATAAGATGGCCAGAGGCCGTTTCAAGATTTAAGTCTGAAATTGAAACTGGAGCGACGTAGTAAAGATCTCCTTCCAGAAATGCTGGTGTAACCGCAATTGAAACAGCTTTGTTTCTTTCAATCTGATTCATCTGTAACTTAGCCTTAATTCCAGCTCTTTCATCTTTGCTTAAGTTTTCTCTGAAAAATTGTTGATAGAGTTGTTTTGCCTTTTCACGGTAGGGGATTTCAGCTGTTAATAAGGGGGAGCTCTTTTGAAGTTGTATTTGATTTACATGAAGCAATCTGCGGGAAGAGGCATTGCTTCCTGGAACTGCCAGTTCGTTTACTACAATTTCAAGCGCAATCTCTCTTAAATTGGCATCAGAAGGTGAGAGTTCAAATAGAGGTTGTAAACTGGTTGAGCCCTCTGAAATAGCTGTGTCCGAAAGTAGTGTCATCAAAAAGTCTCTAAATTCCCCCCCCTTTGTCGAGGAAAATAGAGAGATTGAGTTTTGGCTTTCAAGCGGATCGGAAGTCTGTGAGCCCGCTAACAATAATGCGACGATCTTATCGTAAATAACCCCTCTGACCTGAAGCTCTCCCGAGACTGAATCTATCGTATTATAATTAGGGCGAGTCTCATTTAAAATGACAGTCATGAGAGCTTGATAAGCTAGGGTTTTAGCTTGGCTAGCCTCTTTGAACAGGGCTTGAACTTTTGTAAGATCAATTCTTCTCTCTAGTTTAGTTCTTGTAAGGGTGATTCCTGTGGTTGTTTCTCCTAATTGAACCCCCTGAGTTAGTGTGATTGTCTTAATATTATCGGGAGAAGAGTTCTTATCTGCTTCAATTCTCTGTTTTAAAAGGATCCATAGGTTTTCTAGGTTCTGTTCTTCAAAGGCTCGTATGACAGCATCTGCATGATCATAAATCAAACGAAGAGGCGACAGGTAAACCTGAATACGGCCTAAGTAGTTTCCTAGGGCGTTGGGGCCGTTAAAATAGACTCTGTCATTGCGTAAATTGTTGAACGCCCAAGATCCCATGTAGCGATTAAATTGAGATTGAACTACTTCCGACAAGGTATTCCCAGAATCGAATTGATGGCACATGCCATGAGTCGAGGTCATGACCTCTTCATCGGTGCAGTAATAGTAGTTCTCATTGAGAAGCTCTTCTGTTTTAGCTTGCGAAGTCCCATAGGCAACTTGAATAGTGGCTGAGTCATAAGGGCCAGGGTGAGTGGGCTCTTCTGAGGTTAGAAAACCGTAGTCCATAATACTTGAGCTCTTGGCCCCTTCGGAAAAATGGGCCTTATCAGATGATCCCATGAAATTATGTCTAAGCCCTAAATTGTGACCCAATTCATGAGTAAGAAGAGGAATTAGGATAGCTATTTCTAGTTCGTCATCTGAGAGATTGGATTTTGAGACTCCATGAGAGATCTGTGACAACACATCTTCGGAAAGGCTAGTGATGTTATTTTTATTCTTTTTGAGAATTTCTGTTCTAGCTTTCTGGAGCGAACGAATAGGATTGTTCTTTTTAGAGATAAGAGAAATAAGCTCCGGATTTAGAACTTTAATTTGAGCTTTTAAATTTCTGGATTCCATGAATAAAGGCATAGAGGAGCCCTTAATTAAGTTCATAGGATTTGTGGATAGGATTGGCTCTGCAGTTAAAGATGCATTTGAAGAGTTAAAGACTTTTGTCCAGAGCCGTTCCCTTGCAATCGAAGACTTTAATATTCCTCCGTATAAAATTACATCAGCTTTGATGATCTCACCGGTTCGAGGGTGGGTATAACTGGGTCCATAGCCCAGAATGCCATGAGAGGCATCTACACTGGGGTCATAGTGAATGAGATTGTATCGTAAATCTCCGAGCTGTTGTCCGGAGTTATCACGAAGTTCAAGGACTTTTTTTCCTGTAGCGGTCTCAAAGGTTTTATTCCATTCGGTAAAAACATGTTGAGCTGCAGGTTTTAGATGCTCAGGAAAATCCTTGGAGAGATAATAGATGACGGGTTTACTTGTGTCCCATCGATTCATAACAGAAGTTTTCTTGGCTTCGCTTTCTAAAACCCGTCCATATTTATCGAAGGATAAGGTTGTGGTGTTGAATAGGCCGAAGCGTAGAGCCAGAGTGGCTGGGTAGCTTTTTGGAATATAGGTTTGAGACTGAGCATAAGGTAAAAAACTGTAACGTAAAGAGAGCTGAGTCTCATTTTTTAGTTGATAGGTAACATCGATATTTATGGAGCCAGTGGTGAGATCAATATCGATATCATCTGGAGTTGTGGCATAAGTGCTTTCATTGGAATTGGAATCCTGAGATTCGTGAGTGGGATCTATAATAATAAGAGATCTTTGTTTCCAGTGACGACGAGTATCTGTCTCTTCTTCTTCGTGAGTGTCCTCTCCTTCGGAATTCTGTTTTCTTAAAATATCTACATGTTTAATCGCAAAGCTAGCTAGCAGCGTACTTTTTAGAGCGGCTTTTTCCTCTTTGAACAAAGGATCAATGGCGACGATGTCGAGAGTTTTTTCTTTGGTTTCAAATTGAATAAGTTTATTGGAAATATCATAGGCTCCAATAGGAGTCCCTTCGTTACCCTTTCCGGCATATTTGACATCAGTGATTGTTTTTTGAAAAAGAACTGTCCCTTGAAAGAGGGTTTTAGGTAGGCGGCGGCCATTATTTAGAATTGATTTGAGCGGACGTTCCTTGGCACAGCCTGAAAACAATAGGGCACAGGATAATAAAGTTGTAGCTATTATTTTATTTCTTTGGAGCATCAGTCCTCCTGGTTTTACAAATTCACATTCAAAAACAGAGAAAGTCTTGAATTCCTATCATCAAAAGCTTGCACGGTACGATAAAAGCCCGTGGAATCATCGATAATGCTTGAGAGTAAAGAATGAGAAATTCCTAAACTCACACTTGATGAGAAAAGATATTGAAGTGATTCGGATGAACTATAATTATTATTCCAAAAAGAGGTGTAGGCCTGATCCAAGATCCATTCGATTTCTAGTTTCCAGGAAGAGATAGAAAATTCTACTGCCAGGAGCTCGTTAATTCCGTATCGAGGCTTAGGTGCCCCATGAGCGAATTGTTTATATTGAGAAAGAACTAGATAGGGTCCCATTCGGCCTGAGAGAGTTAAAAAAGAGAAGGGCTGAATCGAGAGCCCGATAGCGGGGCGAGTTCTCACTGAGAGTCCCTCAGTTTCTAATTTATCTAACGAAAGAGCAGAGAAGGTTAGTGATACTTGGGGATTAATTTCTCCTCTTGGGCTGAGTTCCTTTATGCCTGATACCGAAAGCGTAGGAATCTGAAATTGTGGTCTTTCTCCTGCGCGATTTCTTCCACTGCGTCCGCCTGCTGTGGGTCGACAAACTGGGTCAGATTACCCTTGCGGTCACCACCCTGTTTTGGGCCGCGGGCGCGACCCTGCAATTCATCAAAAAAAGTGGTCTGATCTCTTAAAGAGCGGCACAAAAAATTTTTGGCGTTGCTGGTGGTGAT
>SXPJ01000052.1 GCA_005776395.1 Bdellovibrionales bacterium | reverse complement strand
TGCCCGCCGATCGCCTCGACGTCGTGCTCGCCGGCGGCATCCGCGACGAGCGCCTCGCGGCGACGATGGTGCGCGCCGGCCTGCCCCACGCCGGCGACGTGCACGACCTCGATCGCGGCATCGACGGCGTGGTCGCCGGCCGGTAATACATCAAATGCAAAGTTAGCGCGGCTTTATTTTGACAACGATACTGAGTATGAGGTTATTGCCTTTGCTGTTGATCGCCAATACATAAATGATTCTAAATTTGAAAACTTACCCTTAGTTGCTTTTGAAAACATAAGAGAAACTTACCCGCCCACTGAGTTTTTCGCTTTTGTGGCTGTGGGATATAGTAAGATGAACAGCGTTCGTGAATCACTTTATATTAGAACCAAGGAAATGGGATATCGACTTCCCAATTATATAAGTGCTAAGTGCAGCTATCTAACTGAAGAGCCTATGGGTGATAATAATTTTATTCTAGAGGACAATACTATCCAACCCTATGTAAAAATCGGAAATAACAACGTTCTTTGGAGTGGGAATCAGATTAGTCATGATGTGCAGATTGGTGACCACTGTTTTATTACTTCTCAGGTGGTAATTTCTGGCTTTACAAAAGTAAATAACAACTGCTTTTTAGGGCCTAATTCAACATTCAGAGATAATATTGTGATTGCCTCTCACACACTCATAGGCGCTGGGGTCGTGATTATGAAAGGGACGGAAATAGGGGATGTTTATTTGCCGCAAAGGCCTGTTAAATCAGAAAAAAAAAGTAGAGAGATCACAATATGAACTCCCCCTCTAAGTTAAATTCATGTGGAGTTACAAATCAAAAAGGTTTTTTTTTCAACAGACGAAGTTAGGTTAGCTTGTTCAAAGTTAGATGAAATACTTACTTTACAAGAGGAAGAGTTTAACCATACTGAACTGAAGAAAATTGATGAACTCAATTTGATTCGCTGCCCCTTAATTTGGGATCCTTTTTTTCTTCGATTTCCACTAAACCATAGAATCGGCCACCATCTCATTAAATATGCCTATTCAAAGGATGGTTTTTCTTGGATACGGGATGGGAAAATTGCAATTCCGTTTAAAAATGAAAATGAATACGCACTCTCGAGACCCTTTGTCCTTTACGAAGATAATAGATTTAAAATGTGGTATTCCTTTCGAGGCAAGAGCTACAGAATTGGTTATGCAGAATCTAAAGATGGGCAACTTTGGGAGAGACAGGACCATTTAATTAATTTAACGATATCGTCGACTGGATGGGATAGCGAATCAATTGAGTACCCATATATCTTTGATCATAAAGGTTCAAGATTTATGCTTTATAATGGCAATGGGTATGGCAAAACAGGCTTTGGCCTTGCCAAACTAGAATAGGGAATAAACTCAGGCGTCACGAGAGTTAAAAAAACGCCCTCTAAAAAATAGATTAATTCACTGAAAATCTTTTCCTCACCCATTATTTTCTCACTAAAATAGTAAACTCATAAAGATCATAGTCGTGTAATAAAGCTACATTTCGAGAGAAACTACTCTTGCAAAAATCAAATAAATCGCTAGGGTTTGCATAATACAAATGTTTCTTCATTTTCTCTTTATCAGAATAAGCAGTTAGACAATTAAAAGCAAATCCCTGGCTACTATACCGATCCATAACGCGCAGAGTGTCTTCAATGTGCTTTATCCAAATATCATCCGAACAATCCAATCGAACATTAAAAATTCCACTGGCTATTGTATAATTTGCAATTTGATCAGGCTTGTCTTCTCTAATAAACCGTACATTACTTTTATTTATAAATCTTTCTTTCGCTGAACTAATCATTGCATCCGAAACATCGAAGCCACAGTAATGAACTGAAGAGTACTTTTCAGAAATAAAATCATAAAAGGCTCCATAACCACAGCCCAAATCATTTATCGATACAGAATCTTTACTCTGAATAACTTTGATAAGTTGTTCAAATCTAAGATGTTGACTCTCAAAACCATTCCAATCAACTCCCTTAGGCGTTTCACCATAAAGAGTTACTTTTTCGGCATAATAATCCGCAATATTTTTTAAAAAACTCAACTTTTCATTAACCATATATTCTTTACTTAAATTATTTTAAAAAAACAGCTGATCATGCAGCAGTGGCTCTTAAGTTTTCGGGTTTGCCATATTTCATATAAAGATAAGATTCCGGGCCACAGTTAAAAAGAAGATCCAAAATACTAACATAATGATTAAAAGTTCCCCAAAGTTGAGGATGCTCTAGATACCCCTCATAATCAAACCAAGTCAGTTTAATGCCTTTTTCCAAAAAAGCATTTTCATCAATATATTTTTTCGCAGCTGGACCAGAAACATATTCCTTAGCTCCCGCTTGCTTACAAAGTTCTACCAAACGCTCCGTCTTTCCATCCACAAGATGATAGTTCCAGGAGTTAGAAATATAGGTTTTGATACCCAAGTAGTTACAAACTTGTTGAATAAAGCACCTATTCATTTCCGATAAGTGGGTGTAATTCGCTCCATACAAAGGTTCCAACCAATCGGCAATCTGAGAGAAGTATTTAGCACGATGATAGTTCTGATAAAGTGTTTTCCAATGATTACTGCTCCAAACTGATTCGTCGATTTCAGTCTCTCTAATTTTTTGTAAATATCTACCTTTGACTCGAACAGGAACAGTCAACCATTGCAAACCTTGAGATGTTTTAATCTGATTCCGATTTCGCCAATCTCTTCTAGTATATTGCATGTCATCATAAATAATGAACTCATCCACAGAAGCAATGAGATCGAAGTATCCCTTCCATGGAATATAATTAGATTGTAAAATTGCTACTTTTTTCATGTGCTTTAGAAATTTTAGTAAGTTAAATTGCCCAGGAAAGCTAACTTTAATTGTACCAAAATTTCGACAGGTTTCGGACTTTAAATTCGAATCATGAAAAACTTGGGTAAGCCCCCCTCATTCCCTATCTAAGCTTAGCTACAAGCGTAGGTAAACACCTTCGACTTACCGCGCCTTCTAGAGTACTCACCTCATCTCTCAACTTTTCAACCTCTTCCTCAGCGGTGATCAAATGGGTCCCTTCTAACAACCAAAGATCGTAGTTTTCTGCACATAACTCTGCCGTTTTTCTCTGCCCCTCTTCAGTCTCCATCTCGGAAATCCCATTTTTTTGTCGGCAGTCAGTAAGTGATTTGTACTGTTGTTGAGTTGAGTCGGTGATATTTTTCAAATCCGCGACTCTTCGATTTAATAATTCTTTAGTACTGGTAAATACAGAACGATAGACACTGCACTCTTCACGAATCTCTCGAACCTGATACGCTGTGCCTTTGGGGCGCCAATCATCCGCTCTGATGATAGCCCCCGAATTAGAGATACAAGTGACCCCGACTAAAAAAACAAAACGGCCCCAATGCTTTTGATTCATATTCCCCCCATTTCCCCTCTTGAACCTATTCTACAGCAAATGTAGTACCAGGAGTTAACAGCTGTAAAAAAGCTAGTCTGCTGTCTAACTTTTTAACTGAAAAATGATTCAACTCGACAACCTTTTAAAATCATGTACTTTTTCACGTCAAAACTTAGACAGCTTTAGCCCTTTAAAAAAACTAAAAAGCTAAGTTACATAGAGATTTGCTGAACTAATTAGAATACGCAAAGAGACTGAATAATGAGTGTTCAAAATGAAATGATAGCCATTTTAGATTCAGGAGTGGGAGGGCTCAGTATCTTTAAAGCCATCCGAAAAGCTCTCCCCCATCTTTCGATTGTTTATGGTTGTGATAACAAAAATTTTCCTTACGGCCCCAAATCCCCAGAAACTGTCATTCAATGCATTAGTGAGTTCACTAAAAAAACAATTCAACAATTCAATCCAAAGCTTATCGTTATTGCATGTAATACAGCCAGCACCCTAGCCCTTGAAACCCTCAGAAAAAACTCGTCCCTCCCGATAGTCGGAGTGGTTCCAGCTATAAAACCTGCAGCTTTAAAAACAAAAACTAAAGTCATCGGACTTCTAGCGACTCCAGGCACAGTTCAGCGCCCTTACACCAACCAGCTCATTCAAAAATATGCTTCCGATTGTAAAATTATCAAAGTAGGCTCTACTCGATTAGTAGAATTATCAGAGGAAAAACTCAGAGGAAAAATTCTTAATCTTGAAACAGTTCGAAATGAAATAGCCCCTTTTTTTGCTCCTCAAACACCCCTCACGGTAGACACTATTATTCTTGGATGCACCCATTTTCCACTTCTTATAGATGAACTTTCTGCCTCCACGCCTAAGGAGATTCAATGGATCGACTCTTCCGAAGCCATCGCAAATCGTGTGTATTCGTTAACCCTCCCCTCTCAAGAGGTCAAACCGATCTTTCGAGCCGTATTTACCCAACTCAATGCTGAAGCCCAATCTCTACTTCCCCATTTACAGAGTTTGGGGTTTTCAGACGCTTTAGAAATTAAATAGTTTTTACCGGGTAAAACTCGCCAAAAACTCGTTATATATAAAAAAAAACACCCTTACTTTATTTTTAATTGCAAACTCATCCTTCCAAACTATACTTCAAACCTTAAATTCGAGTTCTGTTTGAAGTTTTAATAAGGAGATCCAAGATGATAAAAAGAAAACCAGCAAAAAGAAAAACAGCCAAAAAAAAGGCCCAGCGAAAGGCTAAATTAAAAAGAGGAAGACAACAACAACGTCAAGATCCTGCTTTAGCCCGACGTCGCAAAAATAAGAAGAAGATGCGCGTAAAGAAATTGCGCCGCAAATAAGCTTTTGAACGACCTATTCTTTAAAGAAAAAGGGGCACCTAGCCCCTTTTTCTTTAGCTCTTCCCCCCAAAAAAGTCGAAATAAGCACTTCAGACAGCTTAAACCCCCCATTTTTTACCCATTTTGACTCAAACTTCCCCCTTTTTTGATACCTTCCATTGACCTTTTTCAAAGGGATAACATACTGTTGTAGAAAGAAGGTGGTCGCTATGGATGCATCTCACAAAAATATCGAGCTTCCTGAACTCATTCCAGTTCTCCCAGTAAGAAACACAGTTCTTTTTCCAAATACTGCGGTTCCATTAATCGTGGGAAGAACCCAAAGCATCCGTACCGTGAGACAGGCCCAAAAAAAGGGAAATCTTCTTTTAGTAGTCACCCAAAAAGATCCGACTAAGGAAAAACCTGAAATCCAAGACCTCCACTCTGTGGGTGTGGTTTGCCTTGTTTCAAAAATCAATCAATTAGAGAAAGAGAGCTTGCAGGTTATCGCTAATGGCCTTTTTCGTTTTCAAATTACTGAGATCGTAGAGCATGAAGGGTGTTTAACCGCTAAAGGATTTCAACTTCCGGAGATCTCCTCAACCTATACCGAAAGAATCGAAACTATAGCTAGTGAGATTAAACAGTTGGGGAAAACTATTCTGACCCTCTCAGGAGTTCCAGGTTCTGAAGCCTTAATCAAACTTCTCAATCAAATTGAAGATCCCGCTCAAATTGCCGATTTGGGTTGTACCTTTATTCATCTCAGTACGGCGGCTAAGCAGAAACTTTTAGAAATTTCAGATCTCGAGGAACGATTAAACTCTCTTCTATCGGAAATGCTTCGCGAAAAAGAGAAGCTCATGCTCCAAAATGAAATTCAAAGCAAAATGATGGAGCGGCTCAGTAAGGATCAAAGAGATCAATTACTTCGAGAACAGATGAAAACAATATCGGAAGAACTTGGCGATGAGGTCAAATCAACCGATGGAATGGCTAAAAAAATTGAAGAGACAGGCTTTCCTGAAGAGGTTTTAAAAATCGCTCGAGAAGAACTCAAGCGTTTAAACTCAATTCCCAAAGCCTCTCCAGAACATCACGTCATTAGAACTTACTTAGATTGGCTCTTGGCCGTTCCATGGAATAAAACCTCCGGCACCCCAAGCGACCAAATCAATTTAAACAACGCTCGTGCTATTCTTGAAAGAGACCACTTTGGAATCGAAAAGGTAAAAAAACGTATCCTCCAATTTTTAGCAGTCGCAAAATTAAAAAAGGACATGAAGGGGCCCATTCTCTGCCTATCCGGCCCTCCTGGGGTTGGAAAAACAAGTATTGCCCAATCCATGGCCAAAGCCTTGGGAAGAAACTTTGTCAGGATTAGCCTCGGGGGAATTCGTGATGAGGCTGAAATCAGAGGTCACAGAAGAACTTACATTGGAGCCATGCCCGGAAGAATTATTCAGGCGATGAAACGCTCCCAAGTGAAGGATCCCCTGATCCTATTAGACGAGATCGACAAATTGGGCAGTGATTTCAGAGGGGATCCCTCATCGGCCCTGCTTGAAGTTCTAGATCCTGAACAGAATCACACTTTTGTCGATCACTACTTGGATGTTCCTTATGATCTCTCCAATGCCTTCTTTGTAACTACCGCAAATATGCTAGAGACCATTCCTCCTGCATTAAGAGATCGTTTAGAGATTATTGAAATGAGTAGTTACTCCAAATTGGAAAAGATGGAGATAGCCAAACGCCATCTCATTTCTAAAGTCCTGTCGGATCATGGTATCTCTGCAGATAGGCTCCAAATTACAGATGAGGCTTTAGGCCATGTGATTGAGGCCTACACCCGAGAAGCAGGAGTTAGAAATTTAACTCGAGAACTAGCTCATCTGTGTCGCGGAATAGCTGAACAGCTTACGGAAGAAAATTCCCCAAAAAAGATTATTCTGTCAAAAGCCGACATTGAAACTATTTTAGGGGCTCAAAAACTTTTTCCAGAAGTGGTCGAAGCGGCTGTTAAGCCAGGAATCGTCACAGGGCTTGCCTGGACACCCGTAGGTGGAGAGATTCTTCAGATTGAAGTGGCTCGAATGGAAGGCAAGGGAGGATTAACCCTGACCGGACAATTAGGGGATGTAATGAAAGAGTCGGCCCAAATTGCTCTGAGCCTCTTGAGATCTCAAATTGGAAAATCATCTGAAGTGAAATTTGATCAGTCCGATTTTCACATCCATGTTCCCGCCGGAGCCATTCCTAAAGACGGCCCCTCTGCTGGAACAGCTATTTTCTTAGCTCTGGCGAGTTTAATTCAAAATAGATCAGTATCTTGTAAGCTAGCCTTAACGGGTGAAATTACTCTTCGTGGAAATATCCTGCCCGTGGGCGGAATTAAAGAAAAGGTGATTGCAGCTCATAGAGCGGGAGTCACTATAGTTCTTATCCCAGAGAAGAACATGGGTGATCTACGAGATGTAAGTGATGAAATTAAAAACCAAATGACCTTTCACTTTATAAAAGATATTTCACAAGTGTTATCCCTAGCAGGTTTGGAAGGTTTTGGATTCCTTCCTACAGGGATTAAAATATCTCCCCCTAGTCAGGAGATGAGTCCTCCCATGACTAATTAGTTTTTCTCAGATGAAATTCGACAAAAAGCAATTAGGGCAAGGATGGTTTTTTATTTTTTTCGATCTTTTGTCCTAACTCTTTTAACAATCGCTTCTGCTCAGGGGTAAATGTTTTCGCAAAGCCCTCCGGATCTTTTCTAGCCTTTTCTAAAATCTGATCCATCTGGTCAGGATCTCCATGTCCTTCTCGAGTCAAATTTTCCATTAATTTACCTGCGAGTTGATAAAGGTCTTCTGAATACTCCCCCCCAACCTCCTTTACAAACTTGTCAGATTCAGCAGCTTTAGGACTCTTCTTCAAAGCCTCTGCTCTTTTTGCAGGATGGGTCAGCTCCTCAATAGCTCCAGCTAGGGCTTTTTCCTGTGCTGGAGTCAAAGTCTCTGCCATAAGCATTAAACTCAATCCAAACACAGAGGCTAAAATTCCTAAAGTAAGCCCTGAACCCATCGAAAATTGTCTCATTGTCTACCTTTCTTTAAGATTTAAAATATAGCACTAACCGTTAACCCTGTACTGCCTTCTTAATGGAGCCACACAATTTAACTCACTATTCACCTTTAAAGCTTCATTAAGTTCAAATTCAAAGATAGAATGAAGCATCCTTTAAAAATGCATGTTTCAGACTCGGCTCATATTTAAGTGGTTATTAGCGATCCTCTTCGCTGGCGTTCTCTTATTGATGATTCCCTTTTCCCAAAGAGAGCTAGCAACTCAACGTTTAGAACAGGAGATTGGTCGCTCAGTTGAGATTCAAAAAAATATAATTTCGGTATGCCGTGAACTGATTCCTAACGAAAACACGCCTCTAGAGAGATGGTTTATCAATAAAATATTTACCGGTCCACAAACTGCAAACACAGCTAACCTAACCTCTTGCGTGCTTAGAGCCAAATCAACTCACTCTCTGCGATTTTATATCTTAGCTCAATGGAGCTTAGGTTTCGAAGTTTTTAAAATATCTTCCGGAGCCTCTGTTTTAAAGCAAACTTTTTCAACCGAATTTCCACTTCCTTTAAGTTTCTTACCTCTACTGACGTTCCTTATTATATTGCCATTCGGCTTATCTGCTAAGAGCTCCATCGTTCTCTTGCTCTTTCACTTTCTATTTTTAAGTGGTATTAATCTAATTCAATTTCTTAAAATCTTACCTAAAACAACGATTAATATTGTAACCACCGATCGACTCTTTATGGGCCTCTTACTCTTATCTTTCTGGTTAGCTTTAAGAAGCCTCACCGAAAGACAACAGGCTCGGACCCCATCAAATCCAATAGAAAGTTTAGTTAACTCATTTATATCCAATGGGCTGGGAATCTGGAACCCTCTCTTTTATACCTTGCTCGGCCCCATGATCTTTTCGCTCGGCCACAAACTTAAAAACCTCACAGTGTTCTTTAATGCACAGCTACTTATCTTAACCTTGAGTCTATATATTTTTGGCTTAGACCTCTCCAATATCTATTCAGTTTTTACAACTTTTCTAACTCCAAGGTATTTTTCTTTTGCCATCATCTTCTATTTTTTCACAACTCTGATCCCCTCTTTTCCTAGCCATCAACCTTTAATTTGGGAATTTAAATATTTTTGGAGATACTTCAGTACGATCTTTATTCTTGAAGTTGCAGGTTTTTTTATCCCTGATTTCAGATCTATTCCAACCCTAACTCGAATCGGATTGGCTTTTCTTTTGGTTGAATTCACAAGATTTAAACTAGATTCTTGGATTGCCATCTTTCAAAGATGGAAAGGTCCTCTACTTGCATTAATCATCTCTTGTTTTACGGCGACACTAAGCTCAGATCTAGGAATTCTGGATCTTATTATCTCCATTTGTGATCCCAGAAAACATCCTACCGCCGTTCTCCCCTTCAATTTGCTCTCAGGATTTCTTCTTAGTTTTGTTACGGGAGGGCTAGCCTCTCCATTTTTTATTTTGGTATCTCAAATGATTCAAACCTATCCTAATCCCTTGATTCGAGCTGCTCTTTTTGACGGTGTGCTAGCAGGACTCATGCTATCGCCATTTAGCCTCTTTAATCTCTACCCGGCATTTCAACATAAGATTCCGATACAACAGATCATTCAATTAAGAGCTCGACAATTATTTATTCCGCTTATCATGGGAATCGTTGTCTATTTCGTCGGAACTGTAACAACTCTCGGAATTTTGCCTCCCGTATGTTTCGTTTTCTGTTGTTTAACTGTAATTACTTTCAAACTTAAAAAGAGCCACTGGAAAACACTAAGCAGTTCATAAGTAAGTTTGGCTTAATCGAACATAGTGCTCCGAACTAAACTTTAGAAACTTAATCTCTTCTTCAGATAAAGTACCCACTACTTTTGCAGGTCGTCCAAAAGCTTTGCTACGCGAAGGAATTTTAGTTCCTGGGGTCACAAGACTCCCAGCCCCCAAGAGCACATACTCTCCAAGTTCTGCTTCATCTAATACAACACTTCCCATTCCGATAAGACTAAAATCTCCGATAGTACAAGCATGTAAGACCGCTGAGTGACCTACGGTGACTGAATTTCCTATGAGGGTCGGGCTTTTCTTGTATGATTCATGAATTAAAGTCATATCTTGAATATTGGTTTTTTCGCCAATTTTAATGAAGTTCACATCACCGCGAACAACACAATTAAACCAGATACTACTTAGTTTTCCGATAGTCACATCCCCGATCACATGACTGCCTGAAGCTACAAAAACTGAAGGATCAATCGAGGGGTGCCGATACCGATGAGGAAATGCCGCTTTCAACTCCTCCGGAGTTAGCTGTAAGTTTAATTGAGGTTTTTGGGGCTCCGACATAAAATCCTTTCAAGCAACTCACATTAGAATCGGTAATTTCCACATCAATAATTTTACCCACTGAGGCTTCACCCACATTCATCACATGAACCAATTTACTGTGAGTAGTCCTGCCAGAAAAGAATTTCTTTTTCTTGTCCATCGATTCAATTAGAACTGGAATAATCTGATTGCGATATTTCAAATTCTCTAATTCAATCTGAGAGTACACGACCCGCTGAGCTCGAGCTAATCGTTCTTCCTTCACCGATTCACAAACCTCTTCTCCAAGATCCATCGCTTTAGTCCCCGGACGCGGAGAGTACTTAAACATGAACGCACTCGAAAATTTAACTTCGCTTAGAACTTTTAATGTCTGTTCAAAATCCTCTTCAGTTTCTCCTGGGAATCCCACAATCACATCGGTCGAAAGAGCAATATCAGGGCAAGCTTTTCTTAAAAGTTCAATTTTATTTAAGTAAAGCTCTTGAGTATACAGACGGGCCATCGCTTTTAAAATTCGATTACTTCCAGACTGAAAAGGCAAATGAAGCTGAGGACAAAGTTTTTCCACAGTCCCAAATTGAGTTATTAAATCCTCTCCTAAATCTCTGGGATGAGAAGTGAGGTATCGAATTCGTTTAAGTCCCTCGACTTTATTCGCAGCCTCTATCAGTTCAGAGAGTTTTTGACCCGTGCCCTTGCCATAGGTATTGATATTTTGACCTAAGAAAGTCACCTCTTGGGTGCCTTTAGCTACTAGGTTTTTTACATCCTGAATAATCTCTTCAATACTTCTACTTTTTTCTCTCCCGCGAACAAAGGGCACAATACAATAGGTACAGAAATGATCGCACCCTTTCATAATGGTGAGAAATTCAGAGGGCTTTGCACGATTCACTAGGCAGGGTTGAGAATACTTACGGCCTTCAGTATCAAACTTGGCCTCTACAAGACGCTCACCACGATCCACTACACTCTCAATAAGTTCCGCAACACGATCAATGGCATCAGGCCCTAAGACCAGATCTAAATGAGGAACTCTCTGTAATAAAGTTCGGCCCATTCGTTGTCCGACACAACCTGAAATAGCGATCACCTTTTTGGGATCTTTCTGTTTTAATCCTTTGAGCTCTCCTAACAGACTTAAGACTTTATGTTCTGACTTATCTCTGATGCTACAAGTGTTGATCAAAATAACATCCGCTTTTCGAAGTTCGGGCTCAGAACGAAAACCCTTAGCATTCAAAATGGACTGCATTCGATCGGAGTCATAAACATTCATCTGACATCCGAAAGTTTTTATGTGTAGTGAGCGCTGCATGGCGGCGATTCTAGTGGTAGAACCGTCAGACCTCAAGTAGAAGAGTAAAAAATATGGAGAAAAATAGCCTTAATATAGTCCTTTACCAGCCGGTTATTCCCCAAAATACGGGTTCAATTGCGAGACTCTGTGCCTGTACGGGAGCCACGCTCCATTTAATCCACCCTTTGGGTTTTAAGGTGGATGAAGCCTCAGTAAAAAGAGCCGGACTAGACTATTGGCCTTATGTGGATGTGAGAAACCACGACTCCTGGGGGGCCTTCTTGAAAAATGAACAGCCCAACCAATTGACTTTATACAGTAAATTTGCAGTACAGCCCTACACCCACTGCACCTATCAGCTCCCCACCTACCTAGTTTTTGGAAGTGAAACCGAAGGACTTCCCCAAGAGCTCCACCAGACCTATGTTTCCCAACTTTATAAGATTCCCATGAGAACCTCTATAGTTCGAAGCCTTAACCTTGCCCAAAGTGCTGCGGTGGTTCTTTATGAGGTGGTTCGCCAACACAACTTGGCCGAGACTTTAAATTAATTTAACGCATCAAGCCCATCAGTAATCTCACAGCAGGGCTCATTAGGTCCCGCCTCTTTAGCGGCCGAGTCTCTTATTGCCAACTCCAAGAGTCAGGTTTACAAAGGGTCCATTGAAATTAACCTGAGATAGAAGATTCTAGAATTGTCTAAAATCACCATCTCAATCTGTTAAGGAGTATTACTACTATGAAATCTTTAATCTGTGCTATCAGCATGTTGACTTTGGTTGCTGGCGTTTCTTTCGCTAACGAAAACAAAGCTCCTGAAGTTACAACTGAAGCTGCTACAACTGCTCCAGTTGCTGAAAAAGTTGAACAGGCTGTAGAAGCTGTGAAAACTGAAACCAAAAAAGTTACTAAGAAAATGAAAAAAGCTAAAAAAGCTATCGAGAAAAAAGCTGAAGCTATTGAGAAAAAAGCAGAAGAAGTTATGGCTCCTGCTCCAGAAGCTGCTCCAGCTACAAAGTAAATTTTTAATTGCTTTGCAGTGCAAAAGACCCAATTTCGAAGATTTCTTCGGGTTGGGTTTTTTTTGTCCTTTAAGAAAGAGGAATGCAAAAGACTTGTTGAAGTAATTTAAGAGCTTCAAAACTATAAGCTGGTTAGCGAATCTCTTGCACACTCATACGCGGGGCAACCCTAAAAGGTTCAAGCACGTAGGTGGTCATTGAAGAACCATGAAAGACAAAGACCTCGAACTGCAACACCTCTCCTGCGACAAGATCCAAAACCCCATCTACGGAGGCGGAGCAGTTGCCTCCACCGCAAATTATAAACTCTGCCAGCTTGATGTCGTTATCGATAGCAATTCTTGCGTCTATTCGATCCCCATTGTTCGCCTGCGAGGCCGTCAACCAAAAGGCCGATACGAGATATCGTCCGGAGCGCTTAATGGTGAACGTGTTGGCATCTGTACTCGCAAGACCACCTACATTGAAATCAATCGTATCAAAATCTATATTTGTAAACGTATTATGACTGATAGATTGAGTTATTGTCTGGTGCATCTTGGCGCCATGAGCGATTCGCTCATCTGAAACAACCTGCCAATGGGTCCCATCCGAAACAATTCTCACCCCATCGTAGTTGACGTACAAAACAAGACTAGATGCACCATCGATAGTTTCAACCCCGTTTGGAGTAAGGGTAACCGTACTAGTGTTATTACTTGTCTTTTTGATGTAGTAACTTCTGCCACTCACTGCGGCCGGCAAGGTTACTGCAATATCGGATGAATTGTTCGCAAACACGATGTGATGGGTATCGTTCAATGTTGTGGAGGTAGTTATTGTGTTGACCTTCATGGAAAGGGATCCTTGAACATCTAATGTGCTAGCCGGCGATGCCGTCCCGATTCCCACCTTACCGCTGCTAACGACGAGCTGATTCGTCCCCACCGTAAGTCCATTAGAGGGGAGATTCAGGGTCCCCGTCATAGTGCCCCCATTGACTGGCACATAGGACTGCGCCAGTTTAGCCGCTGTTATCGATCCGTCAGCCACTTCGATAGTAATGGGGAACTGGGTGGCCAGCCCCTTTACTAATGTCAACCGATAGAGTCCACCGAACACGAAGCTCGCAAGACTTAGGGGATAGGCTAGGATTTGGGATTCGCTCTGCTGAGTAATCTGAAATGGAACATTTTGCGAATCGTTTTCTATACTGACATCCGTGACCCCCTTCAAGTTAGTACCGGTGATGGTAATTCCACCTGAAGCAAACGATAATATCGACACGCTAGGCGATGGCTCATAACTGTTCCATGGTTTTGTATCGCACGAGATAAAAAGTGTAAGAACGACTATAAGTAATGGAGTAAGAAAGCGAGTTTTCATTGTGTTTCCTTTACTGCTTATCGAAGCTTTCTGTGTTGTTCTTTAATTGTTGTTAATCAATATGATGCGCATTATTTCTTTTAGACTCGTCACAGCATTAAAAGAACTCCTTTTTTCCTCCCCATTTACCGATACGATCTCTGAAGAAGTGTTTCTAAATTCAGGAGAATTTTCTGTCTAAACTGACGGGGAAAATTAAAACAGTAGCAGCTCAGATTGAAAAAAAGCTGTCCTTTTTCTCGAAAACCTTCGAGGGAAAAGCTACATCTGAGTTTTCTAGTGAAGCTACGATCATTCAAAGACAAAGTCTCGCTCGTGTGGCCTATACTTTGTGCTTTGCAGTGATTTTGTCCGCCACTCTTTACTTTCCTATGGAACACTCTCTGCCCTATCTCTACTCCTCATTAGGCGAGATAGCTAATGAGGATGTCATCTCTCCGCTTACCGCTGAAATCGAACCCGTCGACAGAGATTCTCAACAAAAAGAGTCTCTAGCGCAAAGAGTCCCCCCCATTTTTGATTATGATGAAAATATCATTCCTCAATGGCTGGCTAAATGGAAAGTTACTTTCAAAACCATTCGCAAGGAGTTTTACTCAGATCCGAAACGAAATTTAAGAGGCTCCTCAATCTTAGATCAGCTCTCAAAGCGAGTCACTCAATACTCAGGACAAACTTTACGCCCCAGAGATCTTCTCTACTTACATGAAAATAAATTTAGTCCACAGGTTGAGGAGACCTTTTTCAAACTTACTGAATTTCTAAAAGTTCGTCTCATTTCTAATATTGATGTTTTCTTCTCTTACTATGCTACTGGAATTACAGTACGACAATACAATCAGGGGCTTAGAGAAAGCTTAATTACCGATATCTCTCGAATCTGGAGTCTAGATCAAGCTAAGGAGGTATTAAGTCGATATCCCTCAATCATTAAAGATAAAAAACTCTACAATGCTAGGGTTACAGTTGAAATTATCGACTATCTTATTCCGCCCAATCTTTCACTTAACCAATCCGAAACAGATCAAAGAACCCAACAATATTTGAAGGCTTCAAAGCAACCTGTGATTAAAATAAAAAAGGGTCAAATTTTAATTCATCGAGGTGAAAAGCTTACAGAGCAACACCTTCAGTTAATCCAATCCTTAAAAGAGCTCACCTCACCCATCACCACACTCAAAAGATTCTCTCTCACTAGCATTGTTATTTTTTCATTTCTCTTTATCCTGTTTTCACTGCACTTAGGCTACCATCGATTCTGGAGTCTTTCATTCAAAGACATATGTATTTTTCTAATCGTTACCTCATTCACTCTGATTGCTCTCAAGTATGGATCCCAATGGCTGAAATTTATTTTCTCATCTTACGGTTTTGAACAACTTACCGATTTCTTAATCCCTCTTGCAACCGGCGGTATCATGTTGCAACTCATGATTGGAAGATCCGCCTCTTATGCTTTTACCCTTATTGTTTCAGCTATCAGCAGCCTCTTTCTCGATCAAACCTTTACTTTTTCAATCTTTGCTTTTGTAACCACAGCCTTTGCTATCCATACCGTAGGAGATTGCCGAAGTCGGGTAGATCTTTTCAAAAGTGGTGCTTGGAGTGGTTTGGTAGGAGCTGTGATCCTATTAGCTTTTGGTGTAGTTCAAACTTTAGGATTTAAAGAGACTCCATGGATTTCAATTTTCGCCTCTTCATTTTTTGCGTTTCTCTCTGGAATTTTCGCTACAGCACTCACCAATTTCTTAATCCCATTATTCGAGTCTATTTTTGGTTATACCACCAGCTTGAAGTTGATTGAACTCGCTAACTTTCATCATCCGCTACTTCACTCACTTATGATGAAGGCCCCGGGAACCTATCACCACTCAGTGATTGTAGGAAGCCTAGCAGAAATAGCCGCAGATCAGATTAAAGCTAATGGTCTTCTCGCTCGAGTTTCAGCTTACTATCATGACATTGGAAAAATGAATAAACCCCTTTACTTTATTGAAAATCAAAACCCAGGAAACAATCCGCATGACCACCTACAACCTAGCATGTCCGCTAAGATACTCTTCTCACATGTTAAAAACGGGGTCAAAATGGGGCGAGACTATCGTCTGGGAAGTAAGGTTATTAATATTATCGAACAACATCACGGAACCACCTTAACCTCCTATTTTTTTAATAAAGCCAAAGAAACTGAAGAGGCCTCCATGGGAAGCGTAGAGGAAGACCACTTTAGATATCCCGGCCCCAAACCTCAGACTCGTGAAGCTGGTATTGTAATGCTGGCCGATGCTTGCGAGGCTGCAACCCGCAGCATTTCCGATCCCACACCTGGAAAAATCCAAGCGATGGTTCATCACATTGTAAGTAAACGATTTTTAGAGGAGCAATTTTCTGACTGTGAACTCACCTTCAAAGATCTTCAGTTAATTGAAATTCATTTCACTAGAACACTGGTTTCTCTGCATCACCATCGCATCGAATATCCAGGCCAAAAATCGGCAATCCACAATTCCACTGAAGGCAAAACCAATCGTCCTCACGAACTCAAATCACAACATTCACACTCGCACTCGCATTCACATCCCCACCCGCCTATTAAACATGGCGAGAAAAAATGAAAAAGGCTCCTCATATAGAAATTCTAGTTCACTGTCCCAATCTTTTTTCGACACACTTTAAAAAAACACTTAAAAAAGCTGCCTTAATCTCTCTCAAACATATTCCCAAGAGCCTAATGAATAAAAAGGTCAGAGGAGCCTCAGACTGCTTTATTTCTATCGCTATTGTAGGACCTAAACAGATTCAAAAGTTAAATCTCCAATATCGAAACAAGAACAAGCCTACCGATGTTTTATCTTTCTCTAGAATGGAGCCCTCTTTAGCTGCCTTTTCGTTTGAAGAGACCGATTTAGGTGATGTTCTTATTTGTTGGAGTATCGCTAAAAAGCAGGCCGCTGAATATAAAACGACCCTTCAGGAAGAGTTGGCTAGACTTACAGTCCACGGAGTTCTTCACCTTTTCGGTTACGATCATGAAATTGGTCTAAAAGAAGAGAAAAGGATGTTTAGACTTCAAGAAAAAATATTAAAAGGTCTTTAAGTTGTTTCAGTTACTCTCGAATTGCCTCAATAGGATCCAGCTTTGCAGCTTTTCTCGAGGGTAAGAGCGTAGCCAAATAAATAAAACAGATGGCCCCACCAAAAATAATTAAAAATGATAAAGGACGAATATCTATAGGAATACTTCTATCGTAGTAGATCTCAGGAAGTTGATAGTGAGAAAAATATTTAACATAAATAATAAAAAGAGCCGTTAGAACAGCGCCAAAAGACAACCCTACAATCCCCATCCAAGTTCCCTGCCAAATAAAAATCTTTTGAATTTGAGTTTTAGAGGCCCCTAAAGCTCTTAAAACTCCAATATTTTTTCTCTTGTGAGTCACATGCATCATCAAAGTAATTACAATGTTCATGACTGCAATTAAAATAGCAAAACTTAGAATAGTGCTCATACAATACTGTTCTAATTTCAAAGATTGAAACAGGGCTGCATTAAATACCGACCAACTCTCCGCTTTTAAACCCTTATCTAAAATTGGAGTGAGAGTTTTCTGAACCTGATCGGCCTCTTCAAGTGTGGGAGTCCATAGATGATAACCAGAAATCGCTTGAGTCCAACCCACAAGATCCTGAGCGTCCTCCTTCAACATATAAAGATATTGCTCATCAAATTCATAGTGGCCAGAAGCATAAAGTCCTGAGACCTTAAAGGTCTCAGATTTTGGAACAGAACCCATCAAACCCATTTTCGTAGTAGGGGAAATAATCTTAACCGTATCTCCCGGGTACAAATTCAATCGATGAGCTAACTCTTGCCCCAAAACAACTTCGGATAATTCCAAACTATCCAAGGGTAGAGCCCCCTCTACTAACCCCTTTTGAACCTGATCGAAATCTTTAAGGCTTAGTCCCCTAATGATTCCCCCCAATGTTCTTGAACGACTTTGTAAAATCATCTCCCGTTCAATAAAGGGAACCACTCGAACAATCCCTGGCTGTTCTATTAAAGCTTTTAACCCCTTAGAATTCTCTGGGATAGAGCCCCCACCCTCTTCCGGACTTACAATAATATGGGGATAAGCGTTTAGAACTTTAGTTTTCAGGGAGTTTTCAAAACCATACATGACTGAAAGCAGTCCGCACATGGCTGCAACACCTACTCCAATAGCGATCCAAGAAAACAGGGTAAGAAGACTGAAATGGCCCTTTTCAGTCCCTTTCATCATAAATCGCCATGCAATCGCCCGGATAACTTTCATTGAAAAAGCCTAACTGAAAATGGCTGGGGTGGCGAGCTTCTAATATTCCCCTTCATCCATGGGAGTGGGTGGAGCAAATCCGTTATTGAAATCATCAACAATCGGAGGGGGGGGAGGTTCAAACGGCGAAGGATTATCGCCAGGTGGAATTGAGTTTAACAAATCATTCTCCGGATAAACTGGAGGGATCGGTGGAAGGGAGTCCAGAGAAGGATCAATATTAAGCTGATCAGAAAGCTCTTGAGGATAGGGATTAAAGTTAGGCGGTGGGGCCTGGGGAGGCATGACCAAAGGGGGGGGATTTAAGTTTTGCGAAGGGCTCCCACTCTCAGAGTTTGGCAAGGGGAGTGAGTTATCAGGAGAAGATTCGGTCACTGAATTAGGCAAGGGAACTCGAGGTGTTTCAGTTTGTTCTAACGACTCTTCAGTCTTAGAGGGATTAGATTTGTCCTCTTTCGTAGGTCCCGAATAACGCCAATAGAGACCCACTGCGACTAAAGTAAGAATAAAGAAAATAAGCCATTTCATAAAATTTATCCGACCTTTATTTTCAATGAAATAGCGAAGAAATTCAAGAAATGGTATAGAAATAGTCTATGGCTGAACGTAATAAAAACCTAAATATAACCGAAGAGATCCCTAATATTCACTGGGCTGACCATGTTGCCCAGGAACTCATCGAAAAACATCCCAAAAAAGAAAAGTTTGTCTGTGCCTCTGGAATTTCACCTAGCGGAGTCGTTCATATTGGTAACTTTAGAGAAGCTATTACGGTCGATTTCGTAGTCCGTGCCTTACTCGACAGAGGTAAGAACGCCCGTTTTCTTTATAGTTGGGATGATTATGATGCCTTTAGAAAAGTTCCTGTAAATCTGCCCAATCGAGAGTTATTGGAAAAACACTTAAGAAAACCAATATCACAAGTTCCCGATCCCTTCGGAGAATACCCCTCTTATGCGGCCCATTTTGAGAAGCTCTTTGAAGCAGAAATTGGTCAATTGGGCATTGCACCCGATTATATTTACCAAAACATCCCTTACAGAGAGGGTAAATATATTTCAGGAATTAAAGAGACTCTCGCCAAAGAGAAAGAAATTATAGCGATATTAAATCGCTCCAGAACCGAGCCACTTCCCGAAAACTGGACCTGTCTCAGTATTTTCTGTAAGACCTGTTCAAAAGATACCACTGAACTCCTTAAACGTAATAGCGACTCCGTATTCACCTATCATTGCAAAGTTTGTAAAAAAGAGGACACTCTCGATATGGAAAAAGAAGGGGGAGTCAAACTTTTATGGCGAGTCGACTGGCCGATGCGATGGGCCCACGAAGGGGTTGATTTCGAACCGGGAGGAAAAGATCACTCCTCTCAAGGTGGCTCTTACGACACAGGTGTCGAGATTGTTAGAGAGGTATGGAAAAGAGAACCTCCCACCTACGTTCAATATGACTTTGTTATTGCTAAAGGTGCGGGGGCTAAGCTCTCCTCCTCATCTGGAAATCTTCTCACCGTGGGAGAGACCTTAAATATTTATGAACCCGCAATTATTCGTTGGATTTTCGCAAGCCGAAAACCTAACTTGGATTTTGCTATCGCCTTTGATCTCGATGTCATTAAAGCCTACGATGATTTTGATCGATGCGAACGCTTTGCTTATGGAATCGAAGAAGGGGATGAAAAAAAGGTTCGCTATGAAAGAAGAATCTATGAATTCTCTTGTATCGAGCGTGTCTTCCCTAGAGATTACCAATCGATTCCAGCTCAATTTTCTTTCCGACACCTTTGTAATATTCTTCAAATCCACCAAGGGGATTTAGAAAAAGCGAAAGAGTTTTACGGAAATCAGATCAAAACTCCAGAGGATAAAGCTCGTTTTTATTCTCGAGCTAAAAGAGCTTGGAAATGGGTTACAGAATTTGCTCCAGAAGAGTTCAAATTCACTTTACAAATAACACCGACACATCGGCCCCTTTTTCCCCAACCACTTCTAGAACTAATCCAAGTTTTGAAAGAGGCAGCTGTTGAAACATGGACTGAGGAGACTTTGGCGAGTCGTACTTTCGAAATCATGAAAAGAAATCAGGTTGAGCCCAAAGCTTTCTTTCAGGATGTCTATCGAGTTTTGGTGAATAAACCCAATGGGCCTAAACTTGCGAGCTTCTTACTAGCTATCGGGACGAAACGTGCTTCTGAAATTTTGGAAAAGACTTTAAATCGGAATTAGACTACCAGTACCGGGTGGTTACCATGCAATGCCCCAGAACTCGGGTCATGCAGCTAATCCGATCCGACAGAGGGTTTTTATCACGTCGCAACAATCGACTCTCTTCAGTCCCTTGAAATGATAGGTTTTGAGCCCCCTCTAAAACCTGCATATTACACCGCCCACATACATTATCGGCACTGCAGGATGACGCAACTGGCAATCCAGCTCTTTTTGCTGCGTCAAAAAGAAGGGTTCCCTCTTCGACTTCTAGGGTTTTTCCAGATGGAAAAAAGGTAACAATGGGCATCTGCAGCAACCTCTCCTTTGGGCTATAATAATATTAAGAGATTTTCTCACACCTCCCAATCTCTATCTATAGCATTAACCAGTTAACCCCGTACCAGATCGGTGAGTTGATTTTGGATAGCAAAACAAGACGCGCCGACAACCGTGTACTCTTGGTACTCGCAGGAGGCACAACAAAGCTTTGCGACAAAAGCAAACGCCCAGCGGGTGCGGGGTTAACTGGTTAATGCTATAGATATATTCTCAAGGAAAAATTATGCTAGAAAACACTTTGAGTGCTCTTGCGCCTTCACCTGAAACCTGTACTCAACTCACCGAAGATTCAAAAACCCTTTCCCTGATTTTAGATGAAATGGGAAAAGTTATTGTAGGGCAGGAGGCAATGAATCGAGCTCTACTTTCTGGCCTTGTCACAGGGGGGCATATTCTACTCGAGGGGCTTCCAGGACTAGCTAAAACTCTGGCCGTTAGAACTCTAGCAACCGTTCTCGATGCTAAATTTCAAAGAATTCAATTCACTCCAGATCTTCTACCTTCAGATTTAATTGGAACTATGGTTTATCATGAAAGAACAGGTGAATTTACCCCCAAAAAAGGGCCTATCTTCTCAAACCTTGTCCTTGCCGATGAGATCAATAGAGCCCCTGCAAAAGTCCAAAGCGCTTTACTAGAAGCCATGGCAGAGAAACAGGTCACTTTAGGGGATCACTCTTTTAAGTTGGCTGAGCCCTTTTTAGTTCTAGCCACTCAAAATCCTATAGAACAAGAGGGCACTTACCATCTGCCCGAAGCTCAATTAGATCGATTCATGTTTAAGTTAAAAGTGGGCTATCCCAATCGCTCCGAGGAAAGAATTATTTTAGATCGAATGGCAAATCAAAGAGCTCCCGAAACTCAAAAAGTATTTTCAACTTCGGGGATTTTGGAAATTAGAGAACGAGCAGAAAAAATCTATGTAGATGAAAGAATCAAAAATTATGTTTTAAGATTAATATTAGCAACTAGAAAAGGAGAGTTTTTATCTACAGAAGAGGCCGATCCAAAATCTTTAGATAATATACGCTCCTTAATTCAAATTGGAGCTTCACCACGAGCCTCTCTTTTCTTAATCAGAGCTGCGAGAGTCAGTGCATTGTTCGAGCAAAGAACATTTGTAACTCCAGATGATATTAAATCAATAGCCCATGATATTTTAAGACACCGTCTTATCTTAAATTTCGATGCTGAAGCTAGAGGTTTTTCAACTGATGATGTCATTTATCAACTTTTAGAAACCATTAACGTCCCTTAAATCTATGAAATTTAGAGAAGCTCTATTACGAGCAGCCGACCAACTTGAGCTCTCAAGTTTAAGAAGGCTCTCAGCACTATTGTCAGGCCACTACTCAAGCCCACTCCAAGGGAGTGGTATGCAATTTAAAGATTTTAGACCCTACCAATTTGGAGATGATATTCGACATATGAGCTGGCAGGTCACCGCCCGTACCGGTCATCCCACCTTAAAAACTTATGAAGAGGATCGAGAGCTTAATATAATTCTAATGGTGGATGTTTCCGGCTCTGCGCTCTTTGGAATCTCTTCACAACGCAAAATCGAAATGTACCAAGAGTTGGTAGCCTTATTCGGTTTAGCGGCCTCAAAAAACAACGACAATTTTGGAACTCTCTTTTTTCACGAACAGCCTGTCCAATACCTTCCAGCAAGAAAATCTCGTTCTCATGTACTTTTAACACTCTCAAAACTCCAATCGCAAAATTTAGAAGGAAAAAAAAGCGACCTAAGACCCGCCCTACAATATCTATCTCGCTTTGTGACCAACCCCTCTCTTGTTTTTATTATCTCAGATTTTTTACTCCCTCCGTTTCAAGCTGAGCTTAAAACTCTAGCAAAAAAACATGAAACAATTCTAGTTCACTGTTTCGATGATGCAGAGAAAGGTTCTTTTTTAAAAGGGGTCTATGAGGGAAGAGATCCCGAAACGGGAGAGCACTACCTAATCGACGGTAGTTCACCCGCACTAAAACGAGATTTGTTAAATCAATTCACAAAACTATCTATAAAACTCGAGCAGGTAGCCCGAGATACAAAATCCAATTATTTACCATTGAGTATTCAAGATGACTATCTACAAAGAGTGGTTCGTTATTTTAAATCTCGTGGGGCTTCTAAGCAGCCAGCTATTCGGTAGTGAAGTTTTTAACTACTCGCTGCTACCCTCCACCATTCAACCCGGCAATCATGCCGTGCTTCGGATTACTATTCCCTTAGAAAAAGAGGAGGATGAAACATCAGTTACCGTTAATGATTCGCTACTTTTTGAAAGCAAAGAGCTTCACATCCTTGAAAAATCTCTAGAAAGAACTGCCTGCTGTCTCGAAATTAAGTACGAATTAACTGGCTATAAAAGTAATGAATATGTGTTACCCCCGTTAGAACTAAAAACCAGGGGAAACTCTTTTTCAACGGAAACAAAAACTCTCATAGTTCAAAGTCATCGTTCTCCAGAGGATAATGAACTTCGCGAATCATTTACTTTATTACATCCTCCAATTCCTTATTACAAATGGCTAAAAAGGATTCTCATGGCCTTATTCCTAATCTCTTCCCTTCTATTTATTTTCAAAAAACTAAAATCCCGACCCAAAGCTAGAAAAGCAAGGCCCATAATCGTCCCCCCAATGCCTAAGGAAGAGCCTTTGGTCTGGCTCAAAAAACAGATTCAGCTTCTAAAGTTGAAACTCAAGGAGGATCCTACCAATCCACTCTTAGTAGATGACTGGAGTCAAATGATTAGGGGTTATGTCGAACGACTAGATTCAGTTCCGGCACTCTGCTGGACCACACGAGAACTTAAAAAATGTCTCACCCATAAACCTCAATTAAACAAAATGATTCCCTGTCTTGAAACTTCCGATAACTTCAAATTTCAACCCGAAGTCAAATCAAAAAAGCCAAGTTCCTCATTGGTAGAGCACTTTATTAAAGAAACGGAGACTCATCTAATTTTATGTGGCACTTAATGGAGCCCAAAAATTTGTGGTATTTGATTCTCCCCCTCTTGGGAACCCTTTTCTTTTTACTTAAAAAAAGAAAGGCAGATCCTCATAGTCAAATTTTATTATCCGATGAGCAATCAGTACTTAGATCTCATCAACGCAAAACTAAACTCATCTTTAGATTAATTTTCTTACTCACCCTATCTCTATTCACTCTTCTAGCCCTCTCTATCGCAAGACCCATGAGGATCAAATCTTGGGTTCAAAAATGGACTGAAGGAGTTGATATCGCATTTGTATTAGATGTCTCTGATAGCATGGATGCAAATGATCTAACCCCCTCAAGAATTCAGGCGGCTAAAGCTGTAATCAAGGAATTTGTGAATCATCGACCCGACGATCGGATTGGACTTGTTATTTTCGGTGGAGAATCGATCTTGAAAAGTCCCCTCACTCGAGATTTTGACTTTCTATTATCGCAAGTTGAAGATGTTAAACTCCGAGAGCTAAAACAGGGAACGGCTATAGGCAATGGCATTGCCAATGGGATAGCCCGACTCCGTCACTCAGAATCAAAAAATAAAATTTTAATTCTCCTTACCGATGGAGATAGTAATGTGGGAGCTATCAATCCCATTACGGCCTCTCATCTAGCCCGACAAGAGGGAATCAAAATCTACAGCATAGGAATTGGACAACAGAATAGAGTTCTCGTTCCAATTTATGCCTATGATATCCAGGGAAATAAAACCCAACTGATTACACAGATCCCTTCTTATCTCAACCCAGAGCTTCTTAAGCAGGTATCCGCCATTACAGGAGGCCAAGCTTATATGGCCAGAGACACTGGAATGCTAAGTCGCATTCTTCAAGATATTGATAGTCTCGAGAAAACAAAGATCAAGTTGCTCCCCATGTCTAAAAAAGAGGAGATCTTTCTAGTGCCCGCACTAGTAGCCACTCTCATTCTAGCTTTTGTACTTTTTCTTCAGGAAACAAGATTTCAACGGCGTCGAATCAATGGAATATAGATTAGAAAATCCTTGGGCTCTCTGGGGTCTAACTTTAGTCCTGCTCTATTTAGGGCGGTGTCTCTGGAAACAGAAACATCTTAAGGATAGCTTCTCATGGCGAAGAACCCTCTTGAACTCCTTAGCTCTTTTATTTTGTATTATGGGACTTTCACGTCCTCAAGGAGGAGAATCGATCACAACCCAAGTTTCAGAACAATCCAATCTTTTTATTGCGATCGATATTTCCCAGAGCATGTCTGCTGAAGATACCCTCCCCTCTCGAATGCAGTTTGCTATCGACTTTGCACTTAGACTTCTAGATCAGTTAACACAGGTGAAAATCGCGCTCTATCCCTTTGCTATCGATGGATACATGATCATGCCATTGTCCTCAGATTTGCAAGCCGCAAAGGATCTCTTAAGCTCAATGGCCCCCTCCATTGCGACAGGTCAAGGCACCGATCTTGGCTCTACTCTTACCGAACTCATAAAACAAATTCAACGTTCAGAAAAAGTTGCAAAAACCCGTGGAAGCGAATGGATTACACCTCAAGTCCTACTATTAAGCGATGGAGAGAGCCATGTTCCAGTTCCAGATTCAGTGGCTCTTAGTTATAGAAATGCATCTATTCCTATCTTTACAGTATGTATAGGGGGAAAAAATGAAGTCCCTATTCCTATTGAGTCACGATTCGGCATTAAGAACAACTTAAGAGATAGCTCTGGAAAAACGGTGTTCACTACAGCTCATCCAAAAGTCTTACAAAAAATAGCCGATCTATCTGGGGGATCTGCATATCGTGATAATTTTCAAGAGGTGCTGCGGCTAGCCCACGATTTAAAACGGTCCTTGCAAATTGGAAAACTATCTACAGGTTTTAAACTTAATCGAGAATTTTATCCTTTCTGCTTTTTAATAAGTTTCCTATTACTGTTCTGGGATTTTTGTCTGAATCGATGGGAGTTTGCTATTCGTCTTTTATTTCTTCCCTTACTTCTTACAAACCAAGCTCACGCCTTCGAACCTTCTGATAATGAGACTCAAGCCATCGAATTTTATAATCTTGGAGTGACTGCCTATCAAAAAGAAGACTTTAAAGAAGCAGCGTCTAACTTTGAGAAAAGCATTCTCACAAGCTTAGATCCGTTGGTAAGAAAAAAAGGGCTCTTTAATCTGGGCAACACTTACTTAAAGATGAAAGAGAGCGATCAAGCGTTACAAGCCTACCAGCAATCTCATGACACACAGACCCCCAATGATTCATTTAATCAAGAGACCAATCAAAAAATCTCTGACAACTTAGCTCTCCTTCAGAAACTCAAGGAGCAACAGAAAAAAAAGAAATCAAATGAGCAAAAAGAGGGTGAAGGTGAAGGGGAAGAAAAAAATAAAGGCAACGGAAACGATCCCAAAGGCCCCAAACAATTTGAAGATGAATCCCTAAGTGAGCAGATGAAGAAAAAGGTGCTTGATCACATCTCTGAAGAGGAGAGAGAAATTCTAAAGCGTCTAGCTGAGAATAAAAACAGAAAATCAAACTTAAAGACATTAAAACCCTGGTAATTAATGAGTAAATTTATTCCATTTTTTTGCACACTTATTTTCTGCGTAAAAGCAATTTCCGCACCGGAATTTGAATTTATTATGGACTGTGCAAATCGTGAAGTTTTCTTTGGCCAAAAAATTCTTTGCCAATTTATTATCTCTGGCTCCACCGATGTCGTTGAGGTTGAGGTCGTAAAATTCCCTGAGTTCAGAGGATTTTGGAGTGAAAACCTTTCGCTAAGACAGGGCCCCATCGCTCTAGTGCCAGTGGCAACCCCTTCGGGAGCTAAAAAACAGGGGCTTGTCGGCAGTTATACTATTTCGCGAATGGTCGACAAAAAAACCAGCCAAATCATTCCTATGAAAATCTCAGTCAAAAAACGGACTCTCTCTGATGCTTTTTACAAAGATCAAGGGGAACCCTTTTTTCTATTCTCTCAAAGTATTCCCTTCAAAATGTTACCTCTGCCTCCCATTCCTTCTCAGTTGAGCCAAATCCCTTTCATAGGAGCTGTGGGGGAATTCTCGATTCCCCAACCCGAGCTTTTAGTGAGTTATCGAATAGATGAACCCACACAACTAAGAATTTCTCTTCAGGGGCACGGCAACTTTTCGGAGATCAACTCACTTCCCCTTTCACTTCCTGAAAACTCTGAAATCCTCTCAAGAAGAAATTTTATTCAATCCTCTGGAGATGAGAACATAAAAACATTCGAATATTCTATACTTTTAAAAAATCTACCTCCTGAAAGTTATTCCTTAGGAGCATTTTTATTTTTCGATTCCAACAAGAAAATTTATCGAACACTTCATTTGCCTGAGGTCAAATTTTCTAAAGCCCCATTAAATCTCAAAGAAAACATTTCATCTTTCCAGCTCCCTCCGCCTGAGAAAGAATGGAAAAGCGCCTTTTTTCTTTTTAAATCATTCTCATTTTGGGCAGTTCAAATTGTTTTACTTATTCTCTCAGGGTTTAAACTTCTTAAATCATGGAGAGATGAGAAAGAGACAAAGAGACGTGCTTCTCATGCGTTTAAACGTGAGCAGATGTGGAATCAAGCCCTTTCAGCTCAACAAATGGGCGAGTCAGAAAAGTTTGTTAAACTTGCAACCCTAATTTGTATCGACTTTTTAAAAGAAAAATGTGCCCCCATGAAAATCCGAGTCTCTAACTATCCCACCCAAAAACAATGGGTTGGATTGGCCCGAGTTTCACTTTCCCCTAAAGAGCTAGCTCCAATTGAAAAGCTTTTTGAGCATTACGAAGCCCTATATAGCCCCAATCCCGGTCCACAGCCCATGGAACCCTTGACCCAACTCCTTGCCAGTAATCTCAAGGTTAAAAAATAAAAATCAACTATTACAAACAGTTAAATAGCCATTTTATTAATTCACTCCCCTTTCAAGAGCCCTCTCTCTATCCACAAAAAAACGAACTCATTTTTCTGTCTATTTACAGTTGACTTCCTGAATCATTTCCCTAACATAACACCTTTTAAAGCTTAGTAGGAGGCTCACATGGCACGCATAACCGTAGAAGATTGTTTAGAGAAAATCCCAAACCGTTTTGAGCTAATTCATATTGCATCCAAACGAGTCAAACAGATGACCAAAGGCTCTAGATCTCTTGTCGCAGGCTCAAGAAACAAACCTGCTGTCGTAGCGCTCAGAGAAATTGCTGCGGGATACGTGAGCAAAGGTCCTGATTCCGATCCTGAAACCATAGATTAATTATATCTAGTTAAAAATTTATAATAACCCAATCGTACTTGGGGGAGTGGGGTATGAAGAAAAATTTCACTTCAACACTTGTGATGTTAAGCGTTCTTATTGGCTTAGTAGGTTGGTACGTTCTCTATGAAGAGAAGTACAGACCCGAATCCAAAGAAAAAGAGGAACAGACTAAAAAGTTAATCTCTTTAGACCCCGATCAGGTCACTGAATTTAGACTAACTCGTCTAAAAAATCCGCCTCCCGAAAACTCAACCACACCCACTCTAAATGCAGAATACGAAACCATTGAAGTAAAGAAAACCGGACCCGACTGGTTCATCATCTCTCCAGTTCAAACCAAGGGGGATAATTCTACTATATCATCCTTACTATCCTCGGTTTGTTCTTTGAAACAGGAGCGAACAGTCGAGGAAAAGCCGAAAGATCTTACGATTTTCGGTTTAAAAGATCCGATATTTAAGATCGCTTTAAAAAAAGATTCCACCTCCCCAGCCCAAGAGGTTTGGGTGGGAAGCAATACTCCCGTAGCCTATAGCCTCTACGCAAAAACCCACCCATCCGAAGAGGTATTTAAAACCAGTCGAACCTTGCGAAGCGCTCTCGATAAAGACCTGTTTGCTCTTAGAGACAAGAGTCTTGTGAATTTAAATCGCAATGAACTCTCAGAAGTGGAAATTCAAAACTCAAAAGAAAATATTGTTCTCTCGCGAAGTGGTAACAATCTAAAAGAAGAATGGACTTTAAGTCGTGAGAACCTACCTGCCGACTCCTCAGAATGGAATAAAACACTGACCCCATTAATTGAATTAAAAGCCTCAAAAATCGCCTCAGAAAAAGCTGAAGGCCTTGCGGTATTTGGACTCAATAAACCGATCGCAAAGATCACTTTTGTTAAATCTGATAAGACCCGAACGGTTCTCCTTATCGGCAAAGTAAAGACTAGCCTATTCGCTAAACTCGAAGATGGAGAGACTATTTCTGAAGTTGATAAGACTCTAGAGGAAAAGATAACCACTAAAGCATCTCAATATCGTAATAAGCACATTGCAAACTTTGACCGATTTGAAATCAAAAAAATCAAACTACTTCGAGGAGCAGAGACCCTAGAGCTTACTAAAAATGATAATTCAAACTGGGTATTTGCCGATGATTTGTCAGCCAAGATAGATTCATCTCAAGTAGATTCTTTTTTAACCAAGCTTCAAGATATTCAGCTTACAAAATATCTAACTGAAGGGCCTAAAGTAGCAATGGAGAAAGCCAACCTGAAAGTATCTCTCTATGAGAAAAGTGAACAGGGGGAAAAAGAGGTTCTAAATCTAGCTTTTGTGAAAAACACAGGCAATCAAGTCAAAGGACAAAAAACTGGACTTCCCGTACAGTTTGAAATGAATATCGATGACTTTAATAAGTTGAATATCTTTAAACAGACTTTAATCAAAACAGAAGATAAACCCAAAGAGGCCGATAAGCTTCAGAAAAAATCATAAGCAAGAATGGAGTCAAAAGTGACATCATCAGTTAAAGGTAAATGGGCATTGGTTCTAGGAGCTTCAAGTGGGTTTGGAGAAGCAATTTCTTTAAAACTCGCTGAAGTAGGAATGAATATCGTAGGGGTTCACCTGGATCGAAAAGGCACCCTTCCTCATGTTGAAGAGGTTATTCAAAAAATTAAAGGACATGGGGTCAAGGCCCACTTTTTCAATGCTAATGCGGCAGACAAAGAAAAACGCAAAGAGATTCTGGCCGACCTTCAAAAAAATGTTGAGGGGGGAATTCATTGTCTTGTTCACTCACTAGCCTTTGGAACCCTAAAACCCTTCACCAGTACTGAGGACAAAGATCGTATTTCTCAAGAGCAAATGGAAATGACCTTGGATGTAATGGCTCACAGTTTAGTTTACTGGACTCAAGATCTGATGAGTACAAAGTTACTTCAAAAAGGCTCTAGAATTTTTGCAATGACCTCAAGCGGAGGAACTAGAGTATGGCCGACTTATGGGGCGGTCTCCGCTGCAAAAGCTGCATTAGAATCGCACTGCCGACAGTTGGCTTTAGAATTGGGAAAAGAGGCTATTGCCGTTAATGCTATTAGAGCCGGTGTCACCGATACTCCCGCTTTAAGAAAAATCCCTGGAAACGAACAGATGATCGAAAGTGCTCTTCAACGTAATCCTGGTGGCAGATTGACCACCCCTCATGACATTGCTGAGATTATTTCTCTACTTGTTCTACCTGAAGCACGATGGATGACAGGAAATGTCTTGGGAGTCGATGGGGGAGAGGATATTATTGGGTAATTAACCCCAACTATGGAGTCTTTAATGAAACCTACACTTTTACGAAATTCACTTCTTTTAGGAATGCTAATTTGCCTTTCTTCTTCTGCAATGGATTTTGCCTCCAAAAAAGTAGTCGTATGGAAACGAGGCGAAGGCATGGGCGGAGAGGAATTTGTAGCAGCGACAGAAGAGGTAGTGGACTATTTAGCCACTCTTGAAAGACCGACCGAAATATTAAAGTCAATTGTTTATAGTTGTCAGGTTAAATCAAGACTCATAGCTCCTTCTTTGAACTTAAGTGGATCGCAATCTGTCTCTATTAATGGTCATGTTTACATTAATACTGTGTATGCACTTAAGGACTGCATTAAACTGAACTAAGCCTTCAGTTTAATTTGAATATCTTTTTTTGATTCCAATTCAAGTTGTTGCTGAAGCCACTGTTTCAATAACAGATAGGGTTTTTTCTTAAATAAAAACTCTACATGGGAAATTCCCATGAGTTCGTATTGTTTTACCGTCTGCACCTTATAGATCTTAGGTGGTAATAAGGTGGTTTTCGGTGGGCACAAAATATCGTGAGTCGAATAGATTGACATCATCATGAAAGACTCTGGAAACTCTGTACTGTTTAATTTCTTTACAAAGCTGGAGATAGGCAAAATATCATAGAGGCATTTGGCCTTAACTATCAAATGAGTAAGAAATCCTAAAGAGGCGAGCCACATTCCCTGATGGGGCGTAGCCAAAGTCACAAGTCCATCAAAATATTGATACCCTTCCAACGTCTGAACATAGTACCTAGCCACTAACCCACCCGCCGAATGAGCCACAATAAATATTTTCTGATTCTTGATTCCTGGCAAACTCTTTAAGTCTTGAACGAGACGGCTTAACTTTTCAGCAAGCCAGGAAAACCCTGAAATGCTATCGGCAATCTCCTGATAACTCAAAGTCTGAATCACAACATTAAAACCATCTTTCAAGAGCCGTTTTCTCATGATTCGAAGTGATGAGGGGGAGGCTCCAAAACCAGAAATTAACACTACAGTGGGCTTATTGGGATTTACTTCTCTAATCTCAGTCCAAGTTTTTGGAATTCCAATAGGAACAAACAAAAGAAGGTCTTTGATCAGTTTCCAGTTCATCTTTTAATTTCGGCAAAATAGATACAAATCTTCAATTCACAATAGGCGTTATTTTAAATAGATTGCCAATACGTTTCATTTTTCTGTGTTCTGTTGTTTAATTCACTGAATTGATTCACTTTTCATAATCGAAACTGGCCCCATTCCGCAACTATCCTGCGTCATCTTTAGAATTAAAGGAAAGTCAGATGAGGAAAGCGATAAGCTGACCCAAAAACTCTTAGATGAAATACAAAAGCGAGGGGTGTTTTATAACAGCTCTACGCGTTTAACTGGAAAGCTTTACCTACGCCTTTGTATTCTCAATTTCAGAACCCACAAGAGCGAAGTCGATATCGCCCTAAACGAAATTGAGGAGCTTACCCAAAAGATTAAGAGATAGAGAGACGCCGGTTCAAGAGAACTCCACTTGATTCAGTCTATTCTGGAATAGCCTCATCAGGCGTCATCGTCGTCGATGGCACCAACGTAGATGGCGAAATGGTGGAAGAGGTTGGAGCTACAGTCGATGAGGGAATCGCAATGGTGGGGTTCACTGTTTCTGCTGGAAGTTGAGGTTCTGTCGTAACCGTGGGGTTCACTGTTTCTGCTGGAAGTTGAGGTTCTATCGTAACCGTGGGATTCACTGTTTCTACTGGAAATTGAGGTTCTATCGTAACCGTGGGATTCACTGTTTCTACTGGAAATTGAGGTTCTGTCGTAGAAGAAGATACTGTGGGAACAGGTGTTACAGTCTTTTTGCTATCCTTGAAACCCTTCTTAGATGGCTTTACTCCCAAATTTTTACCTTTTAATTTTTTGCTATGTAATTTCTTTTTTGAGGACTTGGCCTGATTTAAAATCGATGAGTTCTCACTCTTATCGATCGAGCTAGATTGTTTATCCGTTGTGGGTAGAGTGGGCATCGATACCGGAGAGGGCTTATTAATCTGCTCGCTTGAATTTCGTTTGGGAATATTTTTGTCGATGAAGATTAAAATAGAACCCAGATCTTTACTCTCGCCAATAGTCAAAGACTGGTGCTTTGAATCATAAGACATTGCAAGCCCAGTATAAATAATTCGAATTTGTCTTTCGTGGCTCACTGGAGAGTCGAAAATTTTTCCCAGTAAAAGAAGAGTACCATCAGTCTCAAACTGCAAACCTAACGCTTCATAGCCAAGACTCTGCAACTTTGCGGATATATGAATAACCAGTGGATTATCTGAAACTCTAACCTGATTTGTGGAACCCTCTTCTGGTCTTATCTCTTCAAGAATATCTGAGATTTTAGATTGGGTAGGCGAAGTGGGTTGAGAAGCACAATGGGACAAACCCATTAATACCAGAGAACTAAGAAGAACTGTTTTCAATTGGGGCCGTTTAACACTCATTATTAACTCGCCTCGTTAAATTCTTTCAAAATACTCTTAAGATTTTACCACAAATGTCCGATTCATATCTTGGACACCTAAATTAACGGGTGAAAAGTCTATGCAAAACTTAAAATGGATTCCTTTATTCTGTTTAACTCTAACTTCTCTCTTTGCGACTAGTGAAGGGGAGGCCGAATTTCAAATCAAAAAATTTCGATTTAATCGGCACTTAAAGTTAAGATTTGAAAGATTGGTATTAGAATTCTCATCAAAAATTCCAGGAAAAGAGGTTCCTAATATTCGCTTAGTCCCAGATAAACTTGGAAAAGAAACTACAATTCATGTAAGTAAAGCCTCTTTATTTGGCGCTATTCCTGAATCTTCAATTAACGAAGCCTACGTCAAGAAGAGTCAGTACTTTGGGCCGGTTTCAGTCAACACTGACACCACTGCCGGCTTTGAAATTAGAACTTTCATGAAACAGTCCAACTCAATTGTCGATGCCTTTTGGCTTCAAAATCCTTCAAGACTCATTGTAGATGTTTTCCCCAAAGATTCTGATCGAGCCATGGGTCCTAATGTAGTTAATAAAAGGGCCCCCGCATCTGTTGCTACTCCTGCTATTGCCCATGCTCCTGCCTCTGTTGCTGTCGAACCTGAATCAAAAAAATCTGTTCCAGAGTCCGTAAAACTTGAAGAAGTTAAGAGTTTAACACCCGAAAAAAATTGGACTCAAATGGAAAAACCAGAAGACGAAATGATCCTCTGTTTTCCAGTCAATACACAAGTAAAAGCCAATATCGGATTTGAAAAAGGAAATGGCCACACTGGAAATAACATCGCTCAAGCCATTGATAACACCTACAGTTCAGCCTCTGAACCTGCTCAAGACAATATCGTTTGCTACCCCAAAGGCGCTCAAGTAACACCGCTTTTAAAATTTCAACCCCATGCCAATAATTACTACGGCAGAGCTGACTTAGATAGCCTCGGCCGACCTAATCCCAGACAGCCTTCATCGGTGGGGCCTACAATGCCCGGATATAATCCTTATCTCCCCCAAATGGCGCCGCCCATGGGATACCCTGGTAATAACTACTACAATAACTATATGCCACCTCAAAGGTTAGCCCCCCCTATAAGCCGAGAACAATCGTTTAACAATGATGCAGATGTGGCTTTAGCTCTTCCAGATGATTCTATTTCGACTCCAAGATCTCAAAACGATAAAGGTTTTAGTTCTTCAGATAATTTTAATCAAAAGGTTCCCCCTTTAAGTCTGGGAAAAAAGCTACCTTCCCCCTTTAAGTCAAAACAATAACCTAACACCTTAATCACCAAATTTTCTTCGAGCGGTTATTTAACCCATGACATTTTTTATATAGACAGCGATACTTTTCTCTGTGCGACACCGCAAAAAGCAAAAACAAGACAGCAAAAAATCAGAAAAAAAAAGACACCGTTCTCGTGGTGACAAAAATTCATTTAAACAACCTAAACGAGCACTTACTGGACGAGTCCAAAAAAAACCTCAAGGATTTGCTTTTGTTATCTCATCAGATCCGAAACAAAAAGATGCCTTTGTTAATCGACATCAAGCTAGACTCCTCATGGATAGAGACATTGTCGAATATAAAATTCATCGAGATGGAAAAGGTTTAGCGGCTGAGATTATAAATATAATCGAAAGATCTCAAAAAGAGGTTCTAGGAGTATTTAAAAAAGATGGAAGACACCCCTATATCGAAACCAGTGTCGGCGATCTTTTTTTGGTCGCAGGAGAATCTTACAAAATTGAATCTCATCAATGGGTTCTAGCTAAAATTGTTGAGTACCCCACTCAAAGAAACCCTGCTGTAGTCACTATTGCCGAATGTTTAGGAAAAGATCTCTCCCCAAAAATGGATAATAAAATTGCTCTCGCTAAATATGGAATACCCGATAATTTTTCGGTTAAGGTTTTGCGAGATGCCGATCGTTCAATTCAGTGGGGACAAGAAGAATTAAAATCTCACTCCCCTACCCGCAAAGACTTAAGAGATCTTCCTTTTGTGACCGTAGATGGAGAGGACGCTAAAGATTTTGACGATGCTATTTTAGTAAAAGCTGGAGATAAGGGCGGCTATATTCTTTATGTTGCTATTGCTGATGTAAGTTTTTTTGTTCGTCCCAAAACAGATTTAGATTACTCAGCTTTTGAACGCTCAACCAGTGTATATCTTCCAGGAACCTGTGTTCCGATGTTACCTGAGATCTTGTCTAATGATCTTTGTAGTCTTCGTCCTCAAACTGACAAACTCACATTGAATGCTGAGATTCACTACGATCGAACAGGACAGATAATCTCAACTCAATTTTATGAAGGTATTATTCGAACAGCCCAGAGAATTACTTATAACCAACTCCACTCTTTTTACGAAAAGGATCCCTCTCAAATTGAAGCCTTTAAAACGTTGAGAGAGCCGCTTAATCTCGCTCTAGAGCTCTACCATAAGCTAACTCATAACAGAAAAGAGCGCGGAGTTTTGGACTTTGATCTGACTGAATGCCAAATGGAATTGGATGAGACCGGTGTTCCCAACAATATTTATAAACGGCCCCGCTTCGAGTCCCATCGCCTCATTGAAGAATTTATGATCGCCGCCAATTCCGAAGTAGCAAAAGCCCTAAGGCTGGGAAAGGCTAGTTCACTCTATCGTGTTCATGAGACTCCAACTTGGGAAAAAGTTGACGAACTCAACTCTCTATTGCACCGCTTGGGCTTTGCTCAAATGCTGAAAGAGATTACCCCTATCGCCTTCTCAAAAGTTCTAACCGATACCTTCGGAAAAAAAGGGGCTCACACGCTGCACCAGGCTATTTTAAGAAGTCAAAAGCAGGCTCGGTATGAACCTACGCCTAAAGGGCACTTCGGACTTGCCCTTATGGATTATACCCATTTCACCTCCCCTATTCGTCGATATCCTGATTTAATTGTGCATCGAGCCTTAAAAGAATTTATTCTAAAGCACTCTCATTCCGATAAGTTTACTGAGGGTGTCGATTTTCAGAAGTTAGGCGAAAAGACCAGTGAACGCGAACGTCGAGCCATGGAAGCCGAGCGCTTCGTAACTCGACGAAAGCAATGTTGGTTTATGAAACCTAAAATAGGAGAATCCTTTTCAGGAACGATTTCAGGGCTTATTGAGCGTGGTATTTTTATAGAGGTTCCTCAATTCGGGCTTGAAGGGTTCTTACCAGTCGATTCACTCGATGGTTTTTACCAATTTGATGAAGATCATATGTGCTTTCGAAAACGCCCAGGTCATTCAACTTTAACGGTAGGGGATTCCATGGAAGTACAGCTCATCTCAGTCGATGTAGAAGAGGGGCAAATTACTTTTTCTCTGGCTAATAAAAAATGAAAGTTATTTCTACAGCAACCCATATGGCGCAGGCATTTAAAAATGCGGGCCGTGTCACTGAAATTCTTCGAGTGCTGGTAAAGCATGGCTTTATCGATCTATTGCACCGAATGAACCTATCAAGATTCCTCGGAGAAAAAGAGACCATCAATCCCAGCTATGCAGATCTCCCCATTCCTGAACGATTGCGATTAAGCTTTGAGGAATTAGGCCCCACTTTTGTTAAACTAGGTCAATTACTAGCTACACGTTCCGATCTAATACCGGAATCCTACGTCGATGAATTTTCAAAACTACAAGACAACGTAGCTACAGTCCCTTTTGATGAAATTCGAGCTTTCTTGGAGTCAGATTTAAAAGGATCCATTAATGATACCTTTAGTCATTTTGATACTACCCCCAAAGCCGCGGCAAGTATTGCTCAAGTCCATTTTGCTACTTTGAAAACTGGTGAAAAGGTCGCCGTTAAAATTCAGCGTCCTGGCATTGATAAAATAATTCAAAATGACATTTCCATCTTGAGAGGACTTGCTATTCTCCTGGAAAAATACATACCTGAAGTTAAGCCCTTTAATCCAGTGGGATTGGTGGAAGAGTTTTTTCAATCAATTATTTTCGAACTCGACTTTCTTGTTGAGTCCAACAATATACGAAAAATAAAACAGAACTTAAAAGATCTTCAAAAAATCAGAATTCCAAAAGTCTATGATAGCTATAGCACTTCTCGCATTTTAGTTTTAGAGCAATTTGAAGGAATTCGTTTTTCTGATCGCGAAGCTATTCTTCAGGCTAAAATTGATCCGAAATCAATAATAGAAATCGGAGCCGATGCTTTTTTTCACATGGTCATGCATGATGGTCTATTTCATGGAGATTTACATCCTGGGAATCTTTTTGTTCTTACCGATGGAAATATCGGAATCATTGATTTTGGTATTGTGGGAAGACTTGGAAAAAAAGTCAAAGACAGTATCATCACGATGTTTATCGCAATTATCGATGAAGACTATGAAAGCTTAGCCTCGGAATACCTAATACTCTGTGCTCCTTCTGGAGAAACAGATATTAATGTCCTGCAAAAAGATTTAATGGACACCCTATCTCCCTATGTAGGCATGTCATTAGGGGAAGTTAATGCAGGCAAACTTCTTCTTCGTTCAACTAATATTGCAGCTCAACATCATTTAAAAGTTCCTAGAGAACTTATGCTGTTATTTCGAGCTATCATGACAATCGATGGGTTAGGAAAAAGATTGGACCCTACTTTCGATGTGCTACAACTAGGGAGTCGACTTGCTAAGCAGGTTTTATCCTCGAGATATAGCAAAGAACGTCTTACCCATGACTTAATTATTTTAGGACGAGATCTTCAAGATACCCTTGAAACATTTCCCAGACTTTTAAAAAGATTTCTTAAGGTGTGGTCTCACAACCATTTTGCTTTCGAAGTCAAAAGCAAAGAACTGCTAGCGCTTACCCAAGCCATTAAATCTTTTAACTATTTCTTTTATACTGCGATAACAAGTTTCACTATTATTTCGGTGGGAGTTGCCCTTCTCTTCCTAGGAAAAGGGCCCGAATTTTCCGGATTTCCCATCTATGGAATTGTACTAGTAGGACTTGGGTTTTGGCTCTTAGGACGCGGACTATGGGTTATCAAAAAGCCTTAAAATTTTTATTCCTAAGTCTAATTTACTGCTCATCTTCTTTTTGTGAAAATGTTATCTCCCCCAATGAGATTTTATCAAAACTTCAAGCCGTTCTAAAAAATCAGCAATCTGATTATTTTGAAAAAACAGTTAAGAGAATGGGCAATCGAAAGATCTCATTAGAAGCCTTTATTTCTATGGAGGCCGATTGGAATATTTTAAAAAGAATATCCCAAAAGGTTTCAGATTTCCCCATCTGGGCTCTTCCAAATATTAATAATCGAGGTTCTGGGGAAACCTTTTATATCCAAATCACAGGAATGAAAGCAGATCCTTTCAATCCAAACAACATTGATCTTCAACTGGTCTTAGCTCTACCCGCCCTTAAAATACCCATTGGTCGAACTTTTCATTTCGACTTCCCACCCACAGAGGACAAAAACATATTCTCAATGAAAATAACTACCCTGCAAGCAGAAGACTCTCCAGTTGAAAACCTCTCGGGTTATTTTCACTTTTTCAGAAACCCACAAAACCCCAATAGAATCTGGGTTTATTTAGACATCTCAGTAATTCTTACTCATTGGCTTGTTTACGAATCTCTTCCAGAGCGTTTACTAAGTCGAGAATCTGGAGAACGAATTCGAATATTAATTGAAAACTATCAATCCTTTGAAAATACTAAACGATAATCAAATCGAATCAAAGCCCCAAACAAAAAACGGAACTGTAGGATGAGAATATAGAGTTTCACTTCCAAAAACCAATTGAACAACATCCCCTTCGGTTACAATTGAGAATTCGGAATTAGAAAATAGAATTGAATCCTTATTCTTTGACCAAACATGCTCAATTCTTTTAGTTTTTAAATAGTTCATATAAGTGCTGAGAAGAAGATTTTTATCTAATACTTTAATAAGTCCTAGAACACCTTCCCATTTATCTTCGGCTATCTGTTTTAGAATTGAAATATCATATTCAGCGGGTGCAATGAGGGTTAATGGCTTATCTGGAAAATATTGACTCTGACAATAAGCGATATTGCGCTGAACTTCCAAAACATCTCCACCCCACTCATGAATAAAACCGGTAAAATCGGCCCCTTTATTGATTGCAATGTAAGAGCTTAGTTTGCCGTTTTGTTCAGTAACAAAAACATTAACCCTAGGAATTTTGAGAAGTTTTTTTTGTTCCTCTAAAGAACGATCTAATCGACAGTTCTGCTTCTGATAAAGACGCCAAATAAAATGAGCATCCTTATCAAAATCCATGGGTCTCACAATACCCATGTTTTCCATTTTAAACTTAAGGGAAAAACGCACATCTTGCTCCCGACCCGAACGGTAAAAACCTAAAGGTAAATAAAAGTTAGGCTGGTCCGACCAAAGCAAAGCAATCATACAACCCCGTTTTTTAAGCTCTATACAAGCCTGCCGAATCAAATGGGTCGCATAACCTTGCCCTCGGTAATCAGGGCGCGTCACTACCGATCCTATGAGGCCCACTTTCATTCGAACAGAGGGGTGTTGAAATTCCCTATCTAAGATCGCCACATGAGAAACAACCTCATCCCCTTGTTGAATATAAAGAGATTCTCCTCCGGGGACCGCCTTAAAAACTGAAGGATATTCCTCTTTAACAGAACTCACCTGAGATTTCTGGGTTTCTGAATCTAAAAATTGGAAAATTTTTTCCTGAGTCTGATTAGAACTATCTGTAAATATTCTGTAGGAATTTTTTTGAATCTTAAGATTAGAAACTTCAGTCGACATGAAAAAGCTCCTTTAAGTTTAAAATTGTAAACCCAATGGAATCTAATTTCAAAACCTTATAAGAAGTTAATTTCTTCTATTAAAGAAATAATTTTTAGAATCTTTTACTTTTAAAATAGTGGGAAGATAAGAATAAACAAAGAAAGAAATAGAGCTGAAGCTACCGGAATAGTAAAATTATCATCAATAGGGGTCGGTAAAAGCTCAGCAAAAACACTAGTGAGTCCCCCCACGAAAGCCAAAAGAAAAGCTTTATCAGCAGAAAGCCCGAAATAACCTAATCCCATAGAAAAGGTAACTAGCGTACAGCTAATCCAATTAGCTAGAGCCCCTTCAACGCTTTTTCTTCCAATTAATTTATGACGTCCATATAAACTTCCAATCACAGCCGCTATAGGATCCCCAATAGCTAAATAAAGAACACTTAAAAGAACAATGGGTTTTGGGAAAATCGCAACAACAGTCAAAAGTCCCAATACAAAAAAGGAATTACCAGAAAAACTTCGAAGCTCTTCTCTGCGCATTATCTTTCCAAAAAGTCGTAAAACAACATCATTCATTTCTGGATTTTTCAAACGCAGAAAATCCAAAACAACAAGGGGGCCACCGATAAGAGTTAACAACAAAATAGCAGTCTGTTTTTCAATAAAAAAAGCATAAAGAGAGAAACAGAGCATTCCCATCATGAAGTGATAAAATTTTCTTTCAATATGAGGTAGGGAACGATGGCGATTTAAGACCTCTAATCTCGCCATCTTTACAGTTGCCGTAGGCCTCATCAAAGAGGAGGGAATTGCTAAAACATCAGAAAATAATAATTTCATTTTTTCTAACCTCAATATAAGAGTCAGCAAATTCGATACCCAATCCAAACAGAATCCTAATAATTAACATAAATAATTGTATTTATTTGATTTTTTATCGTGGTCAGAACGCTAAAAAAAAGCTTTTCATCCTATTTTGATGCGTAATTTATTACGCGATTTGGGTAACCCTTTTTACAATGGGCAAAAATTGTCCTGGCTGATTTTAGGGCTGTGATAAAATTAAAACCCTCATGAAAATTCAACACCTACAACGAGGTCCGGCACCTCTGGCTAAAATGCTTCTTCTTATCTTAGGGATTACCTCATTCGCAAGAGGGCTACTAGGTGTGACCGTCCCTCCCGAACTTATCTCAGCGCAATTAAACGCAGCTGAGTTAATTGCTGATCTTACCCTTAAATCACTGAATACGATTATTGATCCCTCTACCCACTTAAAAACAATTGCCTCTGCTGAAGTATTAAAAATTCACCATATTAAATCAGGTGAAAGCCTTAAAATTCGTGATGAGATTGAAATTGAATTCCCCGGTGGAGAGATAAATGACCGAGGAGTTATGTTCTCTGGAATTCCTCGCCCCTATAATGGGATAAGTTATAAAGCCTACTTAAATCACAGTGGCTCTGAATCTCATCATCGTTATGTGGTCACTGGATTTGAAGATGGATTTAAACCCATAACACAGCTTCGGCAACACTCAAGAAATAGAACAGATGGAAGTAATGGCTCAGGAACTGGCCCTTTTTTGTACTGGGACAGTCGCCATTTTCCAATCCCTTATTACATTTCAGCCCCCTCCTTCAAAAACCACCCGGATTACGTAACAGCTATAGAAAATAGTTTTAAGACCTGGAGAACTTATAATGATGTTCTCGTTGAATTTCTCTCTTTCGGTTGCAATCAATCAACGAAAAATGAAAATGACAGTTTAAATACAATTATTCTTCTTACAGATAATTGGCCTTTTGATAGCGCTGCAATAGCGGTAACTCGAAATTTTTATGTGGCTGGTACAGATGCAGATGCAAGTGCAGGAATGATTTTAGATTCCGATATTCTGCTCAACGGAAAAAACTTTTCTTTCACCACGACAGGACAAACGGGAAGTCATGATGTTCAAAATATTCTCACCCATGAAATCGGCCATTTTCTGGGATTTGGACATGAAATCGCTACTGTCAACGAAGAGGCTACGATGTTTGCAAGTGCAACGACAGAAGAAACCCAAAAAAGAAGTCTGCATGCCAATGATATAGCTGTTTTACGGTCTGCCTATTCTGGAGTCGGTAAAAAGTTTGAAAATGAAAACATGCACTGTGAAGTTTCAAAAAACAACGTGGGTTGCCTATCGGTTCATTCAAACTCATTTAAAACTAATAGCTATTGGGCTCTTCTCTTATACTTAGTTTTAACTTTGGGTCTTGGAAGATGGATTGTGACTAGGCAATTCATAAGTAAGTAAATCTTCAATAAGCTACTTTAATCGCTTCATGTCTACTTTAGCTTTGCTCGCAAAAGGACTGCTAGGGTATCGCTCAATCAGATCTTGATAAAAAAGCTTTGCCTCTTTGCCTTTTCCCATCTCTTTAAAGGATGCCGCTAAACGATAAATAGCATTAGGAACAAGAGCATCTTTTGGAAAGTTCTTTTGAAACTTAGAAAACTCAACCCCAGCTAAGCGATAATCTTTAGTGGCAAAATAAGATTCGCCTAATAAAAACTGAGCTTTTTTACCCTCTTCCGATTTAGATTGAGATTCAACTACCGATCTTAAAACCTCAATGGCATCCTCATACTTCCCGTCATCAAAAAGCCCTCGCCCCGATTCTAGACTGGCCTTGGGTTTTTCCTGTATAAGTTGTTTCTGATTTAATTCCTCAGCCACTGCCCTTTGCTCCAAAGCTTGAACACGAGCGGTTAAAGCTGTCCATTCCTTTCGAATCTCTTCCGATTCTTTTCTTCGGCCTTGAGCCTCTTCTTCAATCACGTTGCCTAGTTTTGCCATCTCCACCTTAAGTTCATCGACAGTGGAATCCACATCGGCTCGATCCCCACGGGTCTGAGTGACCTCCTGCTTTAATCTTTCAAACTCCTGCTCTCTTCTTATTTCGCTCTTAGTACGACAAGAGGTTAAAGTTCCGAGAATTACCCACAGGGATAAAAGTAAACAGTTCTTAAAATTTTTCATTGCTGTTCCTCAGAATTTTTAACTTTAAATGGATCTGATGAGGTTCCAGAGGATTCTTCATCTCCCACCCTGGTTCTCATTTGAGTTTGCCTCTGTAAGGCTCGATATTCAGCTTTTTCAGCCATTAAACGGGCTTTGTCGGCAAACTTTTTACAAGAATCAAAATAACCCTCAGCAAAATCTTTTTTAGCTCTCAAATAAAAATTCTCCGCTTTTCTAAAAAAATCAGGAGCCAAAGAATCGGCTTTAACTTTTTGAGCCGCTTTTAAAGCGACATCAGCAATAGCAAGCTCTTCAATTGGACGAGGATGACAAGCGGCTAGTCCCAAGAAAATTAAAAATCCTGAGACTAGCTGAAAAAAATAGTTCATGATCTATCTACTATTATTTAGATAATAAGATAAAAATAGCTCTTCGATTTTTGCTCCATGCGGCTTCATCATGTCCGGAATCCGCAGGTCGCTCTTTGCCATAGCTGATAGTATCGATACGATCTTTTTCAATTCCAGCTTTAACCAAAAAGTTTTTCACTGCATTGGCTCTACGATCGCCTAAGGCCATATTATACTCCACAGTGCCCTTTTCATCGCAGTGCCCTTCAATTTGTACCTTCGCAGTGGAGTTAGCTTTTAACCAACTCAAATTAGATTTAAGTTGAGCCTTTGTTTCGCCACTTAAAGAATAACTATCAAATGCAAAGTAGACCGTTTGAAGTTCGCTAGCAGCCATTCCCGCATCGCCCGCATTTCCAGTTTCGACAACCCCTTCTCCAGTCGCAGAACCGGACGTATCACTGGGATTCATTAAAGGCTCATCTGAAACAACCTCTTTTTTGCTACAAGAAGATAACGCAACAACAAAAACCAAACCCATAATTGCCATAAATGGGCTTCTTAACTGATGTAAACGACTCATTGTGAGACTCCTTTTTTTAAATGATCACCTATTTAAAACTTAAAACTTGCTTACTTAGTAAATACTACTGCAAGTCATCGTAATGATACACACATTATTCTAAAGAGATAAGTCCCTTGTCACCTATTTTTTCATTGATTAAAGTGTGACTCACTAAAAAAGAAATTTTCATGAAAAAAGTTTTAGCTATTAAGCAACGAAGATTAGGGGACACAGCATTATGGACCGCGGCACTTGAAGCGCTGCGCGAATCACTCGGGTGTTCCTTCGATATTGCCTATCCCGCGCCCTATGCAGCTCTTTTTGATTTAGATCCTCGTTTTGAAAAGCACTATCCCTTATCTTCCAATTTCACCTCTCAATGGGATACCTTGAAAGAGATTAGAAAGACCCATTACGATGCTGTTCTTAACTTTCACGCTAATAATCAAACCGCTTTCTTAACTCGATTTTCCAAGAGCCGAACAAAATTGATCCATCACCACAATCGATCGCCGCGCCATACCAAATTCTCAAAAACCATTCCTAACGTAGGGACTCCTATGTCAGCCCTTGAGAGAGATTTAAATGTTGTTAGAGGCTTGGGATGGTCTGGAAAAAGCCCTCAAAGTAAAATTTTTGTCAGTTCTTCGCACAAAAGACGTGGGGAAGAGCTTTTAAATTCCCATTTTAAATCTAGTCCCAAGAAAAAAATTGCTCTGAGTGTAACTGCGAGTCGCCCCTCTAAACAGTGGCCCTTAGAAAATTTTTTAGCTCTAGCTAGAGCTCTATCCAACGAAGCTCAAGTTTTTGTGTTTTATGATTCTCCACCCTCTTCCAGTCTATGGGCACAACTAAAAATTGAAACAACTGCAATTCACACAGCCGATCTTTCAAGTTTAATTGGTTGCTTAAGTTTTATGGATGGCTTTATGGGAGCTGATTCAGGAGTCAAACATGTGGCAGCAGCTCTTAAAATTCCTACGGTCACAGTTTTTGGGCCAGAATCCATTGGGGAATGGCATGGATACCCCATTGATCGCCATAAAGCTCTTCAGTTCCCGGTCTCTTGTAGAGATCACAATATCGATAATCCACTCTATGCCTGGTGCGGCCATGAAGTTTGTCCCTTAGCTTCTCATGCTTGCCTATCGCAAATCTCTCCAGAAAAAGTTTATACGGAAATTAAAACCTTGATGAATCTATGACTTACTAAGCAGTTCATAAGTAAGTAGACTTAAGAAATCCCAATAGATAAAATTCTCTGATGTATCCACTCAAATTTTTAGCTCTTCTTCTATTTTTTTCTTTTTGTGCACAAGCGGAACAACCCACCTACATCACTTTTCCTTCTGATGTTTCTTGGAGATCTCAAGAGAGCTCCCATTTCACTACTGTTTTTAGAGAAGGAAGAGAAGACTTAGCCCTTAAAGTCTTAAGTGCGGCTGAGAAAGCCCATACAGTTCTCAGTCCTATTTTCCCTGAAGGACCTAAGCATACATGGATTGTTATTGCTGATTTCAAAGACTCTTTAAATGGCTATGCCCTCAATTTTCCTTATTCACATATTGTATTTTTTGCCTCTCCCCCTTCACCCGGGGGCCAACTTGCAACTTTAGACGATTGGATCTACTCGGTCATTCTTCATGAGTATGTTCATATTTTGCATATCTATCCAGCTTCAGGGCTTTGGAAACTTATGAGAACCTTATTTGGCAGCTGGGTAGTTCCCAATGCAATGATGCCCTCTCACCTTCATGAAGGTTTAGCCACTTTTCTTGAAACCGAAAAAACAAAAGGGGGAAGAGGACAAGGCCCCCTTTTCTCTATGTACCGACGAGCAGCCATTGAAGAAAAATTCTGGGGAAAAAACTTTGTTCCTTTAGATCTTTTAGATGGATCTCTGACTCGATGGCCCTATGGAGCCTCTCCCTACTTTTTTGGTTATGAACTTTATGAAGAACTTTGGGAACAGAAAGAAAAACAGGGAATCTATGAACTTACCCAAAGTTACAGTTCTAATTGGCCCTACTTTATTAATAAGCCCTTAGAAAAAATATTTAATACAAACTATCCCAATCTCTGGGCTACTATTTATCAAAAAAAGGAATCTAAAACTCAAGCAGAAATCTCTAAAATAAAAAAAGAGCCTATTTCTGAACTTACCTACTTAACCCAAAACCGAAGTTATAAAGGCGGAGTTATTCTCTCTCCCGATAGAACCAAGGTAGCCTATGTGGCAGAGACTTCAAAAGAGGTGGCCACAATTTATACTTTAGATTTAGCCACAAAAGAGAGAAATCGAATAACGACTATCGGTGACAGTGGTTTTTCTAATCTTTGTTGGATAGGTGAAGCTAAAAATCAAAAACTTCTTTATATCTCATCCAGTAATCGAAATGGTTATGTCGTTAATGAGCTTTTTTCTAGAAACTTAAAAGAGCAAGATTCAATTCCCCTTAAAATCGAAGATAAAGTTATCTCTCATATTCATCGTTTAGCCTGTTCTACTACTGAAAATACAATTCTTATTTACTCTGATGAAAGTGATAAGGGAACAGTGATGGAACTCTCTCCTGTTTTCAATTCTGAAGATCAATGGAAGATTATTAGAAAATGGACTGTTCCCGATCGCCAATGGGTTACAAGCTTGCTCCCTGGTAAAACCGCATGGTTTGGAGTCAAAGAGCAGATGACGACCCATCTTTATCGATGGGATAATGAAACCCCTCAAAAAGTAGCCACTCTTCCTAAAGAGATTTTCAATTTAAAAAATGCTGCCGAACCCGACATACTAGAGGCAGTTTCAGATCTCAATGGACGCTACGAAATCTGGGAAATAAATGTTGCTAAAAAAGAGATGCAACAAAAATCACACCTTGTAGGGGGCATTAATAGCTTTGATAAAAAAGAGGGGGACTATTTAGTAAGCAGCTATCGACATGGGGGCTTTGATATCGCCTGGGCAAAGCCAGTTAAAAGGGCCCCTATCCCGTTTCCCCAAATTGCCCCCCCTTCTGAACTTCCTGAAAATTTAACAAGTATTCAAGCTCCTAAAACCTACTATCCTCTCTCAACTCTTAAGCCCCAAACCTGGGTTCCCTCGCTTCTCTTTGTGCCCGATGGAGTTCAAGTGGGAGCTTGGATACCCGGATTTGATCTCACTCAAAAACACCTTTACGATATTTTTGGAGGTTATGATACTCGAGGGCTTCCTTTTGCTAACCTGCTCTACACTTATCGTTTCAGAAGAAGCTCTTCTGTTTTTTTGGGGGTTAATTTTTCACCAAGTTATTTAAGAACCTCTAAAAGTTTCTTTAAACGCTGGGGAGGAAAAGTGGGTTACAGTCAAACTTTACCCTGGGGACTTCCTGCGATCAGTCTAAGCACTCTTTTTAATCGACTAGAATCCTCTTCTTTAGGCCCGGCCGAACAGTCGATAGGGCTTGAATTTGGACTCTCTAAATCTTGGGGATTTCCAACGAGAAAACTTGCTATTTCTCCTCTTAATGGAATTAAAACCTCTATAGCTCACGCTCAATACTTTAAGGCTCTAGGGAGTGATAAAAACTTCTTCACTACTGTAGCTTCAGTTTCGGCTTATATTGAAGGCCCCTTTCTAAGAAATAGCGCTTTCTATTTAGGAAATAAATTGGGTTACACCGAAGGGAGTAGTTTTATTAACTCATTCTTTGAAGGAGGTGGAGAACTTTTATTCTCGCAAGGGAGAGGATTCTTTTTGAATCGAGGTTTTTCCCCCAGCCTTTTTGCGGGGAGAAGAATGTTTGCAACCAATTTAGAATACCGTTTTCCAATTTCAAGAGTAGAGAGAGGTTATCAACTCTTTCCAGTCTATTTACACTCGATCCATGGAGCTCTTGTAGCCGACGCGCTTTCCTATGACTTGGGTCCTTCTCACCCCAGCTTTCCTAAAAATATCTTTAAGAAATTTTATACAAGTTGTGGAGTAGAGCTTAAGAGTGACTGGAAACTTCTCTACTACTTACCCACCCAAGTGCGTTTAGGGGCTTATCATGGGTTTGGCCCTTTCGGAGAAAATCTATATCTGACGCTAGGAGTGGAGGCGGGATTGTGAATAAATACCTGGCCCTAAATCAGGTATTAAAAAGAGGGTGGAAACAACTCTCGTTCAGCGGTGTCAATTACGGTATGTAACAATTTGATATGCATCTCCTGAATTCGATCAGAAGTTTTTGCAGGTATAATAATCACAAGGTCGGCCTTTTCTTTAAGACTTCCCCCATCTCGCCCAAGTAAAGCAACCGTTGGAATTCCCCTGTCTCTAGCCTCCTCAAAAGCAAGCCCCACATTTTTGGAGTTACCACTGGTTGAAAGGCCTATCAAAAGATCCCCTCTTCTAGCCAGAGCCGCAAACTGTCTAGCAAACACGTACTCAAAACCATAATCATTGCCCACACAGGTTAGATGGCTAGGATCTCCCAATGCGAGAGCTCCCAAGGGCCTTCTTTCTAAACGATTACGGCCGGTAAGTTCCTCCGCAAAGTGCATAGCATCGCAATGAGATCCCCCGTTTCCACAGATAAAAATGTTGCCATTGTTCTTGTAGGTCTCAACAATTTTTCTAGTAAACGCCGTACACTTTTCAATTTGGGCAGGGTTACTCATAAAATCGGTTAAAATATTATGAGCCTCTTGAAGGGCATTTTTCCAAATTTCGGTCATTTCCATCATTTCTACCTGATTAACCTCAAAGCTGCCTCGGCCGTCAAATCCTTTCCGGTAAAGAGCTTAGTTAGAGCTAAATAATCAAACTCCAGACCAGGAGCGAAGTATTTAGCCCTAAGTTTATCGCCAATTTTAGTGCTCTTGTAGCCAGTTTTAAATTCTTTGAGAATAGACTCATAGAATTGCTCTACCATCAAAATTCCGATGGCATAATTTTGAACATAAACTGGAGCCATAAGGAAATGCTCCACATCCCAATCGGCTTGCTCTACTGGGATTTCAACTCCCCAATATTCTTTATGCATTTTAGCCCACAAAGCTGCATAGTTTTCATCCGGGTTCAGATAAACCTCATGCTCAAAATCACTAAAAAACACCTGTCTTAAAAGAACAAAAGCCTGTTCTATCTGAGCTGATTTAATCTGCTTCTTTAAAATAGGAGTTAGTTTCTCTTTTGAGACTCCCGTAAATTCCCCAAGTATAGATTCCAAAAACTCTTTTGAATCGGCCATTCGCTCTAAGGTCATTGCGATGGCCTCAGTTTCTACTGAACCGAAACCTCTCAAAACTCCCAGTGGCTGTCGGATCTCTCCATAATGAATGGCATGCCCTAACTCGTGAATGACAGTGCTTGTATCTTCCCATTTCACCGGTTGTTTTAAGTTAGCTAAAAATCGAATATCCGGTTTGGGCTCAGATAACAGGTTTCCCTTAAAATCCACGTGAGGAGCTACCACTCCCATAGCAAATGCATGAGTGTTTTTACCTGGACGAGGATAAAGATCCATTAAGAAATTAAAACTATCGATATTAATTCCAAGGTTCGAGTAAAACCTTCTCGCCATATCTAAAACTGCTGTCTCAGGAACTTTCTTGAGGAATTCATTAACCTCTCCAGAGGAGGATTTTTCTCGTAAATAGCCCATATCCCAGGCTTCAACTTTATCAATCTTAAATTGTTTTCCTAATTGAGCTAAAACTCTTCTTACTTTCGGAGCTAGTTTAGTTTTAATCTCCTGAACCTGGGCTCGATAGTTATTATAATTAAGCTGGCCTCTAAAAAAACGGTACTCATAATAATTTTTAAATCCCGCAAGTCGCCCCTCTTCGTTGCGTGCTTTTATCAATGCCTGGAATTCCCATTCAGTCCATTTTTTAGCCCGAGAGGAATTAAACTTTTGATAAAGCTCTTGACGAGCTTTTCTATCCTCTAAAGATCTCAATTTTTTCCCATAAAGGGCCTTGGAAATAGGTTCCTTCTCACCAGTAACCTCAATCCTAAAGCTGTTGCTTTGATTCATCAGAGCCTCTTGACGATCCTGATTCGTCTTCTCCTTTGCAATGATCTTAGCATCGGTCAAGATAGAGGTCTCAAGAAGCTGTCTAACTCGAGAAAGCTTAGCTTTACTAGGAAACTCAGATAAGGAGAACGTCTCTGCGGCCCTATCAAACTGTATTGCAGTTTTTAAAATTCCAGCATTGTACGAAGTCGCTTGTAGAGCTTCAAATAATTTAGAAAGTTTTTTCTGAGACGCATCAGGATCTGCAGTCTCTACTCTCCATTGCTCAATTTGATAGTCCTGACTAACCTGATCCACTTCATTTTGGTAATTCTCTAAATCTTCTTTTAGGAACTTTTCAAATTTTTGAACCCAAAATTGACCAAGCAACACACCTGTATTTTCTTTACTGATCTCCAACTCCTTAGAAACGCATCCAGTAAGAAGAGCAAATACAACGAGCACAGTTAATTGTTTCATTAAGCATCCTTTGTGAGTTAAGCCATGTAGGGATAGCGATAGTTTCTAGGAGGTGTAAAGGTTTCAGAAACTGTTCTTACTGAAACCCATCTTAAAAGATTGAGCAAGCTTCCCGCCTTATCATTGGTTCCCGAACCTCTAGCACCACCAAAGGGTTGTTGCCCAACGACAGCCCCAGTAGGTTTGTTATTAATATAGAAGTTGCCTGCACTTTGAGACAGTTTTTTAAGAGCAATCACAATAGCGGCTCTATCTTGCGCCCAAATACAACCCGTTAAAGCATAGGGAGATGTCTCGTCACAGATTTTTAAGGTCTCTTCAAATTTATTATCTTCGTAAACATAGATAGTCATGACGGGTCCAAAGATCTCTTCACTCATAGTGCGATAAACTGGATTTTTTGTTTCTATGATAGTCGGCTCAATGAAGTAGCCCTCTTCATCGTTACATTTGCCACCCACAATAATTTCTGCATCAGAGCTCTTCTTAACCTCATCAATGTAACCTCTAATATTTTCGAAAGACCTCTTATCGATCACCGCCCCCATAAAATTTGTAAAATCGGCGATATCTCCAACCTTGATAGTTTTTACTTCGGCTACCAACTTTTCTTTAACCTCTTTCCAAATGCTTTTTGGAATATAAGCTCTCGAAGCTGCCGAACATTTTTGCCCTTGATACTCAAAAGCCCCTCTAACTATTGCAGCCACAAGACCTTCTACATCCGCAGAGGGATGAGCAAAGACAAAATCCTTTCCTCCAGTTTCTCCTACGATTCTGGGATAACTTCGGTATTGATGGATTTGATTTCCGATGTTTTTCCATATGCCTTGAAAAACTCCGGTACTACCGGTGAAGTGAACCCCTGCTAAATTTCTGTCTTTAATACAAAGGTCCCCCACATCGGCCCCACTTCCTGGAAGAAACTGAATGACTCCCGGAGGTAAACCCGATTCTTCTAAAAGCTTCATAATAAAATGGCCCGAATAGACCGCAGTCGAAGCTGGCTTCCATACCACAACATTTCCTAACAGGGCTGCTGAAGTCGTTAAATTTCCTGCAATAGCTGTAAAATTAAATGGAGTCACAGCAAAGACAAAACCTTCAAGAGGTCGATACTCCATGCGGTTCCAAATTCCGGGAGCCGACAGAGGCTGCATCGAGTACATCTGCTCCTGAAAATGAACATTAAATCTTAAAAAATCTATGAGCTCACAGGCGGAATCTATCTCAGCTTGGTAACAGCTCTTGCTCTGCCCCAACATCGTAGCTGCATTTAGAATAGGACGATATTTAGTAGATAAAAGCTCAGCGGCTTTTAAGAAAATAGCAGCTCTAGCCTCATAAGGCATCAGAGCCCAATCTTTAGCCACAGCTAAAGCTCCGCTTATGGCAGCTTTAACCTCTTCGGGTCCAGCCTTATGATAATGGCCCAACTTGTGCGATTGTTTGTGAGGCGGAGTTATAGTTTCTGTTTTTCCTGTTCGAACGGCCTTTCCGTTAATGACGAGAGGAACCTCTGTTTCGCTTCCCGATAAGGCTCTGAGAGAGGTCTTAAGATCCTTAGTTTCTAAAGAGTCGGGAGCATAATTTAAAACAGGTTCATTTTTAGGGGTCGGGCTTTGAGAAATACAGTGATTCATGAAGTCTCCAATCAATACTTATCAATAACATAGCCCGCAAAGGGGTGACAACCTGGGATCTCTTTAAGCAGCAATTCTCGGTGAGCCACAGCGCATGACAAAAGTGGAGTCATTCAAAAATTTGAATGAACCATCATAAAATTACCCCAATGGCACACCGAGACTCTGCGAAAAGGTTTTTCCAGCACTCCTCAATTAGCCTCAAAATTTATTCACCGAGAACTGCTGTTCTTTAGAACAAAAAAAGCGTGGACTCCAAGAGTCCACGCTCATTTAAAACTTTAAAATCTTATTTTCTTATTTTCTCTTTTTCTTTCTGCCTCGACGAGAGAGTTTAGCCTTGGAAACATCCCCTTGCTTGTCGATAAAATATAGATAGCCCACTTCTCTTTTTACCCCAACCTTCTCAACCATTTGAGGTTTCACTTTAGAAGGCTTTCGTCCTCGACCCATTTTGGCTCGAGATACATTTCCCTTTTTATCAAGATAATATAACCAACCTTCTTCTTTCTTGATTCCGACTTTTGCCACTTTGGTTGCCATGTTTCCTCCGGTAAATTGCTTCTAATAAACCGCCTTTTTTTATCGACGGAAGATTAAATTTTATCCCTCAGCCTCTTTTTTTCAAGTCGAAAAACGCCAAACTGAAAGATCCCACCATTGGCTTTCCCGCGTCACAGCCCCATAGCTGCCTGTAACACAAGCCGCTATATTAAGCTGGCTTAAAGAAGTTTCATTCCACACTGCGTCCTGAGTAAATTGCGCCACTCTTGCCACCCTAGGAAGCACACCTAACTGTTGTCGCATAAATAATATTTCGTTCTCTACAACAGAACGTTGATTAGAGGAAACATATAAAGTAATTCCCCACTCAACCAACTCCTTGGGAAGCTCAATCAATTTACCCCAAGTAGAAAAGAAAAAGGTCGGATCGATAAGCTCCAACGGCAAAGGCCCCATCTCTTTTCTTAACGATCTCAAGAAGGTTTCGATTTCATCTGGGGAGTTCCACAATATTTTCTTTTTCTGCTCTAAAACCTCTTGAGTCAATTTTTCGGGATATTTTTGTGAGTAGAAATTTAACTCCTCATCATGCGGGAGTTTATTTAAACCGACACAGTCAGTTCTGAGAAATATAGTAAATGGAATTTTTTTACCCACAAGAAAAGGAACTATACGGAGTAAAACACTCTTTCTCGGATTTTTAAAAAGGATCGCTGCAAATCCCTGACGCTTGCCAAGTTTAACTCTAAGCCCAATCTCTTCTAACTTTGAAAACTGGTAATACTTTTCAACTTCCTCAATCTGCCCCTCAAAGGTTTCTAGTTCAGAATCATTGATATGGTCAAACTCTAAAACAACCGAGTTACTTTGTCCTAACCATTTAAAAAAATTCATAGAGTTTTTGAATAGGTCGCCTTGGTTGGCACAGTAAGGTAAGCATCAAAGACCATCGCAATATTTCGAATAAAGACTCTTCCTAGATCAGAAATGGAAATAGCCTCGAAACTTACAGTTAAAATCCCCTCACTGCTAAAATCACTCAAATCTTTCAGCTCTTTTTCGAATTGAGATTTAAAATCTTTACCGAAAAGAGCCTTGTAATCTGAAAATCTTAAAATAAATTTGCACATCAACTGCTGAATAATCCACTTGCGTTCCTCATCATCCTGAGTGAGTAGACACCCTCTAAAAGAAGCAAGCCCCTGGGAAACCACGCTCTCTTCATAGATCTTAGCTTCTCGAATGTTTTGGAAATAACTTCCACCCACTTCCCCAATCGCTGAAGCGCCAATGCCTATCATTGCCGAGCCTCGCTTAACCGTGTACCCCATAAAATTACGGTAAAGAGTTTCTTTCTCTATTGCCAAAAAAAGCTCGTCTGTTTCAAGCGCAAAGTGATCCATCCCTATCGACCGATATCCATTTTGCGTAAATTCCTGATAGGCTTCAGTAAAAATAGCCAATCGATCGTGAATATCAGGCATTTCAAACTGATCCATGATCTTCTGATGAGGTCTTAACGAGGGAAGATGGGCATAATTATAAAGCGCTATTCTATCAGGTCTTAACGAAATGACCTGTTCCAGTGTTTTATGGAAGGAGTCCCTAGTTTGAAGAGGCAACCCGTACATGAGATCAAAATTAATCCCTTGAAACCCCACTTCTCGACAGTAGTTGAGCATCTCGCAAGTGAGTTCTACCGATTGAATTCTGTTAACCGCTTTTTGTACCGCCTCATTAAAGTCCTGCACTCCCAAACTCACTCGATTAAATCCAAGTCGTCTTAAAGTGGAAAGTTGTTCTCGAGTTGTAACTCTAGGATCAATCTCAATACTAACTTCAGCCCCTTCAGCTATATCAAAAACCTCCAAAGTTGCCTGGTGAAGAGTTTCAATCTCCTTGCAAGTCATAAAAGTAGGAGTTCCGCCCCCCCAGCTGATTTGAGAGAGAGTTTGCCGTGTTTTCATCACTCCTGTTACAGTTTTTAATTCCTGAATTAAAGCCTGTAAATAGGACCGACTTCTCGAGTGGTCTTTAGTTATCTGAATATTACAACCGCAGTAGTAACAAAGAGCCTCACAAAAAGGAATGTGAATATAAAGTGAAATCGGCTCGGTTTTCTCTGAAAAGATCTTCTTAAGTTGCTCTCGATACGAATCAATTTCAAGGGTTTCTACCCACTGCGGAGCTGTAGGATAGGAAGTATAACGAGGGCCAGAGGTTGAATATTTTTTTATTAGCTCTTTTAAACCCATAAGCTTATCGACTCCTCGATAAAAGCCCTCGCATTTTCAACGGGTGTGCCCGGTAAAATGCCGTGAGCAAGATTCATAACGACCCTTCTATTTAAACTACTAGCCTCTTTAACAAGAAGCCGAGTTTTAAGTCGAACCTGACCATGGGTCCCCTTTAATAAAATTACAGGATCTAAATTCCCTTGCAAAAAAACGGACTGTGGAAATTTTTTATCTAAATCGGTTAAAGACTCAATCTCATCCACACTAAAACCAGAAACAGGCAATGAGGCCATTAATGAAGTCAAATGGGTCGAGTGTTTAGTGAAATAGATAGCAGGAATTCCCTTGGATTTAAGGCCAGAAAAGATCCTATTTAAAACTTTGATGTAATAGCCTTCGAAGAACCATTTAGGCATATGCCCTATCCAGGTATCGAAAAGTTGAACCATATTAGCGCCTGACTCATGCTGCCACTCTAGATATCGCAAGGTCGCTTCACCCAATAGTTCTAAGCAGACTGTTAATTCTTCGGGCGCTGTATGCATCCATGATTTGATCTGCTCGAAATTTCGATTAGCTTTTCCCTCGATAAGATAGGCTCCAACCGTCCAGGGGGCTCCTGCAAATCCTAAGAGCGCCTTTTCAGAAGATAATTCATTTTTAATAATTTTAAGAGTCTCTCCTACAAACTGAGTATGATTAGAGGGATTAAAATCCCTGAATACTTGAAAAGAATTCAAAGTGCGTAGTGGAGTTTCAATCACGGGTCCTATCGACTCTTTCATGATAACAGGCAAACCTAAACCATACGGCAGTGTCAAAATATCCGAAAAAAATATCACCGCATCCACTGGAAGTTCATGTACCGGCAAAAGGCTAACTTGGGCTGCAATTTCAGGTTTCGTTGCCATTTCCCACAACGAATATTTCTCTCGAATAGCTCGGTAACTAGGCAAATAACG
>SXPJ01000051.1 GCA_005776395.1 Bdellovibrionales bacterium | reverse complement strand
GGCCATCGCACGACCGGCACCGTTAACCATACAACCGATGTTTCCATCTAGACTGATATAGCTAAGATCGAATTTTTTAGCTTGGGTTTCACTAGGATCTTCTTCGTTTTGATCTCTAAGTTCCGCAAAGCTGGGATGACGGAAAAGAGCATTTTCGTCAAAATCCACTTTAGCATCTAGGGCGATAACATTGCCCTCTTTGGTTAAAGTGAGAGGGTTGATCTCAGCTAAACTACAATCTGATTCAATAAAAAGTCGGATAAGTTTTTTAAGGATATCGGTAAATCCTTTGGCTTGAGGCCCAGTAAACCCCATTTTTATCGCGAGGCTGCGACATTGGAAATCTCTAAGTCCTACTACAGGATTTACCCATTCTTTGAATATTTTCTCAGGGGTCGTGGCGGCCACATGCTCGATATCCATTCCACCCGCTGGACTTGCCATGATAACTAATTGAGAGGTCACACGATCTAAAGTCACTGCTAGATAGGATTCAGAAGCTATATTGCAACCCTCTTCAATAAGAAGACGCTTTACCACTTTACCTTCGGGGCCAGTTTGGTGAGTGACTAGAGTCATTCCTAAAATGGATTGTGAATAAGTTTTTAATTCATCCATGGTTTTGGCGACTTTAACTCCACCGCCTTTACCACGGCCCCCCGCATGGATTTGGGCCTTAACAACCCAAGGCCCCTTAGCGGAGATTGACTGAGCTACATTTAAAGCCTCATCAACTGTGAAAGCGGGCTTTCCATTGGGAACTGGAATCTGGTATTTGCGAAAGAGCTCTTTCGCCTGATACTCGTGAATTTTCATTCTTATTTTCCTTCCAATACTTGGATAAGGCCCCGAACTGCATCGGCCGATTTGTTAAGTAAAGTTTTTTCAGTTTCATTGAGTTGAAGCTCTACGACCTGTTCTATTCCATGCGTTCCTAGTTTTGCTAGAACCCCGACGAAAAGACCATTGATGCCATATTCGCCTTCTAACTGCACTGCGCAGGGGAGAACCCGTTTTTTATCTTTTACAATAGCTTCAACCATTTGAACTACGGAGGCTGAAGGGGCGTAATAAGCAGAACCTGCTTTTAAGTAGTTCACAATTTCAATGCCACCATTTTTGGTTCTCTCAACGATCTGATCGATCTTTTCTTTGGATAAGAAAGTTTCCAATGGGACCCCAGAGATTGAGCAGAATCGGGTCATGGGGACCATGGTATCTCCGTGGCCGCCATAGACAAAACCATGAACATCTTCCACGCTAACATTAGCTGCTTCTGCGACGAAAGTTCTAAAACGGGCTGAATCTAAAACTCCAGCCATTCCGATGACTCGGTTTCTTGGAAATCCGCTAACTTTTTTAGCGATGTAGGCCATAGCATCAAGAGGGTTTGAAACGATAAGCAAAGTTGATTGGGGAGAGTACTTAACAATTTTTTCAGTCACATCTCCTACGATCTTTGCATTGGTTTTTAATAGATCGTCTCGGCTCATTCCAGGTTTCCTAGGAAGTCCTGCAGTAATGACAACGACGTCTGAATTCTCAGTTGCAGCGTAGTCATTAGTTCCAATGATACGACAATCAAAACCCTCTACAGGTCCAGATTGAAGGAGATCGAGAGCTTTCCCTTGAGGAATACCTTCCATAATATCTACAAGCACGATATCGCCAAGCTCTTTACTGGCGATCCAGTGAGCCGCTGTCGCTCCTACATTCCCTGCACCTACGATAGTAATTTTAGGTCGTTTCATGGTGGCCTCTTTCTTTTAAAGATTAGAGATAATTGCGTTAGCAAATTCTGAACATTTAACTTCTCTGGCGTCTTTAATGAGACGAGCAAAGTCGTAAGTGACGACACGGCTTTGGATTGTTTTTTCCATTGCTTTGATAATCGCATCTGCAGCTTCTTGCCATTGCATGTATTCAAGCATCATCACACCACTTAAGATGACTGAGCCAGGATTAACTTTGTCTTGGCCAGCGTATTTAGGAGCGGTGCCGTGAGTGGCTTCAAAAACGGCATGTTTATCGCCGATATTAGCTCCGGGTCCGATGCCTAATCCACCCACCTGGGCTGCTAGAGCATCACTTAAATAGTCGCCATTTAGGTTGGTGGTAGCGATGACCGAATATTCTTCAGGACGCAATAACACCTGCTGGAACATGCTGTCTGCAATGCGATCTTTAATCATGATTTTTCCAGCTGGAACTTTTCCATCATGCTCTTCCCAAACCTCAGCTTCAGTGACAGTCTCTTTGCTGAACTCTTCTTTAGCGACAGCATAGCCCCAATCTTTAAATGCCCCTTCGGTAAATTTCATAATATTACCTTTGTGAACTAGAGTGACACTCGGTTTTTTGTGTTTAATTGCATATTGAATCGCCATGCGAACTAAACGAGAAGAACCCTCAGGACTGATAGGTTTAATTCCAATTCCAGAGCTTGGACGAATTTTAGCCTTCATTTCACCTGTTAAAAAATCGATAACTTTTTTAGCTTCTGGAGTTCCGCTTTTCCATTCAATACCGGCATAGACGTCTTCAATGTTCTCTCGGAAGATCACCATGTCAATTTTGTTAGGCTCTTTTACTGGACTTGGAACCCCTGTGAAGTAACGAATAGGGCGAACGCAGGAGTACAAATCTAGTATTTGTCTTAAAGATACGTTGAGAGAGCGAATGCCGCCACCTACTGGAGTGGTCAAAGGCCCCTTGATTGCAACATGATGCTCTTTAATAGCTGTTAAAGTTTCTTCAGGTAACCAGTTTTGGGTGAGCTTGAAAGATTTTTCTCCAGCAAGAACCTCTTTCCAAACGATTCCCCGTTTTCCGTCGTAAGCTTTTTTTACTGCGGCATCAAAAACTTTTTGAGAGGCAGCCCAAATATCAGGGCCTGTTCCGTCTCCTTCAATGAAAGGGATAATGGGAAAATGGGGGACTTGGATTTGATTGTTACTTGAAAAAGTAATCTTTTCTCCGGTGGACATAAATTAAGGAAACCTCCTGCAAAATAAAGTCGTTTAATTAGGGGCAGAGCTTAGTGATCGCAAACATTTAAGTCAATGAAACCCCTTAGAAAATTAACGAAAAGTTGTTGAAATTTCAGAGGCTCTTGGCAAACTATGGCCATGTACACCAAGCAAAACTTATGATGAAAAAAGACCTTTTAATTAAGAGCTGTTCTTCATGCAATGAGAAGACTCCTGCCTTATCAGTGTCCGAAGTAAGCCACTATTTATCGGATTTATCTGGATGGTCTAAAAAGGGTCTAACAATTGAGAAAACTTATGTTTTTAAAGACTTTAAAAACGCTATACTTTTCGTCAATCAAGTAGCCAAAGTCGCTGAAAACGAGAATCATCATCCAGATATCGGCATTTATTATAACAAAGTTATTCTAATTTTGTGGACACACGTTGTTAAGGGGTTAACTGAAAATGATTTTATTTTGGCAGCAAAGATCGACGCTAGTTTGTAAATGGGGTGTGGTTTTAGGGGCCTTATGTTCAATGGCAGAGGGGCGATTACCTGACGAGCAAAATAATGTGGAGGTTTACCAGCGCTGCAACCCTGCAGTCGTTAATATTACGGCCGTTACACTCACGCGGGATTTTTTCTTTGAAATAGTGCCGCAGAAAGGGGTGGGGAGTGGGGCGATTATTCGGCCAGATGGCTACATTGTAACTAATGACCATGTAGTGGGGAATGCTCAAAATGTGGAGGTCACCTTAGCTGATAAGTCTCAGTTTCCGGCGCGCGTCGTAGGAACTGATCCAGATTCCGATCTAGCTGTTTTAAAAATAGACCTTAAAGGTAAGAAATTAACTGCATTGGAGTATGCGGGAACGGAAACTTTGGCTGTAGGGCAGAAGGTCTTGGCCATTGGTAACCCTTTTGGTTTGGGGGGCTCTCTAACTGTGGGAGTTATCTCTTCTCTTGGCCGAGATATTCGAACGCAAACGGATCGTTTGATTAAAGATATTATTCAAACTGATGCGGCAATTAACCCTGGAAACTCCGGGGGGCCTTTGATGGATAGCAATGGCAAACTCATTGGAATTAACGCCCAAATAGTTTCGCGCAGTGGCGGTAGTGAAGGAATAGGTTTTGCTATCAATGTTAAGACGGTGAAAAAAATCACTGAACAGCTAATTCACTTTGGAAGAGTCTTAAGACCTGATTTAGGGATAGAGGGGGTTGGACTTAGCCCCTCTTTATTTAATACTCTAGGTATCCCTACGCCTCGAGGTGTTATGGTGACCGATGTTTACAGGCAAAGTGCTGCTAAAACAGTAGGACTAAGATCTGCTGATAGGGAATTGGTTTTTGGATTTAGAAGGATTCCTATGGGAGGAGATGTCATTTATCAAATTGATGATGCTCCCATAGCTTCTATGAGAGATATTTTCGATTGTCTGGCTGAGAAAAAAGTAGGGGACACTGTGGTGGTTTACTTCGTCAGAGGAAAAGCAAAACAGAATGTGAGTGTTAAACTTAAAGCACTTCCTCAAGAAAATAGGGAGCCGGGTGAGTTTTAAAAAGATAAACCAATAGGGTTAAGATTTTTTACTTTCTTTTTTTGCGGAAATTTTTACGGCCTCAAAATTCATGGCAAGATTTGATTCGAAAACAGCACGCTTAAGCATTTTTTTAAAGTCAGGTAAAAGTTCATAATCCATGGGAGGTAGTAGTTTTAGGTTGAAAACCTCTTTACTAAACTCCGGGAGTACAGATCCTACCCAACGAATTTGCGTCGAGGGATGAGATTTTTTTAATTGAGTAATGAATTTCTCTAATCCCTTTTCATTAATGAGATCTTCAAAACACAAAACAACCGACCAATTAGATTTTTCGTAAGACTTTGAATTAATAAATTGAGAGATATCATCGACTGTGATTGCAGCCCAAGCAGGATATTCTTCAATAGCTGCTTTTGTCAGTTGTTGTTGAACTGCATTGCGAGTGAGAATTAAAATATTATTGTGTACTTGAGCTAAGGGGATTCGCTTTCTAGCTGTTCCCTCTGAAAGAAAGATAAGCTTTGCAGGAGAGTTGTTTAGTTCTCCATAGGTCACGCCTACTTTTCCTGTTAGGCAATCAACTGAAATATTTCGAATAGTTCTTTTTCCGATTTCGGTTACAACAATTTTGATGCCAATCGAATTGGCCCATTCTTGAACCGCTTCTAATACATGGATCGCCCCATGAGACAAACCAAAGATTTTAAGAGTAATTTCGCTTGTGTGAATTTTGAGTTTGGATTTTATTTTTAGGTGAAGAAGCTCTAATTCACAAAGCAAATCTTTAATTGAGAGATCTGTATTAGAGAGAACAAGACCTGTAGAGGAGAGCCCTTTTAAGCAAAAAACAACAACGAGTTGTTTATCGACAATTAATTCCAGTCTATGCGGAGCTTGAAACAGATAGGCTCCAGAGTAGGAAATAGGGATTGAGATAGATTCACTATTGATATTATTTGTGGATGTCATAATTTTTTAAGGGAAGATATTTAAAATTGTACCATTCCCTTAAGGTTGACACGCACCATAAAATCCATTCACTATTTAATGAGGGATTTTAGTTGAATGGGGCTTAAGTGCGGAGCAGCGACAAAGCTAAAGCAGGAGTCTGATTAGCTTGAGTCAATACTGCGACGCCTGCTTGTCGCAAGATAGAATCTCTAGTTAAGTTAGAGCTTTCCTTTGCTATATCAGCATCTTTAATACGAGATTTAGCGGCCATTAAATTTTCAGCGAAGATTTGCTGAGATGTAATTGTGGTTGAGAGACGACTTTGAGAGGCTCCTACTCTAGCCCTAATTTCATTAACTTTGAGTAGTGCTTCATCGATAACCTCTAAGCTGTCTCTAGCGTTATTTCGTTCTAAAACAGCAATTCCCTCCACACCAAGAGCTTCTATGCGAAGATCTGTATCGCCCGGATTAAATCTAATTCGATCTACTTCGGGATCGTTGTTGGGACCTACTTGAAACTCGATATTAACCCCTTCCCCAGAGAGGAGTTCTCGTCCTGCAAACTTAGTGGAGCGAGCGATCCGTTCAACTTCGTCTTTTAGTTGTTGAACTTCATTGTCCAACATGCCTCGTTCTTTGTCACCAATGGTGTCAGAAGCGGATTGCATGCAGAGCTCTCTTATGCGGACTAACATGTTGTTAATTTCATTGGTTCCACCTTCGTAGACTTGAATAAGGGATACACCATCTTGTGCGTTTCGCACGGCTTGTCCCAAACTTCGTATGGTGGCTTCTAAATTGTCAGAAATGGCAAGACCTGCGGGATCATCTGATGCCTGAACGATTCGTGATCCGCTGGATAAGCGTTGGACGGTTCCCTTATACCGGCGATCTGTAATCTCTAGGTTTCTTTGAGCGGCAAGGGACACTTCGTTAGTATTAATTTGTAAGCCCATCGGACTATCCTCCTATCACAGCATTAATACCTCCTTCCTTGAAGTTTGTTTTTCTTACTTTGAAAAACAGTTGGCCTATCCTTTTGGCCTTTGGCTGTTGGGTTTCTCTATAGCGTTATTACTAAAGAGACCTTCACCAGCCACAGTACCATTCGACGCAGATTAATATTAGTTTAGTGAAAAATGTCGACGGTATGCGTTGATAATAAATGGCTCGTAGCAAAATAAAGAAAGATAGACAAATAAATTTCCTAAGACTTATAGTGAGATATACCAACGGCAAGAGGTATCAGGGGACTCGATTGACGCGTGGCGATTTTTACTCAGGTTTTTTCGAGTGAAGACCGTTTTTCTTCTGAGAGTAGTTTTTTTGATTTATTGCGTCAGTTCGAGTCCTCTTCCTAAGTAATAAATCTGATACCTGGCCCTCTATACTGTGTTTTTTGAGAGTTTTTTTGGTCTTGTTTGCCTTACAGGCCATTTAAATTCTTGGGATATTTTGGCAAACAAAGCGTCACCTAAACTCAAAACAGTAAATCCCCATACTTTATCGAAGT
>SXPJ01000050.1 GCA_005776395.1 Bdellovibrionales bacterium | reverse complement strand
TGTGTAAATTCTGGCTGACGATCAGCCCTTAAATCTTCATCTCTAAAGCAGCGGGCAATCTGAACATAGCGATCGATTCCGCCAATCATACAAAGTTGTTTCAGGGTTTGAGGAGATTGGGGAAGGGCATAGAACAGGCCAGGATGAACTCGGCTTGGAACCAAATAGTCTCGAGCCCCTTCTGGAGTGCTTTTATAAAGAATGGGCGTCTCAATTTCCAGAAAATGATTCTGGTAATAAAATTCACGGGCAGATTTTAAAAACTCATGACGAATTTTTAGGTTCTTTTGCAGTCCTTGTTTTCTGAGTTCTAAATATCGATAGCTTAGTCTTAAGCTTTCATCAACCTCTCCAGCACTAGGACTGTCGTCGTGTAGAGAGAAAGGCAGTTGAATTGCTTTATTAAGAAGTTCCAATTGCGAAATCAAAACTTCGATTTCTCCAGTAGACATGTTTTTATTCTCCATGCCTAGGGGGCGTTTTCTTACTTTTCCGCGTACTGCGATGACAAATTCTTGTCTGAGGGTTCCTGCTATATCCATAGGGGAACTTTCCGGATCGAAAACGATTTGAGAAATTCCCTCTCGGTCACGTAGGTCGATAAAAATCACACCGCCATGATCTCTCCAGCGATCGACCCAACCACAAAGCGTTACCTCTTGGCCTTCTAAAGAGTTGTTTAATTGTCCACAATAGTGGGTTCGTTTAAGGTTCACGGTGTACTCTCCTCAATAATTCATTTTCAAGAGATGCCATAGGTATCTCTTCCTGAGAACCCTGTTTCATATCTTTTAAAAGAGCGATGCCATTTTTTAACTCTTCATCGCCCATCATGAGTGAATAGTTAGCATTAACTCGGTTAGCTTGCTTTAAAAACCACTTCAATCCTTTAGTTTTATCGTAAGAAATATCACACCAAATTCCCTGACGTTTAAGTCGTAGACTTAGAGGATAGAGTATTTCAAAAGCCTTTTCTCCAATGGGAGCAAAGAAAAATGAGGGGGCGAAATTGAACTGTGGAAGATTTTGTTTCTCTTTTAAAACTATCATCAGTCGTTCCATTCCAAGCCCAAATCCTACGGCTGGAAATGGAGCTTCACCGAAACGAGCTGAGAGACCATCGTATCGTCCTCCGCCCCCTAAAGCATCCTGAGCTCCCAATAGCTCGGAAGTGAATTCAAAAGCGGTTCGTGTGTAATAATCTAAACCTCGAACAATGTAAGGATCCTCTTCAAATTTAACTTGAGCTTGGATTAAACAGCTTTTAACTCTCTCATGATGGGCCTTACAATCGGCACACAAGCAGCTAGTGATAAGGGGGGCTGTTTTGGTTGTCTCACGGCAGTTCTCTCTCTTGCAATCTAGAATTCGCATCGCCGATCTTTCAAATCTTTTTTGGCATTGTTCACAAAGTTGTTGAAGTTTAGGGCGGAAGAAATTTTTTAAAGTTTCTTTGTAGTCGCCTCGACATTGATTGCAACCTACGCTATTAATTCTTACCCGATATTCAGTGATCTCAAAGCTTTTATAAATCTGATCTAAAACGGTAATTAGTTCTGCATCTGCCTCTGGTGAGGAATCATTGATAAGTTCAGCTCCAAATTGATGAAATTGTCTAAGACGCCCTTTCTGAGGCCGTTCGTGTCGAAACATAGGTAGGTAATAGAAAAATCGGCTAGGCTGTCCTGAGGTATGAAGTTTATTCTCTAGAATGGATCGCATGAAAGAGGCTGTTCCTTCGGGGCGTAAAACATAGGTCTCGGAATCTGTGATGACTTGATACATTTGTTTTTCTACAATGTCAGTTTCGTTACCCACAGTTCCACTGAAAACTTCCGTTTTTTCTAAGACAGGAGTTCTGATTTCAGAGTAGCCGAAGGATCCAAAAATTTGTTTTATACGGTTTTCTACTTGAGTCCATTGATAGAGCTCTTCTCCAAAAAGATCATTCATTCCTCTTACACTTCGGATTTCCAAAATTCCTCCTTAAATCAGATAAACCATAACATTGAAGATCTCTTATGAAAACTCTTGAATCCATGCTCTTAAAGTGACTGTCTTATCGACAGAACTGATTAATAAGAGAACACTCCGCTAAACGATCGGTTCTATAGATGGAAACTCGAGAGTCATCTTTTAGTACCTTCTTATTGTTTATAGTTTAGCCATTTTGAGGTTTTTTAAGGGGGATTTTGAGGCTATAGGCTAGGCACCTTACATGCATTCCTAAGTCTGTAAGGATTATGGCAACAATGAGGTTAATAGCATCAAAGATTGGTTTTATCCTTTCTCTTCTGGTTTTAACGAGTTGTGGGCGAGTTGTGACCGAATGTGGTGGAATGGCGCTTAATGTTAATCGCCTTACTCAAATTCAAAACGCGGCTTTTAGTTCAAACTCCAAAGCCTATTTAATTACCCCTAATCCCTTGGATGCAACAGGAAATGTGGGGCTTCAATCTCTGGATTCCGCTCTGGGAAGTCTTTTGGATTCCTATTTTCTGCCAGGTTTAATTTTGCCGAGCCGTCTTGAAAATAGTTTTTTAAAAGTACGAATCAATAAAATTACTGATAGTGCAGGGCTATTAGCGTCTCCAAATTCTAATGGAGAGTTTTTGTTTCCAATTTCAGATATCCATTACGGCGAGACAATGGCCTATCATAGTTTGACGGCTATTCAGTCTTATGTAGAGGCCTTGGGTTTTCAAACTGATAAGAGTCGTCCTTTTTATGTCATGGTCAAGGCGGAAGGCTCAACTCATAACCCTGCCGATGTTAACGCGTATTATAATCATAATCCATTTAGTTCTTCTGCCCCTAGAGAGTTGAAAATATTTGGAGAAACAGCTCATTCAGCTTGGCAAGATCGAGATATTTTTTGGCATGAGTTCGGCCACTATTTTTTGGAGAGTTTAACAGGAAGCAGAGGCGTTGATCAGGCGGGTGATGCAGGCGCCGTTTTTTCCGAAGGAGGAGCTATTCACGAGTGTTTCGCCGATTATGGAGCTGAGAGCCTATCTGGACGGGGGTATTTAGGCCGATGGATAGCTAGAAACTTTCCGGAGTATGCGGTCGGACAGCCTTTAAGAACCGCTCACTATAAAAACGATGAGTTTGAGAATTTTAGGGAAGTTATTGATTTTGATTCTTCAGGAAAAAATTTGGATAGATATCGATTAGGTGAGTGGTGCAGTCGGGTTCTTTGGGATATTAGAGAACAGATAGTTTCAGAAAATAAGGTGGAAGGCAGTTTTTATGCTGATCGAATGATATTTGCTGCGGCTTCATTACTTAAGACCGATACTTCAATTACCGATCTCAAAGAGTCTCTTCTAAATGCGGATGAAGAGCTTAACTGTGGCATTCATAGTCGTTCGATCCAAAATGCCTTTGAATCCAGGGGATTTTCAAATGAAGTTAAAAATTTAGATAACCCTCTTCTTTTTAAAGGATCAGTTTCTTGGTCTCCTTACTCAAATGAACAGTCTACTCGGAGTTTTTCAGTAGATTTTACTATTACCAATACAAACTCTGAGTTGGCTCGTAATGTGAGATTGGTTTTGGAATCGCCGAATGGAGACTTCTCACCGATTGTTTATGAACAAGCTTTTGGAGATCTGGGTTCAGGCAAGACTGTAACCGTAGGAGTTAATGGCCCCATTCCTATAGATTACTCTGTTATGGGAACTATTCCTGCAAACCGAAACTATAAGGGAATCAAGATTATTTTAAGAGTTAAGATCGATAACGGACCCGATACAGTGATTCAGGGGAGTTTATGAAAATCACATCCTTAAAATTTAGAAAGGGCATGATAGGTATTAGTACTTTAGCCCTTATAGGAATTTATTTATTTTTAAAAGGTGGGATAGGTTCAACTGATAACCGAAGTAAAAATTTAACCCCCATAAAAATAAGAACATTAGAATCTGCGGTGGCAACTGGAACATTGCAACCTATATCAAAGGCAAATTCCCTAGAAAATAGAGAACGAGCTTTATCTTTGGCTCATCAATTTATTGTGAGAAACAGTGAGCAATTTCCTATTCGAAAGCATCATCAACTTGTTGCGGAGACTTTTATCAATCCTTTGGGAACTCGCGTGCGGTATCAGATTTTTCAAAATGAGATTGTAGTAGTTGGCTTGAATATCGATTTACAGGTAGGGGGCTCTGGAAAGATCAAAATTATCTCTAATAATTATAATCCTATTGAGAAAGTTGAGATTGATCGTAGAAAGTGGCTCACAATTGAGAAGATTCTACAAACCCAGAAGGGATCTTTTATTCCTACAGACTTGGGATTCCCCTCTGTGTCTGAACCGGTTATAATTTGGACTGCGCCCTATTCATCTAAGGGGCAGCTGGGTTATGTGGTTTCAGTTTTTGATAGTAAAGCTAAGCATAAAGTATCTGGACAGGTGGTCTTTAGCGTTAATAGCGGTCAACTTCTTGCTCGACACATTCCAAGGTCAGAATTTAATTAGGGCCCGCTAAAAAACACCCCGTAAATTGCACGCCGTTGCTATAATAAAGCCTTAAGCCATGCATAGATTTGCGCTATTTTGAAAGTTAGCTGGAGTATTTTTTGCACGGGCCAACGGGAAACGGAATGCGGTTTGCCGAACTCGGATTTTCGGAAAATCGGAATCGCTGGGAAGAGGCAGGAGGCAACGAGGGATGTGGCAGCGTGGTAAGCGGCAATGAGATTCATTGCCTGGAGCTTCTGATAAGTTTGTAGATGGAAGCGGCTAGATGATCGAGTAAGTCCTTTTACTGTGCCGTGAAGCTTTCGGATTCAACCTCTAGTAAAGCCTGACATTCCCGAATCGAACCCATTGCAATTTCCCAGAATCTAAGTCTGTCGGCTTTGCTACTCTTGCCAGTGCCTTCGCTGATATTAAGAGCGATACTGAGAGCCGCACGCCTGAGCTGGTCCTTTAAATAGTGAGGAAGGCTAATAGCCCGGGCCTCACGGTAGAATAGGACAGCTAATTGGTAACTTTTTAAATGACGCATTTCATTTTTCCTTTTTAAAAAAACAGTTTCCGCCGTGGTGAAAACTATTTTTTTAAAAAGGAAAACCAAAATGCTACATCGATTGAGAAGTTACCAATTAGCTGTCCTATTCTACCGTGAGGCCGTGGCTCAAAGCGCTCCCCGCCATCTTAGGGATCAGCTATTGCGAGCCGCTTCGAGTGTGGCTTTGAATTTGAGCGAGGGCTCAGCTAAGAAAAGTCAGGCTGATAGGCGTCGTTTTTACGAGATAGCCTTGGGGTCAGTTCGTGAGTCTGAGGCTATCGTTGAGTTACTTGAACCAAATTCAGCGAGGCTCAAGGAACCAATCGATATTTTAGCTCGTCACGTTTACAAGCTGGTTCGGGCCCTTTAAGTGGGCCTTTACCCTTGTAAAAAGGAAAGCACCTAAAAAAGAAAATTTATTCACTTCACGATTTTTCAGTGGTTTGCATTCGAAAAGGGAAGAAAGGTCGGCCCAACAAAAGTGCAAGCCATGCTTTAGCACGGATGGTGTTTAGAAAACGCATTTTTCAGCGGGTCCTAATTAAACAATCAAGGTGAAGGAATTATGTTCGTTTACTCGTTTTTTGTAATTTCTGTAATTTGCGATTTGTAATCCCTCTTCATCCTAATTGTGTTTTCTGTCTTAGGGTTCAACATTTAATTGTGAAGATTGATAAAAAAACATCGCACTTTTTGCTATTTAGCCGAGTTTGAAAGAAATAGAAGAGGAGGTGTCTAAGAAATGGTGAGTTTAACTATTTAAAATAAAAAAGAGAAATTCTAAAGTGTTCTGTAGGTGTCAAAAAGTTCGACTCGTGACAAAGAGTATGACAACTGACTGAAGACTAAGCGCATACTTAGATTTAGTCTGAAAGTTCAATGGTTTAAAAAAGCATCAAAATGTCGGCCTCCTCATTGCAAATTGAATCTCTACGTTAATATAAAATACGGTTTCTGTTTTAGAGTTGCGGTACGTGAGCGGGAACCAGGGCAAAGGGGTTAAAAAATGTTACGGTACGTAAGTGGATATGTGCGACTTGTCGCACTCATTTTTATAAGTCTGTCTTTAATAGCCTGTGGCAGAAAAAACTCAACACTTAGTTTACCCGATCCCTCTGGAAGTATGATTGGGTTAACCCAGGCCTATCCTGGAGTAGGTATGGTGGTACTGCCTGAGGGAGCTGGCATTTGCACAGGCACATTTGTGAGTGAGAAAGCGGTTCTTACAGCAGCTCACTGTGTGACCCAATCAGGTCGTTATAGTTTTGTAACTAGCGAAGGAACTTATTATACATACAATCGATTAATTATGGGTTCGGGTTTAGTTGATGATCCCCATGATATTGCCATTCTTATTTTCGATGAGGCTGTAGCGCAAAGTCATCAGATTCATGGTTTTAGAAATAGTATAGCTACTGGAGAGACGATTCGTTTGGTGGGACTAGGTTGTAACAGTCTTGAGACCCGAAGAGGTGCTGGCGTTAAAAGAACTGGAACTAACGTTGTCGCTGCTATCAACGACTATATTAACTTCTTAACTCCAAGTAATTATGCACGTGGAATTTTAGGACCGAGCAATCGAGCTGGAAGCTGTTTTGGAGACTCAGGCGGCCCGGCTTTTGCGGAAGTTAACGGTGAGTTGTTGATTGTAGGAGTCACCCATGCAGGAGGTTATTCTGGAGGCAATCTTATCTCTGAGTATATTAATGTTGCCAATCGCTCGGATAATCGTAACTGGCTAAGAAATCAGAACCAACAACACAATTTAGGAATTCAGGGATTGTAATCAAAAACTAAATGAGTTCTCGATATGGTTCCAAAAGACCATAAAACCCCCCAAGCCAGAAACTGAGGCCAGCTCACCTGAGCTGGCCTCTTTGGCTTTAAGATTGCTTGTGCGCACTCTCTATGCGTACATTTATATTATGGGTGGGTGTTGTCGTAGGTAGTTTTTCTGAATTCTCTCTTTATGCGGAGTCAGATAAACCTGATCGCATCATAAGAATGGGAGTGAGTTCCAGTCGGACTCTAAAAATTCCTCAGTTAAGTCGAGTTGCTGTTGGAAATAGTAAAATTGTTAAAGCACAAGCTGTATCAAACTCAGAACTTCTTCTGATTGGTAAATCTCGTGGCAATAGCACTGTGAGAGCTTGGAATGAAAAAGGGAATGAGTTTCGTTACGAAGTAAGAGTTATTGCTTCTGAGGCTGAAATAACTTCAACCGATCAAGATAGGAATGTTGTTAAGATTTCTCTGGAGTTTTTAGAGCTTGATGAGGCCTTTAGCCAGATAAGTGGATTTCGTTGGCCTGAGTCGATTCAATTCTCAGGAGTCGCTAACTTAATTAGCAATGCAGCTATAACGGGATTGAATTATGAGTTTTCATTGGGAACCGCCCAGGGGTGGCTTCATCATTTGGTTCGAGAAGGATGGGCGAAGGTTGTGGCCCATCCTGAGCTCTACGTGCGATTGGGTGAAGAGGCGGTTTTTCATTCGGGAGGAGAATTTCCTGTTGCTACAAGTGTTGAAAATTATGGTAAAGCCTATCGCCATATTGAATGGAAAGGGTATGGACTCACAGCTAAAGTCCTTCCTCAAAGCGTAGATAAAATTCATATAAGCTCGGACGTAAGTCTAGAAGTTTCAGAACTTATTTCATCTCAAAATATTGATGGAATTCCCGCTCTCAATCATCGAAGCATTAAAACAAAGATGAATTCATTGGATGGTGAAACTGTTATTTTATCGGGGCTAGTTAAGCAAAATAGCAAAAAAGAAAAAGAGGGAATCCCAATATTAAGTTCAATTCCTTTGATAGGGCCTCTATTTTTTACTAAATCTTCCGATGGATTAGAAAGAACTGAACTGTTGATGGCTGTAACATTTTCAATGTCTACCAAATCCCGTGAAAAAGATGCTCGACAAAGTTTTAAAACCCGAGCTGAAAAATATAAGTGAAAAAGTTATGAGCCCATTGGAATTTTTACAAAAACAGTTAGTAGGAAGATCGGCCGCACTTGTTCCGTTTTTTCTTGAGGAAGAGATCACCGATATTCTCATTAATGGAACAGAACAATTGTTTATAGAGAAAAGAGGTGTTCTTTCCTCCGTTCCCAATCCCTTCGACAACAAAGAGAGTTTACAGGAGCTTATTGAGCGGATGATTTTACCTCTAGGAAAAAGGGTAGATGCGGCTCAACCTTATTTAGATGGGCGACTTACCGACGGAAGCCGATTTCATATTATTTTGCCTCCTATAGCGGTCGAAGGCCCCTTGATCAGCATTAGAAAACGAAGGCTTCAAAATCCACTGAGTTTGTTGGATTTTGGCCCTCCTACCATGGCGGAATTTCTAGAAAAAGAAACTCTAAGAGGGGCTAATCTCTTGATTGCTGGAGGAACGGGAGCTGGAAAAACATCTCTTCTTTCGTGTCTTTTAAATTGTATTTCGCGTCTGGATAGAATCGCCATTATTGAAGAGACCACTGAAATCCAGGTTAATCATCCCCATGTCGTTCATTTGGAGGCGCGTGCCCCAAGCCCCGAAGGAAGGGGGGAGGTGACTCTTCAGGCACTTGTTAAAAATTCATTAAGAATGAGGCCTGATCGACTTATTTTGGGGGAATGTCGCGGGGCTGAAGCCTTTGATATGCTTCATGCGATGAATACGGGCCATAGAGGATCTTTGGGAACTATTCATGCCAATAGTGCCTTGGATGCTCTTCGACGGTTGGAGGGACTCGCCATGATGGCAGGAATCTCTTTGCCGATGAGAACCGTGAAGGAGTGGATTGGGGCTGCGATTCAAGGGGTTATTTATTTGGAAAAACGGGGCGGAGTTAGGCAAGTCACTGAAATTATAAGTATTAATGGATTGGAGGGGGAGGTTTATCGAATGACACCCAGATACAAGGTTCAGCCTTTACCCCTTGCAACTTCTTGAGACTTATGCCAAATTGCGATACTTCGATTTTAGAGAAGTGATATAGGAGTAAAGAAGTCCATGAAATCTGAAATTCATCCAGAATATGTTGCCACTACAATTCGATGTGTTTGTGGTGCTGAAATCCAAACTCGATCGACTAAAAAAGATATTCGTGTTGAGATTTGTTCAAGCTGTCATCCACTGTTTACCGGAAAACAAAAACTTATCGATACTGAAGGACGTGTTGAGCGCTTCATGAAAAAATACGGTAACAAGCGTTCTTCTTAATTCACTTGTATCAATTAAATGTTTCATAAATTAGACGAAGTCGAAGCGCACTTTCAGGATATCGAAGTACGCTTGACCTCTCCTGACGTTGTTTCCAATCAAAATATTTTCCAAAAACTCAGTAAAGAGCACAGCGATTTACAGCCTTTAGTTCAAACTTATCGCGAGTATCGAAAGATGCGCGAAGATTTTGCCGCGAACGAAGCTTTGATTCGAGAGGATTCAGGCGAGTTAAAAGATATGGCGCTTGAAGAGAATCATCATCTTGAAGGTCGGTTGGCACAATTAGAGAAACGCTTAAAAATTCTTCTCCTTCCCAAAGATCCTAATGACGACAAAAATATCATGCTTGAGATCCGACCTGCTGCGGGCGGAGATGAGGCTGGAATTTTTGCGGGCGATCTTTTTAAGATGTATGCCAAGTACTCTGAACGCAAAGCTTGGAATGTTGAAGTTATGGAGATCACTCCTAACGATGTGGGAGGCTATAAAGAGATCATTTTGATGATCCGTGGTGATAAAGTTTATAGCGTTTTAAAATATGAAAGCGGAGTTCACCGAGTTCAGAGAGTTCCTAAAACAGAAACTCAAGGAAGAATTCATACGAGCACCGTAACTGTAGCTATCATGCCCGAAGCAGAAGATGTGGAAGTTAATATCGATCCTAATGAATTGAGAATTGATGTATTTCGAAGTTCTGGCCCCGGAGGACAGAGCGTAAATACGACCGATTCTGCAGTTCGTGTGACTCACATTCCTTCCGGAATCGTGGTTGTTTGTCGCGATGAAAAATCACAACATAAAAATAAATCTAAAGCTCTCAAGGTTTTAAAGACCAGATTGTTGGATATGAAGCAAGGGGAGCAGCATGCAAAAATTGCAGCAGACCGACTTTCTCAGGTCGGAAGTGGCGAGCGCAGTGAGAAAATTAGAACCTACAATTACCCTCAAGGCCGTGTTACAGACCATCGAATTGGTGTGACTCTTCATCAGATTGACTCGTTTGTTGCAGGGGATATAGATCCTATGATCAATCAATTGGTAGCCTATTACGAAGCGGAAGCGCTTAAAAAACAAACAGCTTCATGACTTTAGAATCTTTTGTCACATTAGGAAAAAAGAAAATTGAAGAATCTGGGATCGAGTGTGCCGATCCGATGCTTCATATGAAACAGATTTTAGGAGCTGCCATTTCTTTGGATTCACTTCATTTTTATAGTCGATGGCAAGAGCCTCTTAGTGAAACTGAAATTAAATTGGCTAGTGATTTTCTTGAACGACGACTTAAAGGTGAGCCATTTCAGTATTTAGTGGGATATGAGTGGTTTTGGCATTCACGATTTGAAGTGGGGCCAGGAGTTTTAATTCCTCGAAAAGAGACCGAACATTTGGTTGAAGAGCTTTTAAAGTGTCGAGGCCCAGCTAAAATTAAAGTTGGGGAGTTAGGTGCGGGTTCCGGAAATATTGGGATTTCAGCTTTGTTAGAACGCCCCGATTGGGAGTGGCATGGTTTTGAGATAAACCCTCAATCCATTCCCTATTTAGGAAAAAATGTAGGGGAATTACTTCCTTTAGATACAAAGTATCTCATTCACGAGGGAAATTTTTTTGATCTATCAAAAGAGTGGGCCCCTTTTGATGTTATTGTTTCAAATCCCCCCTACATAGCGGCGTCTCAAGTTGAGAAATTAAGTCGTGAGGTTAAAAGTGAGCCCAAATTGGCTCTAGTAGGTGGGGAAGAGGGAACGGAGATCTTAAAGCATTTAGTTGCAGCTAGTTTTCAATTTTTGAATCCACAGGGACTTTTTCTTACTGAAATTGGAAGTGATCAGGAGCTTAAAATTATAGAAATTCTGAAACAAGCTGGATTTAAATCGGCTGAGGTTTTAAAAGACTATGCAGGTTTACCGAGAATAGCGAAAGGGATCAAATAATGGATGCGTTAATCATCGAAGGGCCCTCAAAACTTTCTGGAAAAGTGGATATCAGTGGCTCTAAGAACTCTGCTCTTCCGCTTCTTTTTGCTTCAATTTTATTTGATGAGAAAGTGACCTATGAAAATATTCCAAGACTTTGGGATATTGAAACAACTCTTCAACTTTTAGAGGTGATGGGTTGCGATACCGAATGGGATAAAGAGAAAGGAAGAGTTTCTATTCTTCCCCAGATCTCTAAAAAAGTAGCCCCTTACGAGCAGGTTAAAAAAATGAGGGCGGGAATTTTGGCATTGGGCCCTTTAATCGCCAAATATGGGGATGCTAAAGTGAGTCTCCCTGGGGGATGCGCTATTGGAGCTAGACCTGTTAACTATCATATTGAAGCTCTGAGAAGGTTAGGCGTCACTGTTGAGGTTGAAGAGGGATATATTCACGCCAGTGTAAAAAATAAACTTGTGGGGGCTGAGATTTTGTTTCCTGAAGTTACTGTGACAGGAACTGAGAATTTGCTATATGCCGGCGTGATGGCTGAGGGAACAACGATTTTACAGAACGCGGCTTGTGAACCGGAGGTTGTGGCTTTAGGTGAATTTCTTAAAAGTTGTGGCGCTAAGATATCAGGTTTAGGAACTCATACGATCACTATCCAAGGTTCTCCATTAAAAATTCCAGAAACCCCGGTAAGGATTCCAGCTGATCGTATTGAGGCGGGGACTTGGGTTTCAATTGCTTTAGCAACCCGAAGCCCTTTGGAGTTAAATCATTGTGATGCTTCCCAAATGACCAGTGTGTTGGCGGCCTTTCGACAAATGGGGGCTAAGATTGAGGAGTTAAATCAGGGAACAACTTTAAAAGTAATTCCTGCAGATAAATATTTGCCCTTACATATAGAAACGGCCCCTTATCCGGGATTTCCTACCGATATGCAGGCTCAGATTCTAACTTTATTGTGTCTAGCTGAAGGAAGATCTACGATTGTGGAAAGCATTTTTGAAAATCGTTTTATGCATGTGGCCGAATTACAGCGGCTAGGAGCAAAAATCGAAGTTAATGGCAATGTGGCAACGGTTGAGGGCCCTGTGGGATTTCAGGGTGCCCCTATTATGGCTACCGATTTAAGAGCTAGTGCTTGTTTGGTTCTTGCGGGATTGATTTCAAAAGGAACCACTCGTGTTAGTCGTATTTATCATCTCGATCGAGGCTATCAAAGGCTTGACGAAAAACTGCGTCGACTTGGTGCGAAAATCACACGTGTTGCGGAATAACTAAGACGCGGGTAGTGTCTCCAATTATCAGAAGTCATTTTTTAATAGGAGATAAAAACATGCGACAGTTACTTTGGGTTGCTGCTATCACTTTAAGTGCATTCACTTTTGCTGCCGATATTCCTGGCGGACTAGCTCGAATTTCTGAAGGTTTACCTAATAACACTTATGAAGTGGCTTTAAGTCCTGCCTATACATTAAACCCAGGTGGAGCTTATTTAACTTCTGAATTACGTTATCAAGCCAACGAAGATTTTGGAGCTGGATTTGGATTCGGAGCTGGAGAGGTTGGGTTTAACTTTGGGGTTAACGGAACCTGGTACATTGCTCCTGATGTAGATTCTCAACCTGCCTTTTCAGTTTTAGGTGGGCTTTATATGAATCGCGTTGTTGAGTCGAATTATTTAGCTCTCAGAATTGTTCCTACTATTAGTAAAATGATTCCTCAGAACTGGGGTAAGATCACTCCCTATGCAAGTTTACAAGCAACTCCTTCTTTTCGCTTAGGCCAAGCGGATAACGGTTTCTCACTTCGAACCAACGTGGGAACTCTTTTTGAAATTAAGGAAATGCAAGGGCTTCGTCTTTTTACTGAGTTAGGTTTAGCTGTAATGAACAGCAACAGTGAAATTGTTTTCGGAATCGCTTATCCTTTTAAAGCCATTTAAAATCATAAAGAGTTTAATTTCCAAAAGGTGTCGGTTGATAGACCGGCACCTTTTTTTTATTTTGGATTTACTCGAAACTCTAAGATGCCATCAGGTATTTTAAAATCTTCGTCATCATAAAAAGGGGTTGCCTGTTTCATAAAATCAATCCACATGGGCAGAGCCGCAGCGCTTCCGGTTAAACCGACCTTTTCCTCTTCGTCATAGCCTACCCAAATTAAAGTTAGAAGCTTGGGCGTAAAACCTACAAACCAAGCATCTTTGTAATCGTTAGTGGTTCCGGTCTTTCCTGCCATATTTACTATCTTAAGTCCTCTTAGAGCGGCTGCTTTGCCGGTTCCTTGAGTGAGAACCCCTTTTAAGAGTTGAATCGTTAAGTAAGAGGAGGCGGCCGGCAATCTCTCTTCTTCGGGAGGATTGGGTTCCAAAAGAATTTGCCCCGATTCGTCTACCACTTTAATAATTCCACTAAGATTATGACCTTTGCCAAGATTTGCGAGAGTTGCATAACTTTCTGCTAATTCGAAGGGGGTGACCTCAGTACTTCCAAGACAAACCGAAGGGATCTTTGCAATATCAGATTTAATACCTGAGCGCTTTATGAGATCAATAATGGGATCTAGCCCTACTGTTTGAGCTAGTCGTGCGGTGGGAATATTGATGCTGTTTTCAAGAGCCTCTTTTGCAGTGACCTTTTCTGGTGAATCTTTATCATAGTTTTTAGGTTTCCAACTCTGCTTACCCTCATAGGTCCATTCGAAGGGGCTTCCATCAAGTTCCGTTAGAGCTGTAAAGGGAGGTGAAAAATCTGATTTGTCGAAGGCGGCTAAAAAAACATAGGGTTTAAATAAAGAGCCGGGTTGTCTTTTTCCCTGCAAAATTCGATTAAATTGGGTTTTTTGATAACTGCTTCCCCCTTGAAGAGCTAGAACCCTTCCTGTGGGAACATCTACAGAGATAAATGCACTCTGAAGTTGAATCCCTTTTTCAGCCTTTTTGGCAATGCTTGCATAAGCTTTTTTCATTTGGGCCAAATGATCTTTGAGTGTCTGAGAGGCTTGGAGTTGTAAATACGGATTAAGCGTGGTGTAGATAGTTAGAGCCTCTGTGTCCAGTTTTTGTTTTAAATCCTCAGGAAGTTGAGAGAGAACAAGATCCATAAAGTACCCAGTATCTTGCAGATTTTTTTCTCCGGGGGTGACACCTAAGGACTCCGCAATAGCCATTTCGTATTCTCCAGGAAGAATAAAATTAGCCCCCACCATTTTTTTTAATACCAAGTTTCTTCGCTTAAGAGTGTTGGCTGGCTGTCGACGAGGATCATGAGTATTAGGCGCTTGAATAATAGCGGCTAATGTTGCGCTTTGGGAAAGGGAGAGATCAAAAATAGAACGGTTAAAATAAAATCTTGCGGCCTCGGAGACTCCATGAATTTCATGGGTGCTCCACTGACCGAGATAAACCTCATTTAGATAGGCTTCAAGAATAGATTCTTTAGAGTGCGTGGACTCAGTGATAAAAGCATACAGAGCCTCTTTAATTTTCCGAGAGACGGCTTTTTCCCTAGAGAAAAAGAGATTCTTCATAAGTTGTTGGGTGATTGTGCTTCCACCTTCAACAAATCTTCTTGCGCGGAGATCTTTATATAAGGCTCTCAAAGTGCTTCTGAAACTAATGCCTCCATGTTCAAGAAAGTTAACATCCTCGATAGCCATCACAGCATGTCTCATGTTAACGGGAATATCCGACAGGGCTACTGGGGTTTGAGTACGGAGCCTACCCGCATAGAACGAGCTGATTCTTTTTGGGGGAAGTTCAAAGGTTTCAACCGATTCACGAGAGTCCTCTAAAAAGATTTCTTTGATCTTAAGTTCTGCCCCTTCTATATCGAATTTTAAAGTCGCCGTGATTCGGGGAAGAGCTCCGTTGGGATAGACACTTTCGGCTCGCAAAAGGCTGAGTTTAGTTTCTTCAGAAGAGACTACCCAAGTAAATTCATTGAGAAGTAAATCCTCCCCCCCTTTTTTTTCCTGAAAGCCTGAGTATTCGAGCAAAGTTTGAAGCTGTTCCTTTAAAAACCGCTCTTTTAAATGAAGGGCAGGTAGGGGAGCTAGAAATTGAGATGATTTGGAGGAAAAAAGTTGTTCAAAGCGTTGATCAATCGTTTGTTTAACAAAGCTGTATCCCATACTCGCGCCTAGCAAGAGAATTAGGAGAAGGGCCGAGATTCCCCCCACCAGCGCTTTGGGCGATAACATCGAAAAAGTTCCCAAAAATTTTTTCATGATTAAATTTCAAACTACTCGGGCTGCCACTGCAAGGGCAACTAGATAAAAGTTCAATTTCTGTTTTATAGTTAAACAATAACGCACTGTTATTTTAAGTAAATCCAATAATTCCTGATTGCAAGGGCAAAGAGCCTTGGTTACTCTAACGCCGATGCGACTTAAAGAATCTCAAGTTAAATTACTTTGTCAAAAACTATGGGTGGGACTTCGTTCAAAGCAGTTAATCACCCCCAAGAAAAGCGATTCCGAAATATTAAATCGGATGCAGGAAATTTTTATTAAGGAGCTGAAGGTTGAAGGTGACATTAATCTACAAGCTGAACGAATTTTAGCTGAAAATTTGAGAAAACTTGGGGTTAAAGGGGATCAAATTGATCGGGAAAAGATGTTTGAGATGATCAAAAAACAGCTTATCAAAGAAAAGAATGTAATTGTGTAAGGTGACTCTATGATTTCAGATGAAAAAATGAGCCATATTGTTCATTTAATAATGAATGGATTGGAAAAAGAGGGGTTGGTCACTTTTCCGAATAAAGAATCGGCGATTCGTGAAGCTCACAAGATTTCCAACCTGCATCTAGGCCATTTAAAAGGGGCTGCTGACGCAGTTAGGCAGAGGATCTTGTCTCAAAAAAATGCTCCAGTCGAAAAAAGCCCTCAGTGGGATACGCTTTATCAGAAATATTTAGAAGAAGAATTGCAAAAACGAGGGGGATAAAGTTATCTTAAATCGTTTTGATGTTTCGTATTACTAACAGCTGAATAAAAAAGGTAAATAAGCACATGAACAATCGGCCCGTGAATCATTTAATCCTTAAACTCTGTAGCTTGGGTTTTATTTTTTCTCTTCAAGCTTTTTCTGTTTCCGTTAACTTTGGTGGGAATTTCAGAACAGAGGGGAACTACTTTACCAATCTAAGCCAGGGCGATGGAGGAGACTTTTCCAAGAAACAGGTTATCCGCGGTAGATTCTTAGTAGATCCCAATTTTATTGTGGATGATCATTTCAGTGTGAGATCTCAGTGGTCACTGCTTGAGTCGCCCAGTATTACACCTCCAATGACCACACCTCTTGGTACCGGGATGGGTGGTTTTGTTTACGGGGATACCGCAACGACTGCGCTTGTTCTTAATCGAGCATGGCTTGAGTGGAGCTCCGATTTCGGAGTGGTTCGTTTAGGTCGTATGCCTTTCTCTTGGGGCTATGGACTTCTCTGGGATTCCGGTGGAATTTGGGATGATTTTGGAACCACTTTAGATAGACTAGAGTATCGACTCCATTTGGGTCATATTGTGGGTGCTTTGGCCTACTCTAAACCCCGTAAAAAATCGGTCTGGGGTCATAAAAATGACGCCGATTTTTTTACCTTCTATCTTCAATACGACAATCCAGAGGCCGATGTTGAGGGGGGGCTCATTTACGAAAAGCAGACTCGATCCAACTCTCAAGGGGCTGAGTTAGAAAATGGGAATCCTAATAGCTATCCATCGAATAGTCCTCTTGCTTTACACACCCCATATCCACTCAATAATAACGTGGTCGATATCTACTTAAGAAAAACGGTGAGCTATTTCACCTTAGGGGGCGAGGTCAACTGGATGACCGGAGAGGCCAATAATTACAAAAATGCCCTTAGTAAGAACGCTAATCTTAATGCTGTAGCGGCTACATTAAACGCGACCTACGAATATCACAAAGTAAAAGGCTTTATAGAGTTCTTGTATGCGAGTGGTGATTCCAATCTAAATAATGAAGAGCTGACAGGATTTGTATCGCTTCATCCTAATCGTCGGGCCGGTTTTATTTTAGGTCGAGAGCTTTTGGGGAAATACGCTAGTGTAAGTGCTTCGCCTGGAAAAGTGGGCAATGGCAGTATGGTGGTTTACGGAAATGAAGATGCCTTCTCAGGGGTCTATTTCTTTAGACCGGGGCTAAGAATCGATTGGTCCCCTTCATTGGCCTCAGGGCTTGAGGTGGTTTATGCTCAGAAGGCCTCAGTACAAACCGGTGAGAATCGTACCTTAGGAACTGAAATTGATTTGGGCACCGACTACAGTGTTTATAAGAACTTTGATCTAGGTGTTAACGTAGGGGTTTTATTTCCTGGAAAGGGTGTTCTTTCCGCCATGGCAATGGATACAACCTATACCGTTTTTGGCTTTAGAACTACGGTGAGTTTGAAGTTTTAGATGTCTAAAGGGGGAGCTGTTAGGAAGTGCAATTATTTATTGGGTTGGTAGGGGTCTTTTTAAGCTTTGAGGTTTTTGCCTCAGTAGCTAGAGTAACCCCATCCTTATCTATTGCTGCCGAATACTATTATTCCAAGTATGATTTTAATCAGGCCTTAGCACTTTGGAGAGAGGTCTATAAGAGTCAGCCCCATTCGGTTGAAGCTGTACTGAAGGTGTCAGAACTTGAACTTCTTCTTGAAGGGCATGAAGCCGCTCAAAAAACGATTCTCGATTTTCTTAATAAACATCAACATGTAATTTCTCCATCTAATTACAGAAGGCTTTATCAACAACTGAATGAAATGCAGAATCGTTTTGTCAGGGATGATTCTCAGAGCTTTTACTTTCAATCTCTTGCCAAAATTAAACTCCAGGATTTTTCTCAAGCCTTAGTTGTATTGAATCAAGCTAATAATTTCGAAAAGGGTAATTTGCGGATTTTAGAAGCTAAGGCAAAATGTGAAAAACAGTTAGGTCTTTTTAGTAAGTTTTATGAAACTCTAAAGTCTACTAAAGAAGTAGCTCAAGTGAGTAAAAGCTGGACCGAAAATCTATTAGAAAGCCAATACTACTTTAAAGATTATTCTGAGGTCTTACATTGGTTTGAACTGCAAGTTAAGGCGCACATTTCTCCTAGACAAAAAATCGCCTCTGCAATGGCTCTGATTGAGAAGGGTCAAAATAAAGAGGGAGGATCTCTTCTCTTGCAGATTAATGAAGCCTTTAAACACAGTCCGCCCCATCCTATTGTTTGGTACGGTTTGGGGCGAACTATGATGAGCTCCCAGAATTCAGGGGTTGCAATTCAATATTTTGAAAGATTTTTATCTTCGGCAGGTAGACCTGAATCTTTTCTAATAGATGGGTGGGATCCCTATCGTTCTCAAGAAAAAGTGGCTGAAGTGACTCAATGGTTGTCTGAGCTAAGGCAAAGCCCATAATTGTCATCCATGTCGTTAACTTGCACACCTCGACTAAAGTTAGTCAGTTCAATCTTCGTTAGAGTGTTCTTGTAGTTTCAGCTAATTATCTATTCTGATTAAGCTGGCTTTGAGCTTGCAAATATCGCGCGCTGAGAGAGTGGGCCTTGCCTTGAGCAAGTGACTTAAAGAGAATTTATGCAAAGACTATTAAAAACGACTCGAATTTCTGTGTTTATTAGTTTCATTGGAGTTGTGTTGTTAGGATTATCGGCCTGTGCTGATAAGACCCAACTATTACAACAGAACTCCTCTATCAGTTTTACTCAAGATTATAACCCCCCATTACTGGATATTTTGTGGGTCTTGGATGATCGTTCTCAATTTTATAATGCTTCTGGTAGAGCCAATATTATTGAAGAGGCTAAAAAGTTTTTTGTAAGATTAGATGGTTCGACATCGAGCTATCAAATGGGGTTTATTACGGCTGATATGCTGATTGCCCAAGGAAGACTTCACCCAGTCTCTAGTCCTATTATTCTAAAGAAAAGCATGGGAACTTTAAACCAAAGAGTGTCTCTGTTCTCTTCATTATTAACACAAGTTGCTTTTAACGGTAGAACAAGCGGTTTAAATAAAGCATTTGAAGCTGCGACGCTCGCTTTAAGTTCTGGATTTAAGCCGAGAGCTAATGTGCCTTTAGTTCTTGTTTTCTTATCTGATTCAGATGACCATTCTGCAGTTCCAACCTCTGAATCAGCGGTTACTTATTATGCTAGAAAATTCCTTTCTTTGAAGGATAACAATCCAGACTTACTAAGAGTTTACTCTATTAATTATGAAAAACTGATATCAGGTCAAATCATCGATACGAGCACTCGATGTGTAACTTTATATAATGCGGATATTGATAGATCAAATTTCCAAGATCGCTTCTTTCAACTAGCTTCCATATTAAAAGGGGATAACGCAGGAATTTGTGGAGCCTTCTCTGAAAAAATTAGCCTGAATGGTTTAAGAGTCAATGAGTTACCAAGACGTTTTAAACTTGATGTTCCAATTCAAGAGAACACCTTGAGAGTTGTGGTTTCTCTTAACGGTGAAGAGATTCAAGGGATAACCTGGACTTTTGATAGTGCAACCCAAGAGATTATATTTAATGAAACACCACCTGAGGGCAGTCGAATAGATGTGACTTACCTGGTTAGGTAAGTATTAAGCGTTAATATCTGGATCACTACGTTACACCTATTTGCAAAAAAGATGGGTTTAGCTTGCGTTACTAGTCTTTTAGATTTCAATTATTCATTCGCGAGCTACATGGGTAAAGACTTCTTAAAGGTAAATCTTTGCCTTCGTTAAGATACAGCTCTTTCAGTTTGTCGATTCAAATACTTGAGTTTTATTGAATTCGGCACGACAAACTGGACCCGTTTTTTTGCAAATAGGTACAGCCAAGTGGGCCAGGTATTAAGCGTTAGCATTTTGTTGAGATCTGAGAAACTTTAAAGCTTGGCACCAATTGGACAGATTGGTAAGGAGTTCATACTCGATTTTATCTGCTAAGCCCTGATAATCTTCCTCTTGTTGAAAAGTAAATACCGATTTTAGAATCTGCTGAAGATCGGTTTCAATTTGTGATAGAGAAATTCCATCGATCGAGGTTTTGGAAAAATCTAAATTTACGGCGACTTTTGTGATAGTTATAGCCTCAATAAAACGCTCTAGTCCTTCAATACATTGAACGAACAATCGATTTGCATTGAGCTTATCGGATTCACGAAAAAGCTCTGCAGATCGAATAATACTTTTTTGAACTCTTTCGATGCAGGAAATAGCAATGTCATAACCAGTAGCTGCCCAGATGGCCTTATCTGCAGTTTGTATTTCGATGTCGTGAGAAGATTCGATACTCTCTTCTAGAATTTGGCTCTGAGTTTGAGAAGAAAATCGAGTTCCATTTACATTAAGTCGGGTTACAATTCTATGCGGAGGAATAGTACTTAATACTTTGGTAATGGCATCTGCCACCTTATTTTCATTATCTTCCGTTAAAGCACACACAGAATCATCTAGTCGTAATTTAATCATAATTTACCTCCTTGAGGGTGACGATGTAGGCTTAGCTCTTCTCTTAAAAGTCTTGCTTTGGAGTAATTCGGTGCTTTCATTAAAATAATATTGAGTTCGCTCTCACAACCTGACCAATCATTTTGTTTCAATAAAGTTGCAGCTAAAAGAAAGCGGTTATCCAAATTAGCAGGATCTTTGATTAGCGCCTGTACTATTCGAAGCCTTAATGAACGCCAATCAGAATCGCTATCTGACAAGGCATAGAGCTGATGTAGAGCTACAGAATTTAAGTTGTCTATATCCAGTGCTTTTTGGAAATAGAGTTCCGCAATATCATTTTCCCCAGTCAGTTGTGCCACAATACCGATTCCACAGTAAGCTTTAGCGGCAGTGTGACAAAAGTCTATCGCCTGCTGGAAGTAACGAGTGGCTTTCTCATATCTTTTACGCTGAATTTCCAGTGTTCCTAGATTAATGAGGATAATATGAGATCTTGGGTTGAGGGAAAGGGCCTGATGATAGCTCTCAGAGGCTTCATTAAATCTCTCTAATCTGGTCAAACAGTTACCAAACTCTTTGTGAAAGTTGAATCTAAGATCGGCAGGCATTTTTGTGAAATCTTTAATTTTGCAGAAGGCATCATAGGCATTAAGATCATTGTTTTCTTTGACTAGGCAAATTCCTAGAAGTGCATGACCCTCAAGATAAGAATGAACTTCTATGAGTGCGTTAAAACATTTTTTTGCAGCGGTAGTATCTCCTAAACTAAATAGACATATTCCTAGCCCCTTTAATGCTGCAGGATTTTTAATCTCTTTCTTTAAAGCATAAGAATAAAGATTTCTGGCAAGTAGATAGTCCTCATTTTTCAGAAGAAGGTCTGCCTTATTTAGAACTGAAAGAAGCTCATTAGTAATTTCATTTAACGAAGATTTTATTGGAGTACTTTGAGCGGGTGACTTTTTTATCGTTACCAAAAAGCTTCGGGTTTCTTGGGGGGAGTTAACCTGTTCAAAATTTTTAATAGCTTCCTCTACGGAAGCAATAATTGTGGGTTGAGTCGAGGGAACAACCTCTCTCACCTGAATACTTTCAGCATCTGAGAGTACATTGAAAAAGGGGGACTGTTTTATTTCGGTTGTGATTTCTTTAGCCATGGCAATTCCCATCTAAGAGCAAGGGCTATGCCATGACTGAATTTTAAAGAAATGAGTGGTGATTAGTACTTGGAAATGTTTGGGCTATTAAATTACGTCAAAGCCCAAACAAAGCGACAAAGTTTTGACTTTTATAAAGGTTAAAAACCCAAATAAATGCTACGCGTCTTTAACTCGACGTTTTTTAGACTGTGAAGAGCGTTCAAAGCTATCAATGTGATGATGGGTTTTAAGGGTGGATTTTAGCTTTTTAATCGTTTGAGTTTTCATGGCGTCAATTTTTGAAATCAATTGAAGATCAATTGCAATGATTTGATCGCCAAGATGCTTCTTATGATCGAAAAGGCCTTTTAGGGTCTTTCGGTAGCTATTCATTTCCTCTTCGGTAGTTGCCGATTCTTTAAAGGCTCTAGCAATTTTTTGATCAAGAGAACGAATGATATTAAGTAATCGTTCTCTGTTTTCCACAAAGAAATTTAAGTTATCCCAATGATCATTATTGGTCTCCTCAAGGAATTTTGTACTAATGGAAAAAAACTTCGCATAGTACTTATTCTTCATTTCTAAATATTGAATGATCTCTTCCATGATTTTCTCCCTTAGCGTGTTTCTGAAACTTTATTTTCATTTTTTACTGAAGATACGGCCTGTTGCCATGCCTCTTGTAAAGTCACAATAATTCCCAATGCCTCATTTAATTTCTCTACGCTATTGTCTTGATTAGCGGAAATAAGTCTATCGGTAATAAAGTTGTAAAGAGACTCAAGAGAAGCGGGTAGCTCACCCCCCTCTTTATGATTAAGTGTAGCTTTTAGTTCATTGATAATGTCTTGAACCCTTCCAATTAATCGTGATTTTTCCGAGATATCTTTCTTTTCAATAGCTTGGATAGCTTGCTTTAAAAAACGAACAGCGCCTTCATAGAGCAGAAGTAGTATGGCCTCTTTGTTAGCGGTTAGAATCTCGGTGTTTCTGTAAGATTTAAGAGTTTTTTGATATGCATTTTTTTTGTTAGATGGATTCATAGTTTAGTCTCCGATATAGTACTAATTAGTTAACCTATGTTAACCGCCTGCTGGGCCTTGAAAGTGACTAGATTGGCTTTTCATCGAGTTAAGAGCACTTTGTGCTGCTGCAAGTTGGTTTTTTAGAGCTTCAGCTCGTCTTTCGACCTGTTTTTCCTTCGTATTAATATTTTTGTCGATGCTTCTAATCTGGCTGTTGAAGTTTTGGAGTTGGTTGCTTAGAACTCCTCCTCCAGTACTTGAGATGGAGTTAACCGCAGTAATAACTGCGGGCATAATACCTTTTGTTTCTCCATCTCCTGCCATAAGAGTTACTACATCATCAAAATTGGCTTCTAGAACAGTTTGAAACTTCTTTTCATCAAAAGTTAATGTGCCTTGTTTGTTGAACTGAATACCAAGATCACCTAAAGATCGGTATTTTCTACTGGGATCGTTTAATAGGTTTTGTTGAAGAGCGCTTCTTAAACGATCTTCAGAGAGTCGAATTCCGTAATCACCCCCCAGGGTTTTGGAGGTGTCTGTTTTTTCATCCATTTTGTTCTGGCCCTGAATAAATGTAAAAACTTCATTAATCTTATCCACTACATCTTTCATCTTAGTGACAGTCTTGGGGAGATCCTGTTCGATTGAAATTGTAAGAGGTCTGCCGGGTTCAGTAATTCCTTTTAAGTTAAGGGTGGCTCCAGAGATAATATCTTTTAACTCATTGGTAGGACTTTGAATTTCGAAGCCTTGATATCGAACAATTGCATTATTGGCTTCTTTAGTAGATTCCAGAAATAATTCTTCTTCTCCACCTGAAAAATAGAACTCGGGAAATTTAATATCGCTTTGAGTTCCAACTCCCTCAGCTCGTAGAAGTAAACGATAGGCAGGTTCTTCACCTGCATTGTCATTTACTACGCTAGCTTTGAGACCTGTTCCAGAAGAATTAATGACAGAGGCAACTCCCTCTAGAGTTGAGTTGTCATCATCGATAAATATTTCCTGGTTCTCCCCCGATTTGTTGGTAAAAGTAATATAGCCAGTTCCAATTTTGGTTTCTGACTTATCGGGAAGAGAATTGGATAGAGCCGAAGCTGAACCTGCCAATTGTAGAACTTCAAGGCTGTGTTTACCTTTGTCCGCAATACTTTTGTCAGCGCTACCAGAGATAATTTTTTCATCGTCGCTAGTAAGAGAAAGTTCTCTAATGGCAAAGGGACTACCTATAGCAGGTAAGCTTTGCTTAAGGCTATCAACTTTTGATGTTAAGTCGGTGAGTAAGTTAACTTTGGATTCAATGACAGCTTTGCGGTCTTCAAGCTGTTGAATAGGTTTACG